>CAZAWX010000056.1:4978-17858 GCA_964488985.1 uncultured Ectothiorhodospiraceae bacterium
AGGTGTCCGCAGATTGTGGATATAAAGTGTGGATATAAAGTGTGGATATAAAGTGTGGATATAAAGTGTGGATATAAAGTGTGGATATAAAGTGGCGTGGTATTTTTTCAGCGCCGCATTGCGGCGCTATGAACACCTTCTCAACAAACAGTCTCAGTCCCTTACCCAGTATGCAGAGGGCAAGATCGATTTTTTCCTTTAGCAACGTCGGCAAGTTCAGCCGAGCACAGCGCGAGTTGAGTCGGCAAGGATTGATACAATCTCATCCAGCGTTTCTTCGCTTGTAACGATCGGCGGAGCAAGGCAGTACACATCCCCGCGTACGCGGCTGAACATACCTCGTTCGACCGTTGCTGCATGCACCTTTGGGCCGATAGCGGCACTGGCATCAAAAGGTGCTTTGGTGTCGCGATCCTTGACATATTCAATTGCGCACATCATCCCCAGGCCACGGATTTCGCCGACATTCGGGTGATCACCGAGGGCATCTTTAAGACTTTTGAGCAAACGATCGCCCTTGACAGCGGCCTGATTTGGAAAGTTCTCTTTTTCAATGACATCAAGCATGGCCAAGGCAATGGCACAGCCAGTGGGATGTGCACTGTAGGTGTAGGCATGCATCCAGGGTTTGCCGCTCGAATTCATCACTTCGGCAATTTCATCACTCACACCGATACCACCCAAGGGAAAATACCCTGAAGTAATGGCCTTGGCATATTGCATCAGATCTGGCTGCACGCCCCAGTGTTCAAGGCCAAACATTTTGCCTGTGCGTCCGAATCCCGTGATCACTTCATCGGACACCAGCAATACATCGTATTGGTCGCAAATCTCCCGAATACGGGGAAAATAATCATCCTGGGGCACGATCACCCCGCCCGCGCCTTGCACTGGCTCGGCGATGAACATTGCCACGGTATCGGCCCCCTCGGCGAGAATTGCCTTTTCCAGCTCATTGGCGGCAGCAATACCCTGGCTTGCCGAACCTGCGCAAGCCTCGTAATGATAAGGGTCCGGGGTCGGAATATGCACAAATCCCGGCATGCGTGGCTCGAACATTCCCCAGTAGCTCGGTATGCCAGTGGCACACATCGCCGCCATCGTCACGCCGTGGTAGCCCCAGATCCGCGAAATCACCTTAACCTTTTCCGGCTTGCCCTTGAGCTTCCAGTAATAGCGTGCCATCTTGATATTGCTGTCAGTGGCCTCGCCACCACCGGAGGTGAAGAAGAACTCGTTGATATTCGGGTAAGTCAGGTTCGCCAGTCGTTCCCCGAGCTCGATGGCCCGCGGGTTAGAGCTGCCCGTATAGCCGGAGGCATAGGCCATTTCCCGCAGTTGCCGGGCGCCGGCTTCAGCAAGCTCGTTACGGCCATTGCCGGCGGTGTTGTTCCACAGACCGGACAAACCATCAATATAGCGATCGCCGTTGGCATCGATGAGATAGGCCCCCTCACCACCGACCCAGACCTTGCCACCCACATGGCCGGAACGACTGTGCAGCGGATGGATAAGGTGGGCATTGTCGCGTTCTATAAGTGCCACTTCGGCGTTATTGGACATCGAAAAACTCTCCTTGGCTAATTTACAGGCATGTCATGGCAGCCATACGTTTTATCCATCCCCCATGATAGAAGACGCCGCCGCATAACGCCATAAACTTAAACTTTGGCTTCATCGGCCCTTCCACACAGGGTCACGTTTCTCGGCAAAGGCCTGGGCACCCTCATTGTGGTCTTCACTATCATAGAGGATATCAACCGTGGCAAATTTACGTTTTGTAATGCGGTTCATGGCATCCTGCACACTCAGATTCTGGGCTTCCCGAGCCACTTCCTTGATCGCCGCGAACACCAGTGGCGGGCCGTTTTCCAACTGCAGGGCAATCTCCCGGGCACGTTCCATAAGTCGCTCTGCCGCCAGCACTTCGTTGACCAGTCCCCAGTGTTTTGCTTCCTGTGCTTTCATCCAGCGCCCTGTAAACAGCATATCCATCGCCACATGATAGGGAATACGCATGGGAAGCTTGACCGTGGCTGCATCGGCCAGAGTTCCAGCACGGATTTCTGGCAAGCTGAAGGTGCTGTGTTCGGCACATAATATTAAATCTGCAGAAAGAGCCAGCTCAAAGCCGCCCCCCACCGCCATGCCACTGACAGCGGCAATCACAGGTTTATTCAGATCCCGTAATTCCTGCAATCCACCGAAACCGCCCACACCATAGTCACCGTCCACGGGATCCCCTGCTGCTGCTGCCTTCAAATCCCAGCCGGCACTGAAAAAACGATCTCCGGCAGTGGAGATAATCGCCACGCGCAATTCCGGATCATCTCGAAAAGCCTTGAAGGTTTCACCCATGGTCCGGCTGGTCGCAAGGCTGATGACATTTGCCTTGGGAACATCCAGCAACACTTCCAGCACCCCCCCGCGGCGTTCAGTACGGATTGCTTTACTCATCTTTACTCCTTCAATTTGTCGTTTACTGTGGAACATTCGAATCAATTTTGATCAGGGCATCAACCGCCACCGCACCCTTGCCAACACTGCGAACCATAAATGGATTAATATCCAATTCAATGATTCGATCCCCCTGTGCCTTACACAGGCGGGTCAAGGCCAGAACCCCTTCAACAAGCGCCTCCATATCCGCCGGCGGGCCACCACGGTAACCATTCAAGACTGCACTAACCTGCAACTGCGACAACGCCCGGCGTATATCCACCGCTGTGACCGGCATTAACAATTGCACGCTGTCGCGCAACAGCTCAGTAAAAATTCCGCCGGCGCCAAGACTCAAAACCAGACCAAATTGCGGGTCACGATGCACGCCCAGAATCAACTCCGCAACCACATCGGACACCAGAGACTCCACCAACAGGCCCTTACCCATGGGCAACAGTTCCCGTGCCGCACGGCGGGTAGCAGCAGCATTGCCAAGGCCGACTCGCACAGCCCCGGCCTCGGTTTTATGTGCGATGCCAAGGGCTTTTAACACCACCGGATACCCCACTGAATCGGCGGCCCTTACTGCGGCACTGATAGTAAAGGCCTTGACCCTGGGTGGGACCGGTATAGCGAATTTTGCGAGCAACGATTTGGCCTCATCTTCATCCAGGACGCGTTGCGTACTGACCATTGTGTCAGCACCTGTCGATACGACCGGCAACGGCGCATCTTCGCGCCAGGCATCCCCCACCTGCACAGCCCCCTGAATCGCCAGCATTGCTTCACTGATCCCCAGCAAAGGGACAATGCCGTACGCCAACAAGCGCCGGGCAACACCCTCACTAATATTTTCCGGCAGGCTGGAGACGACCGCACCTTTGCGGCCACTGACCTGCAATGCTTTGGCAAACGCTTCAACGGGTGTCCACCACGCCTGATCATCACAACAGTCCGGGCGTGGAAAATCCAATACCAGCAGTGTCAGATCGGCATTAGCTGCCAACATGGCAGTAAAGGTACAGCACAACGCCTCAGCGTTGTTCCATATGAACGTGTGGTAATCAAGCGGGTTGGCCACTGTAACCAGTTCACCCACCGCAGATTTGATTTCCCTGCGCACCTTGCTGCTCAACGGACGATAGCGCAGGCGTGTCCCGAGTACGGCATCCGCCATCAGGCAGGCCTCACCTCCAGAACAACTCATCGAAGCGATGTCATAGCCCGCCAAAGGACCCTGCACATGCAGCAGCTTCAGGCATTCCAGAAACACCGGCAATGACTCCACCCGGGCAATGCCCAAGCGTTGCAAAAAAGCCTGCGCACCCGCATCGGATCCCGCCAACGAGGCGGTATGGCTTAAGGTTGCCGCCTGGGCCTGATGTGACCGCCCTACTTTTAAGGCAATGATGGGAACCTTCGCCGCCCTGGCCCGGCTTGCCAAAATCTCAAAATCACTCACATCGCCTAAACCCTCAATATGCAAGCCAATCGCACTGACCCGTGGATCATCCAACAGCGCCAGTGCGATCTGCGCCAGACTGAGTTGCGCCTGATTGCCAGCGGCCAGCACATAGGCAATGGGCAGGCCGCGCTGCTGCATGGTCAGGTTGATGAGGATATTCGACGACTGGCCGATGATGGCAACACCGCGGCTTTGTGCTGCCAGGCGTTGTCCGCCATGCTGATCTGGCCACAGCAAGGCACCATCAAGATAATTGATGAGTCCGTAACAGTTCGGCCCCAGTATCGGCATGTTCCCTGCTGCCTCCAGCAATGCAGCCTGTACCCGTTCGCCGTCACTGCTTTCCTGGGTCGCTTCCAGAAACCCCGAGGCATAACACACCGCACCGCCACCGCCTGCCGCCGACAGTTGGCGAATAATCTCGATGGTTTGATAACGATTGACACCGATAAATGCCGCATCCGGTGCGCTCGGCAATTGCGCTACTGAACGGTAACAACGCCGGCCTGCGATCTGTTCATGGCGGGGATGCACAGGCCACACCTCACCGGTATAGCCCATGCGATCACATTGACCGATCACCCGCCTTGCTTCCTTGCCCCCGAATACCGCAATGTGTCGCGGTCGTACAAGCTTTTCCAATACGCCTGACACCAATCAGGAACCCAACGGCCGCAACAATTCGCGACTGATAATGTGGCGTTGAATTTCCGAGGTACCGTCCCAGATCCGCTCAACCCGCGCATCGCGCCAGAATCGCGCCAAAGGCAAGTCACTCATCAAGCCCATACCGCCGTGGATCTGGATTGCCTCATCCGTCACCCTTGCCAACATCTCCGAGGCATACAGTTTTGCCGAGGCGATTTCCCGATTTGCCGCCAGCCCCTGATCCAGGCGCCAGGCCGCCGCCAACGTCAGCCAGTCGGCCGCATCGATTTCAGTGATCATATCGGCCAGTTTGAATGAAACGCCTTGAAAACGGCCAATTGACTGCCCAAACTGGTGACGATCCGCAGCCTGGGATAACGCCAGATCAAAGGCCCGCCGTGCGCGTCCCACACACCCGGCCGCGACTGTCAGACGCGTCCCATACAGCCACTCATTGGCCATCTCAAATCCTCGGTGCAATTCCCCAAGAATCTGCGCCGAGGACAAGCGGCAATCATCAAAATTCAAAATCGTGTTCTGATACCCCCGGTGCGAAACCGACGCATATCCCGGCCTCACCTCAAATCCCGGTGTACCCCGGTCGACCAGAAAACAACTGATCAGTTTTTTAGGTCCGCGATCAGTCTGCTCTTGCCCCGTGGCAATAAACACGATGAAAAAATCAGCAATGTCTCCATGACTGATGAAATGCTTACTGCCATTCACCACCCAGTCATCCCCCGCCGCCCGGGCACTGCACTGCATCCCCCGCACATCCGATCCCGCACCCGGCTCCGTCATCGCCAGCGCATCAATCTTCTCCCCCCGCACTGCCGGATACAGGTATACTTCACGCTGTTCATCATTACAGCCCATCAATATTCCCGATGGCCGACCCCAAAACACCGTCAAACCCATAGACGCCCGGCCAAGCTCACGTTCCAGCAATGTGAAGTCCAAATTATCGAGCCCACCCCCACCCACCTCAACAGGCAGATTTGGCGCATAAAACCCCAACTCCAACACCTTGCGCTGAATCTCCCGCCCCACCTCCAGCGGTACCACCCCGTCACGCTCAACCTGTTCCTCCAGCGGGTACAACTGCGTCTCAACAAACTTACGCACCGTCTCCACCAACATCTGCTGCTCACCGCTGAGATCAAAATCCATTATTCAAGCCTCTGATACATCTATAAAAAAGCCCATGCACAGTAACGATAAATTGCCATACTAGAGGGCCATACAGAGAAATTACCGCGCAATATCCAGGCACAAGGTGAGGACCACCGGACAAGACCGTGAGCGGCAGGGATGCCGCGACCGAGCCTACATGGGCCGCACATTCGCATCCATGCGATCGCGGCATTCGTGCATCCCTGCACATCATGTACTTGCGGCGTGTCATGTCCGGTGAGCCTCACCTTGTGCCCTGCCGCCACCTCAATAATATCCAGGGGCGCTCCCTCGCAGTCTCGCGGCGTGCCTTGCACGTCAGCCCTCCACCTTCCTGGCCTCCTCCCGTAGCCCGCCTTCATACGCCTTCAACAATGCCCCTGCCCCCCAATCATTCCCCTTCAACCCGCGCATGATCGCAATCAGATTATCATCCCGAATCCGTTCCAGTTCGCGAATCGATACCCCCTCATTCTGCGCATCCGATTGACTGACAATTTTCTCCACCAAAGCCTCATCCAACTCCGGCACATCCATCAGCTTCGTCCACGGCCACTTCAACGACGGTCCGAATTGCTCAATGAAATGGCGCATACCCTCCTCACCACCCGCAATTCGGTAAACCTGAAACAAGCCCATCTGCGCCCAGCGAAGACCGAATGAGTAGCGGATCACATCGTCAATTTCCTCCACCGTCGCCACATCATCACGGACCAGCCATAACGCCTCGCGCCACACCGCCTCCAGTAAACGGTCACCGACAAAAGCGTCGATTTCCTTGCGGATCACCACCGCTTTCATCCCCAGTGAACTGTAAAAGTGCTTTGCCTTCGCCACCCTATCAACTTGCGTAGCATTGCCCGCCACCAATTCCACCAACGGCAATAAATACACCGGGTTATAAGGATGCGCGACCAGCAGTCGTTGCGGTTGCGACATCTGTGACTGCAAATCACTGGGTAATAATCCAGAGGTCGATGAACCGATGATCGCCTGGGCATCAGCGTGCTGATCGATTTCATTGAGAATGCCGCGTTTGAGTTCAAGACGCTCCGGAGCACTTTCCTGAATCAACTGTGCCCCGGCGACCGCCTCTGCCAAAGTAGCGCAAAACCGCAATGTACCCGGGACCGGAAGCGGCATATCCGTCAAGCCTGCGTAGGCCCGTTGCGCACCCTCCAGCACTTCGTTCACCTTGCGTTGCGCCTGCGGATCCGGATCGAATACGGCCACATCAACACCATTGAGCAGCAATCGCGCAACCCAGCCACCGCCGATTACTCCGCCGCCAATACAGGCCGCCCGCTGTAATACGTCCATGTCCATCGCCTTTTAACGTTTCAACAGTTGTAATTTCTCACGTACCTGCTGCGGTCCCAGCACATTGACATTCATCGCTTCGGCAATGATCACTGCACGCTCCACCAAATCGGCGTTACTCGCCAGCACGCCACGTTGCAAATACAGATTATCTTCCAGACCGACACGTATGTTGGCGCCTGCCAGGATCGCCGCGGCAACATACGGCAGTTGATTGCGGCCAATCGAAAAGGTGGAATAGATCCAGTTCGCCGGCATGTTGTTGACCATGGCCATGAGGGTGTTCAAGTCATCCGGTGCGCCCCAGGGGATCCCCATGCAAATCTGCACCAGGACTGGATCATCGATCAGCCCCTGATCCACCAGCCAACGGGTCAGTACCAGATGACCGGTATCAAACACCTCGATTTCCGGGCGCACACCCAATGCCTGGACCTGTGCCGCCATCGCCTTGAGCATCGATGGGGTATTGGTCATCACATAATCACCTTCACCAAAATTCATGGTTCCACAATCCAGCGTGCAGATTTCCGGCAGACACTCCCGGACATGGGCTAAGCGTTCCGTGGCCCCGGCCATATCGGTTCCAGCCACGGCCGGTGGCAAAGGTTGTTCAACGGATCCGAACGTCAGATCGCCACCCATACCGGCGGTCAGGTTAATGACAACATCAGTTTGTGATTCACGAATTCTCGATACCACCTCCTTGAACAAGGCCGGATCCCGTGCCGGGGCACCACTTTGCGGGTCCCGTACATGGCAATGCACGATGGCGGCGCCGGCTTTCGCCGCCTCGATAGCCGCCGTCGCAATTTGTTTCGGGGTGACGGGAACTTTCGCTGATTTATCCGTACTCGCACCGGAACCCGTAAGTGCGCAGGTGATAAATACGTCTTTACTTGGTGTTAATGCCATTGGGCCATTCTCCTTGCCAAACGTTGCTTACGTTGAACACTTAAATTTCGCGCATGAATTTTGCGAATTTTTGCCCAATTAAATCCCCACTGTTTTACAATATACGTTGCTCATTTAACACTTTACGAAAAATTTGATTTTTTCTCCAAACACTAAAACGCTACGGATAAGCTTTTTGGTTCTGCCGGATTCATCCCTGATGACGCTTGCATCAAGCCTCGAGCCGTTACGTGCCGCAAATCGAATCAGTGGGACAAACCTCTATCAATGGGAGGTGTATTCCAGCGATGGCTGTGCGGCGCGAACGACGTGTGGCTTGCCGATCGAAGTCAGTGGCCGATTTGATCCGCTGCAGTGTGGAGATGTACTGATTGTAATTTCCGGTTTCAACGTTCTCGAGCATGCAAGTACTGATTTACTGAACCGGATCCGCACCGCGTCACGGAACCGGCAGCGCATGATCGGTGCGGTAGAGTCCGGATCCTGGATATTGGCTTTGGCGGGTCTGCTTGATGGTCGCGAGGCAACGACCCATTGGGAGGACTTTGAGGAGTTTTCAAATCGCTTTCCCAGGGTTCGACTGCGCACTGACCGTTATGTGATTGACGAACGGTTTTTTACCAGCGGCGGAGCCTCGCCAAGCTTCGACTTCATGCTCCATCTGATCCGCTGCCGCCAGGGTTACACTGCAGCTTTGGATGTCGCCAGTGTGTTCATCTACGATCAATCCCATCTTGGTGCTGATGCCCAACCGCTGGTCTCACTTGGGGATCTCACGCGGCACGAACCCCGGGTCGCCGCAGCTATCCGCTTGATGGAAGAACATCTTGATGCCCCAATCCGGGTCGCACAAATCGCCGCAAACGTCGATCTCAGCCCACGGCGTTTGGAACACCTGTTTCGCGTCACAGTCGAACTGACCCCGGGCGCCTATTACCTGTCGCTACGCCTCGGCGCTGCCCGCCGCCTGTTGCTCGATACACGCCTCAGGGTCACGGAAATTGCCCTGCGCACAGGTTTCAGTTCCATTGCAGCCCTGTCCAGAGCGTTTCACAGGCGTTACGGCAAAAGCCCACAAGCCTACCGTCGAACAGGCTAAATAGGTGCGCATAAATCCAGATCACTGTAGCCAGTAAGAGGGGAGAAGTCACTGACAAGACCGTGAGCAGCAGGGAGGCTGCGACCGAGCCCCCAGGGAGGGGTTTACGGCGTGTCTTGTGAGGGACTTCTCCCCTCTTGCTGGCGAGCACCCTACTGCGATTTTCTGAAATGGATTTATGCGCAGCTATTTAGGCCCGATCTACCGGTCAGAGATAAAATTAACCTGGATCCGCCAGCAGGCCAACGGCCTCAATTCCGGCGATCGCACAGGTTTCGTCGTTCCCACCCGTATCGCCACTAATCCCGACTGCGCCGATAATCTGGCCTTTATCGTTGCGAATTAACACACCGCCCGGTCCAGGGATCATGCGCCCTTCAGACGCGGCGACTGCGGCGGCAATAAATGCCGCATCCTGAGCGCCCTTCTTGACCCGTTCACCAAGCGCCCGTGAACCGACGCCCATTCCCAATGCTCCCCAAGCCTTGGCCTGGGCAATCTGAAAACGCAATATTCCCGCGCCGTCCTCCCTGGCAAAAGCTTTCAGATGCCCGCCGCTATCCAGTACCGCGACCACCAACGGTGAAAATCCTTCGGATCGCCCTTTGGCCAATGCGGCGTCGATGATCTCCTGGGCCTGGCTCAAGCTGACTTTGCTCATGAACAACTCCTGATTGAAAATTTCATGGATCAGAATTAATCCACACAGGATAACAAGGGTCCCGTCCTGGCGCTCAATATTCAGAACGAGAACGGATCATTGTGCATAAAATCCTGATCTAGATCGTGATTTTTGAGTTGAAATATGTTGCACTGCACAACATATCAACGACATGGATCTGCGGTTTATCTCTAAATTAATGCCATGAATAATCACTACTTACATAAACTTTTTAATCCCAGGTCCATCGCAGTATTCGGGGCCAGCGAACGTACTGACGCGGTGGGTACACAAACCTTCGAAAATCTGCTTAAAGACCACTTTGAAGGTGACCTGTATCCAGTCAATCCGAAACACAAGAAGGTTCAGGGAGTGCGCGCGTTCGCGTCCCTGGAGGCCGTCAAAAACCCGGTCGATCTGGCCG
Source organism: uncultured Ectothiorhodospiraceae bacterium (assembly GCA_964488985.1). Taxonomy (GTDB): domain Bacteria; phylum Pseudomonadota; class Gammaproteobacteria; order HK1; family HK1; genus CAZAWX01. The sequence continues at coordinate 15,126 of CAZAWX010000056.1, forward strand.
TAATCGCCACCCCTGCGGCGACCGTGCCCGGGATCATTGAGTCCTGTGGGAAGCATGGAACCCGGGCTGTCATTGTTATGAGCGCAGGCTTCCGAGAGGTGGGTGACAGTGGCAAACGACTTGAAAACCGGACTCTGGAAATTGCCCGCCATCACGGTGTGCGATTTATCGGCCCCAACTGCCTTGGTTTGATACGCCCGTCTTTGCACCTCAATGCCACGTTCAGCAAGGGCAGCGCGCTGCCGGGACGCGTCGCATTGGTTTCACAATCCGGGGCACTGTGTACCGCCATACTTGACTGGGCGGAAGTCAATGGGGTCGGCTTTTCGAATGTGCTGTCCACCGGCATTTCTGCTGATTTGGACTTTGGGGAAATTCTCGATTACCTGATTTCAGATCCTGAAACCGACAGCATTTTGTTGTACATCGAAGGCATACACGATGCACGACAGTTCATGAGCGCCCTGCGCACGGCAGCCCGAGTCAAACCTATCGTGGTAATGAAAACCGGTCGTCATGCAGCGGGATCCCGTGCTGCCATCTCCCATACCGGGGCCCTGGTCGGTGCTGACGATGTTTTTGATGCCGCCCTCAAGCGCGCCGGGGTAGTGCGAGTAAAAAGCTTTTCAAACCTGTTCTCGGCCGCCAAGATTCTGTCCTCCAATCTGCGCATCAAAGGCGACCGTCTGGCGATTGTCACCAACGGCGGAGGACCTGGAATCATGGCCACTGATCGCCTCGCCGATTATGGTCTGACGTTGCCGGAACTGGCCCCTGAGACCCTTACGCAATTGAATGCGGTACTGCCTGAAACATGGTCCCATGCCAACCCGGTTGACATTATCGGCGATGCCACACCTGAACGTTACCGTGAGGCTGTGAGTATCTGTAAGGAGGCCGATAATATTGATGCAGTGCTTGCCATCCTTACCCCACAGGCCATGACCCGGCCCGAGGCAGTTGCACAGGAGTTAATCAGCCTCAATGGCAACAGCAAAACCCCGTTGCTGACCGCCTGGATGGGGGAAACCCAGGTCAATGCAGGCCGTGCGTTGTTCCGTGAACACAAGCTGCCGACATTTCGCACACCAGATGCTGCCGTAGAAGGGTTTCATTACCTGTCCGCCTATTACCATAACCAGCAACTCTTGCTGCAAGTGCCCAACCCACTGGGGCGCAATGAGCCACCTGATGTGGATGGCGCACGGATGATTATTGAAGATGCCCTGGCACAAGGCCGCAGCGTGCTTAATGAAATTGAAGCCAAGGCGCTGCTTTCAGCATTTCATGTACCGGTTGCAAAAAGTCTCCTCGCCCGCAGTGCGGCGGAAGCTTTACTGATTGCCGAAGAGATCCGTTTTCCCGTCGTCCTGAAGATCAACTCCCAGGACATTACCCACAAATCCGATGTCGGCGGCGTCAGGCTCAACATCGGCAATGCCAGGGAACTGCGTGGGGCCTACGACGCCATTCTCAAAAACGTCAAGGCCAAGTGCCCTGAGGCGAAACTGGACGGAGTGGTCATCGAGGAAATGCACCATAGACCTGCGGGACGTGAGTTATTGATTGGTGTTGCCAGCGATCCAGTCTTCGGCCCCGTTATCAGTTTCGGTATGGGCGGAACCGCCGTTGAAGCACTGGCCGATAACGCCATCGCTCTGCCACCGCTGAATCGGTTTCTGGTCAAGGAACTGATTAATAATACCCGTGCATCACGCCTGCTCAAGGCCTTTCGTCAGCTGCCACCGGTCGATATTGAGGCTCTGGAAAACATATTGCTGCGCATATCGGAAATCGTCTGCGAGTTACCCCAGCTTAAAGAAATGGATATCAATCCATTGATTATTGATCATCAGGGCGCAATCGCAGTGGATGCGCGTATGGTTGTGGCACGACGTCCGGCCATCGCAGGTGCCTATGATCACATGGCAATCCATCCTTATCCAACCCACCTCATCAGCAGTTGGCAACAGGCCGATGACGTTGAGGTGACGATACGGCCCATCCGCCCTGAAGATGCACAAATGGAGCAAGCGTTCGTCGCCAATCTGTCCAGTCAGTCACGCTACTTTCGCTTCATGTACACCCTGCGTAAGCTGAGTCCGCAAATGCTCTCAAGACTGACCCAAATCGACTATGACCGGGAGATGGCACTCGTGGCCATTGCTGCCGGGGCAGGTGGAGAGAAAGAAATTGGTGTTGCCCGCTATGTCATCAACCCCGATGGCGAAAGTTGCGAATTTGCCGTTGTCATAGCAGACCAATGGAACGGCAAAGGCATCGCGACCCGACTCATGGCAACACTGATCGAAACTGCCGTGCAACGCCGCATCAGGGTCATGGAAGGAACCGTACTGCGGGAAAATCACAACATGTTGCGACTTATGGAACGACTCGGCTTCAGCGTACACATGTGTCCAGAAGATCCACAGATCGTGGATGTACGGCGGGCGTTATAGGCTAAGGCTGTGCGAAAATCCGGTTCACTTAAGGCAGGGCCAGGATTGCGCATTGCGCAGGGTAAGGACTGACTCACAAGACACGCCGCTAGTACGTGATGTGCATGGATACACGAAGGGGTGCGCAGGAAGGGTCAGTGGGTGCGCAGAAAGGTAGAGTAGAGGGCAGGCTCCGGCCATCGTTAGAAATCGGCCTATCTGTTTCCGCCACTTTCGTTCGGCGGTGCCTCAATAGCCAATCCATGGATTCCATTACCAATCCTCCCTCATCAAA
>CAZAWX010000057.1:0-14106 GCA_964488985.1 uncultured Ectothiorhodospiraceae bacterium
TCGGTGAATAACGTAGTTGCATTTCGCCTCCAAAGCGTGAGTGGGTAAGCCCAACGGGACTAAAGTCTACCTGCACATCACCGCGAAAAGGTTATTTATCCTTCACCAGGCAAAAAAAACTCCCCTGGACACCAGGGGAGTCGCGAAGTACGACTTTCGGGAGGGAATGAAAGTCTAATCCAGGGCCACCAGGGGATAGTGGCCCGTGATACTGACCTTAAGCGGCCTTTTTTGCCGCAGCTGAAGTTTTACTTCCAGCAGTAGTCTTTTTACCCGGTTTGACGCTGGCTTGTGCCTGCTCCATGTTGTCCTTGACCAGTTTCACCATTTCGTCGCGGGCCTGAGTCTGGATCGTCACCACTTCGCTGAGTGAGTTGGCCAGTTTTTGACCCAGATCCTGGGCAACTTCTGCCTGATTACTGAGTAAGTCGCGGGCATCACGAACTTCACTTAAGGTCTTGATCTGCTTCGTACCCGCTTCCAGCCAAAGTTCAAATGCAGCAATCTGTTTACTGATTAACAGACCCTGGGTTCGAGTCACCAATTTGCTCAGGTCGGTAACCGCAGCGATGGTTCGATCGTTGGCGTCCTGGACGTTCTTCAGTACATTGTCGAGTTCATTGTTCATGGTATGTCTCCTGTTTAAAGTATAAGTCGATTTTGTGCAATGCAACAATTATTGCAGTGCAGCATAATAAAGTCAAGACAATGTCATGGCTATTCTGAACAAAATTTACAACGCGACTGCGCTTCGGGATAGCGATGTTAGTGAGTAATTACTATTTCCATCGATTAGCTGCTTCAATGTCACTTTCCCGGGAAGTGACCCACCGTTGTCCGCGCTCGGTATCTTCATGCTTCCAAAAGGGTGCGCGGGTTTTAAGAAAATCCATAACATAGGCACACACATCAAGTGCCTGCTGGCGGTGCTGTGACGATACGGCAACCAGAACAATTGGATCTGTAGGGCGCAAAACGCCGACCCGATGAATCACCACACATTCAAAAAATTGCCACTTTTCCCGGGCAGTCTCAATAATCGTCTGAATCGATTTCTCCGTCATTTCCGGGTAGTGCTCAAGGCGCATACTGCCGATCGACTCACCATCATTTATGTCCCGACAAATTCCAAGGAAACTTGCTACCGCACCGACTTGAGGATTGTCCCGGTATAACTGATTAACCACGTCACCTACATCAAAAGGCTGCTTCTGGATAATGACCTGACTGTGTTTCATTGGCTGCCCACTCGACACTAATTGAAGAGATCGGTAAAACGGATGAACCCAAGCAACTGGTCTCTGTGAACCCGGCAACCCTCGGGGATCTCAACCAGACCTTCGGCCCAAACTGCTGAACTCAGCACCTCAGAGCTTTGCCGGGGATGCAGGTTGGCCTGTGGGAAGCCATCTTCACCAACACTGAGCCTGGCGCGTGGATACTCCCGCCGGTTACGGGGTACAGCCAATTCAAAGTCTGCGCGCACGAGTTGGCGCGGCGGAGAAATATCGCGTACCCCCATACGTTTAAGCAAAAACGGGCGTACAAATAAACAAAATGTCACCAGCGTTGAAACCGGATTACCGGGTAACCCAAGGAAATCTGCATCGCCAATACGTCCATAGGCCAACGGTTTTCCAGGCTTCACCGCGACCTTCCACATTTCCAGAGTCCCGATTCGCTCCAGGGCGGCTTTCACATGATCTTCTTCGCCGACAGAAATTCCACCACTGCTGAGGACTACATCTGCCTGTGCAGCACCCTTGCACAAGGCCGCTTCGGTGGCTGCCAGGGTATCTTCAACACAGCCAAGGTCGATCAATTCACAACCCAACTGCCTGAGCAGCGCGGTCAATGTGTAGCGATTCGAATTGTAGATTTCGCCTTCTCCAAGTGCCTGGCCCGGTTCTTTTAGCTCATCGCCTGAGGAAAAAAATGCCACTTTCAAGCGTCTGAAGACCCCGAGTTTATTTACCCCAAGAGAAGCGCTAAGCCCAATGGCGGGTGGCGTCAAGCGCTCACCACAGCGTAAAACCTGGTCTCCCGTGCGAATATCGTTACCCCTGGGACGAACATTCATACCAGGATTAACAGTGTCGGCGATGCTGACAAAATTTCCCTGGTGTTCGCAATTTTCCTGCATCACCACGGCATCGGCGCCGGCGGGAATCACGGCACCGGTAAAGATCCTCGCTGCCGTACCTGCCGACAGGGCACAACCCGGAGCACCTGCCGGGATATACTGGCTGATAGGCAATCGAGTCTGGCCACTACGCAGTTCAGCCGATCGGACCGCATAGCCATCCATCTGACTGTTGTCATAGCCGGGTACATCCAGGGGGGAATTCAAATCAGCCGACAAAACTCTGCCGGGCAATTCGTGCAGTGAAATGTTCTCTATGGCGGACACCACCCGTGCCCGTTTAAGCATAAAATCCAACGCCTGATCGACACTGATCAGGCCGGCTGGATAACAAAAATCTGCTGGGGTAGTGGCGATATCGTTCAACATAAAAATATATTCTGCATAGGTTAATGATTAATTACAGTTCCAATTCTTGTTCTGTTAAACACATTTGTAATTATGACCAAGAATCACTTTTATTTGATTCAATATGTTACAGCGGTTTCATAATGTAATGCTTTTATTTTGAAACATTTCGCCCATTGTACAAATCCCATCAGTCCTGTAAATCAAGCTATGAATCAAGCCCTCGAAGCCATTGAAGCAGGCGCGTATCTATGCCACCTTAGCGCGCTTGATGGACAGATTGGATCTTTGTCCCGAAGAACAACAAACACGATCGCCCGAGACATGCCTAGGAATTTTTTAATCTGCACCAGCCCCGTCAGATTCGGGGTTGCCGCCTGCGCTCTGCTACTGGCTTTACCGAGTCCTGCCGCCGATTATGCATTGTGCGGTCCTGCCCTGCTGCTCCCAGCGCGACCGAAAGTGGAGGTTATGCCATCCCAGCCCGGTGAAACCACTATTGAATCTGATAACGCCGACTTGAGTGAGTCCGGGGTTTCAATTCTAAGTGGAAATGTCCAGGTCGTGCGCGATACAAAACAGGTATCGGCAGACGAAGGCCGATATAACAAAGCCACAGGGCATATACAGGCCAACGGCAATCTTCGCGTCTGGGATCAGGGAACTTATCTTGCGGGTAGCCGTGGTGAGTTCTCAGTTGATGACGATTTCACAGTGGTGAAAAATGCCCGGTACACGCTCCGTGACGCTCACGCCCACGGCGACGCAGGCGTCATAACCGTCAAAGATTCACAGATTCTTAAAGCGCGTGATGCACGTTACAGTACCTGTAATCCGGATGATGAAGCCTGGGTTCTGGAAGCCGATAAAATCAAACTGGACAAACAAGAGCAGCGCGGGTTGGCACATAACGTCTGGATAAAGTTTAAGGGTGTGCCTGTTTTTTACAGCCCGATCCTCAGCTTTCCCTTGAGTGATGCCAGAAAATCGGGCTTCCTGAGCCCCAGTTTTGGCCTCAGTGGTAACAGCGGTACCGAAATCAGCCTCCCCTACTACTTCAACATAGCACCCAATATGGATGCCACTGTCACTGCCAGGGGGATGAGCGACCGTGGCGTACAGTTACAAGGCGAGTATCGATATCTTTTTCCTTGGGGCTCAGGGCAAATCGGTGCCGAAGCCCTGCCGAGTGACTCGGTCTTTAATGACGACAGGGCTGCACTGAAATTTAAGCACCACACTGATTTCAGTAATCGTCTGCAAAGTAACCTGGATTTAAACTGGGTCTCTGACAAATCCTATTTTGAGGATCTGGGAAGCTCTTTAGACATCTCCAGTCAGACTCATTTACTCCAATCAGGCGATATTTCGTATAGCGGCAATGGTTTCTGGGCTCGTACTCTGCTGCAAAACTATCAGACCATCGATCGCAGCATAATACCGGCCAACAGGCCGTATAAACGGCTACCGCAATTCTTGATTCAAAGTAATCTGCCTGAACGAAATCGCCGTATCAACTTTTCCGGCAGGGCGGAGGTGGTTAATTTTGACCGCCGTAGCAGCATTACAGGCATACGCTGGGATTTGAATCCGCAGGTCAGCTTTCCGCTACGTAGTGCCGCTGGTTATATTATTCCACGGCTCGGGCTGCGTTATACCGGCTACAGTCTGGATGGCACGTCGGCAGGACAGTCAAACAGCCCTTCCAGGATCGTGCCTGATTTCAGTGTCGATGGCGGTCTGTTTCTGGACAGACCCTTTCGTTTCGCTGGTAACCAGTACACCCAAACCCTTGAGCCTAGAATTCATTATCTCTACCGCCCTTTTAGTAATCAGAATGACTTACCGGTCTTTGATACTGGCGAATACAGCTTCAATTTTTCTCAGTTGTTTCGAGATGATCGTTTCAGCGGTGCAGACAGAACATCCGACGCCAATCAGGTAACACTGGCATTGACAACGCGCATTCTTGACAAGAGCAGCGGCGATGAATTTTTACACGCCAGTATTGGACAGATACGTTATTTCCGCGATCGTAAAATCACCTTGCCCGGAATAGTACGGGATACTCGAACTGGTTCAGACATAGTCGCCGAAATCACCGCCAATCTTAACCGCCAGTGGCGGACCAGCGCTGGGACTCAATACAACACAGCAAGTAACAAGACCAGTAAAAACACGCTGGCAGTGCGATATCAGCCCGATACAAGGCGCATCATGAACCTTGCTTATCGCTTCGTTCGCGGCCAGGTTGAGCAAACGGATATTTCCACAGCCTGGCCCCTGCTCCGTAACTGGCGCGCCGTGGGACGTTGGAATTACTCACTGAAAGGAGATCGTACTCTGGAGGCATTTGCCGGCCTTGAATACGAAAGCTGCTGCTGGGGATTACGTCTGGTAACACGCCGCTATCTGGCCAACAGCACAGGCGAGTATAACAATGGCGTCTTTGTCCAATTTGAACTCAAAGGACTTGCCGGTGTCGGCAATGCAAATGAATTCCTGAACAGGCAAATTCCGGGATATCGCAACGAATTTTGATACACTAGCCTGCATTCATAGGTTATGGTCAATTCATAATACTTTGACTTGTACTGCGCTATGCTGGGCTTTTCCGGCCGCGAACAACACCCAACACGTATCCCTGCCAATGAAACAACTCCTGAGCTTCCTGATTTCGCTTCTGATAGTAACAGCGGGCCACGCGCAAAATTCCAGTTCCCCACCCGATATCATTGCAATTGACCGCATTGTCGCCGTCGTCAACAACGATGTCATCGTCAATAGTGAATTACGTCGGCGCATCCGTGACGTCCGCAAATCCTTGCGAAATTCAGGAACAGCACCACCAAAAAGCGAGGCCCTTGCACGCCAGGTTTTGCAACGCCTGATAATGGAGCATCTACAGTTGCAAATCGCCCAGCGGAATGGAGTCCGTATCAGTGATGGCGATCTGAATCGCACGATCGAAAATATTGCTGCAAGTAACAAGCTGAGTCTGGACAAATTCCGTGACGTGCTGGAACGCGATGGGGTGGATTTCGGTAAGTTCCGGGAACAAATTCGTAATGAAATGATTTTGACCCGTGTGCGCCAACGCTCGGTGGCGTCAAAAGTATCAGTCACCCCCAGAGAAATTGATAATTACCTCGAGACAGCATCACAAAAAGGCGTTGACAACAACGAGTATCATATCGGCCATATCCTCATTGCGGTCCCCGAAGCCGCATCTGCAGAACAAATCAGCGAAGCACGTGATCGTGCAACTCAATTGCACCAAAGGCTGCTTCAGGGCGAGGATTTCTCGCAGCTTGCCGCCACTGATTCGGATGGCCAGCAGGCCCTGGAAGGCGGCGATCTGGGCTGGCGCAAAGCCAATGAACTGCCCACGATATTCAGCACTGCAATCCCCAAGCTTAAGCCTGGCGAAATCAGTACGCCGATTCGCAGCCCCAGCGGTTTCCACATTGTCAAATTATTAGATTTGCGCGGTGACTCACACTATGTCATCAAACAAACCCATGCCCAGCACATATTGATCAGAACCAACGAACTGATAAACGATACTGATGCCAAGGTCCGCCTGGAGCAATTAAAGATACGCATCGAAAATAATGAGAATTTCGCAGAATTGGCACGCTCACACTCAGATGACACCACCTCAGCGACACGAGGTGGCGATTTAGGCTGGTTAAATCCTGGCGATACTGTGCCTGTTTTTGAAAACCAAATGAAAAAACTGGCTGCGGGTGAAGTCAGCCCGCCATTTAAAACACAATTTGGCTGGCACATTGTTCAGGTCGTTGCGCGACGTGATTTTGATGACACCGAAAAAGTCCGCCGGACAAAGGCCGCCAATAAAATTCGCAAGCGTAAGCTAGATGAGGAAATTCAAAACTGGCTGCGGCAATTGCGTGATGAAGCGTACGTAGAGATACGCCTGGACGATGAATAAACCACAGGCAATTGCCATCACGCCAGGCGAACCCGCCGGCATCGGACCTGATATTGTTATTGAACTCGCCCAGGAGTATCACGACCAGCCGCTGGTGATCCTTGCTGACGAACAGCTACTTCGTGAACGAGCAAAGATACTGGGACTGCCTTTAAATATAGAAATTCTACAAAGCCCCAGTATTTCCGAGCCAGCTCCTGCCGGAACCATTTATCTACGGCCTGTGCCATTGGCATTTTCTACACCGCCTGGGCAGCCGCATGAGTCCAATGCGAAAGCTTTACTCGACGCCTTGAGCTACGCTGCACAAGGTTGCATCGAGGGTCACTACAAAGCCATGGTTACCGGTCCTATAAATAAAGCCATGATCAATAAAGCTGGAATTTCCTTCACCGGGCATACTGAATATATTGCCGGTATTTGCCATAAAGATCTTCCAGTAATGATGCTCACAAGTGGCGACTTGCGTGTTGCTTTGGCCACGACACACCTGGCCTTAAACAACGTCAGTCAGGCTATAACAGAAACGCTGATTGAAAGGGTATTACGGATTTTAATACAGGATTTGAAATATTCTTTCAATATCCCAGAACCGCGCATACAGGTATTGGGTCTAAATCCCCATGCTGGTGAAAACGGATTTATAGGTACTGAAGAAATTATCAGCATAAGTCCGGCAATCAGTTCGCTTGCCGCACAGGGGCACCATGTTGTTGGCCCGGTACCGGCAGACACAGCATTTCTGCCAGCCCGGCTTCAAAACTTTGATGCCGTATTGGCGATGTATCACGATCAGGGATTACCAGTGCTTAAATACGCTGGCTTTGGACAAGCGGTGAACTGTACGCTGGGCCTTCCTGTTATACGAACTTCCGTTGATCATGGTACCGCACTTGAACTTGCCGGGACGGGACAGGCCGACAGTGGCAGTTTTAAAACCGCCTTACTTACTGCCCAATTTATGGCCAGGAACAGAACTGAGTCCGGTTTTTCAAACTGACAGTCCGTTGAGCAGCAGTTTCACACACGTTCCTCGTAAACGCTTCGGCCAGAATTTTCTTCATGACCCGAACGTGATAGCAAAGATTGTCAGTGCCATCAATATTCAACCCGATGACCTCATTATCGAAATTGGTCCCGGCCTCGGTGCTCTGACTGAGCCGATTCTCGAACTGGTCAAATTTCTTCATGCCATCGAACTGGACCGCAACCTTGCTGCTGAACTTGGTGATCGCCTTGCCGCTGATCGCTGTAAAATCCACCAATGCGATGCGCTTGCATTTGATTACAAGGCACTCACCGATAGCGCCCACAACCTGAGGATAATTGGCAACCTGCCGTACAATATTTCTACGCCGCTTATCTTTCATCTGCTGGGCCAGCAGACATGCATCAAAGACATGCATTTCATGCTGCAAAAAGAGGTCGTGGAGAGGATGGTTGCCGGCCCCGGATCGCGCAGTTACGGGCGTCTTGGCATCATGCTGCAGATTTACTGCCAATGTGAAAAGTTGTTCAATGTCGGATCCGCCAGTTTCAATCCCAGACCAAAAGTTGATTCTGCCGTGGTCCGACTTATTCCACACCCGCACCCGCAGGCAGATGACGAAACGCTACATATGCTGGATCCATTACTCAAACAGGTATTTTCCCGACGCCGAAAAACCATCCGCAATTGCCTGCGTGGTCTGCTTGATGAAGCGGATATTGACGACTGTAAAGTTGATCCTGGAAAACGCCCGGAGCAACTGGATATACATCAATTTATAATGCTTGCGCAGCGTCTAGTTGAAATTGAGGCCAGCAAGGCACTGCTTTAGCCTGCATTCATAGGATATTTCTTAAGCGCAACCCTGTGGATAAGTCTGTGGGTGAATCCCAGGATGCGATGAGACGGTGCTGGAATGGCGTTGATCCGTTACCTCCATTATTAATAAGAATCTATGTTATATCTACTATAAATCAATAGGTTATGTATCAATCAAAGTCTATAAATCAAATAAATAAAAAGCTCGGGCCAAGCGGTGGGAGCATTGTGTAAAAGTTCGTATACATTGCGAACTTTTTTTCCTAACTGCTTGTGTCAGCACGAATTCTCCCGTCCCAATAGTTCCTCCAAAGCGGCAATAACCGGCTCTGTTCGGGGTCGTACACCGCGCCAGATCCAAAAGGATTCAGCAGCTTGTTCTACCAACATCCCCCGACCATCACACAACTGCAGATCCGCAAACTCTTCTGCCTGCTGTAGAAAAGCAGTCGGTTCACGACTGTACAACATGTCGTAACAACAGGCGCCAGGTGCAAATGTGTGTGCTCCAATCGGCAATTGCTGACCAGAAAGGCTGGCGGAAGTCGAGTTGATGACCAAGTCGAATTGACCGTGACCAATATCACCCAGTGTTGTGCACGAAAGAACCTCTTTATTCCCGAACTCCGTGCAAATTTGCTCCGCGGTGGTGAGTGTCCGGTTTGCAATGACGATTTTTACCGGGTTTGCCTCCAGCAATGGCGCCAGTACCCCTCGGGCAGCACCACCTGCGCCGAGCAATAGAATTTTACTGTTTTCCAGTTTGAGATTGAGGTTACGGGTTAAATCCCGCAAGAGGCCAAGGCCGTCAGTATTGTCCGCGTAGACGAGGCCGTCATTAGCAAAATGCAGTGTATTTGCGGCACCGGATTTAATGACTCTGTCGGTGCATTTATCAGCATACTGACTTGCCAGGACTTTCAGCGGCAAGGTTAAATTCAACCCACAACCACCACCACGCCTGAAAGCTGTTATGGCTGCATGGAAATTGCGCTCAGCCACATCCAAAGCCTCATAGCCCAACGTTTCACCCGTGTGCAGGGCAAACAGGCGATGGATAAAAGGCGACCGGCTATGGCTGATCGGATGTCCTGCGACGGCGTATTGGTCCACTCGCTCTCCTGTTCACCACCGCACTGCCGCGCAGGCAACGCCCTTGGAGCTAGCCTGCGGGTCTGGAGATCCCTTGAAGTCCACCCTTGAGCACATAGCAATCAAGCCCGTATTCACTGAGTAGAAAGGCCGCCGCCGAACTACGCCGCCCGGTTTCGCAATAACAAATATAAGATTTGCTCTTGTCCAGACTGTCCGCCTTGAGACGTAACATAAATAACGGAATGTTCAGACTGCCTTTGATGCTGCCGGCTTTGTGCTCACTGTCCATCCGCACATCAAGTAACACCGTCCCCTTGGCGACCATGCCCTTGGCCTGCTCAATGTCCACTTCATTGAGCATGGGTGCCTTTAGCAATTCTTCGAAATCTGATTTCGATAACCGCATCAGCAAGCCGTCAGTTTCCATGGTGATTGTGGCGTTGCGTTTATTTGCGGAAATTAACGCTTCTTCACCGAAGGCGTCGCCATCAGATAGCTGGGCAAGCGTCACACTCGCCCCATTCGCCGACTCCCGAGTCACCTTGCAGCGGCCATGGCAAATGATGTAATAAAAATCGCCATCCTCGCCCTGCTTGATGACATCTTGTCCCGCCTTGACAGGGAACTCCTGCAATCGCATGAACATATGTTGGATATTTGCCGGCGGGATACGCAAAAAAGCTTTGGACTGGAGGATACGGGTCATCCAGTCACCTTCTTCCTCCTCCTCATGGGCAGAGACTTCCTCCACCTCAATTCCTGAAAGTTGATCCCAGGTGAGCAATATATCCAGTAGATCGCTGTCGATACGGGTAACGGTCACCTTATTGCGCGCCTTGGCGGTCAGCTGCCGGGGTTGCTGGCCACCTATTGCATGGCGCGCCTCAGGTGTGCCGCCACGAACGACGGTAATTTTCCCATCGACACCGATGAGTTCCACGTCCCCACTCAAGACATAGATATTTTTACGATCAATGTCGCCCTTTTTAAACAACAGACGACCCGCCACAACTTCCTCTACTACCGTTTTACTGGCGAGTTCCTGGAAGTTTTCCGCGTTCAATGATTGAGGCGGTACAAGGGTCTTTAAAATTGCCTTGTCAACGAGCTTTCGCGCTTGTGCCATATGCGTTCAGAAATACTTTCCGGTTTTTTTAACTTTAAGTGTGTACCGCCTCTATTCTATTATCGAGGCGACTACTTTGGATAGTCCTGATATTGGCCCCAATACCAGTGAACTGGCCAACACAGGGATTCAATCCACGCTGGGGCACACATGGTAACCGCTTGTGGCGCTATGGCAAACAAATCTGTTCCTTGTTCATCTCCGTGGCGGAGGGTATGTTCGAGCGCTCAGGGTCTGAATTCTCCCTTTCAAGCGACTCAATTATAGAGGTGAATGTTGTGGCTGCAATCCGTGCCGATGAAATAGCCCGAAAACTCATGGACGCGTTGCCTGACGGCCTGTCCGGGCTCAATCAGGATATACGACGTAATTTGCGCGCTGCTTTGAGCAGTGCTCTGCAACAAATGGAACTCGTCAGTCGTGAAGAATTTGATATTCAAAGAAAAGTACTGGCCCGAAGCCGTGAGCGTCTGGAAGTGTTGGAAAACCGCGTGCAAGCCTTGGAAATACAACTTAAAGGACCATCGCCTACCTGAAAACATACTGACAACTGCTAGGGTTTGGCCAGTTTTCACGAGGATCAAACATGTCACTGGCGGTAGTCTACAGCCGAGCCCAAATTGGCATCAGTGCCCCACAAGTTACGGTTGAGGTGCACATCACGGGCGGTTTGCCACGTCTGTCGATCGTTGGACTACCAGAAACCGCCGTCAAGGAAAGTAAAGACCGGGTCAGAAGTGCGATCCTGAACAGCGGGTTTGAGTTTCCACCACATCGGATTACGATCAATCTGGCACCGGCTGACCTGCCCAAAGAAGGTGGCCGTTATGATTTGCCGATAGCCTTGGGGGTATTGGCCGCTACGGACCAATTGCCTGGGGATCAGTTCGGTGACTATGAATTTATCAGTGAACTCGCGTTGTGCGGAGAATTACGTACTGTGGTGGGGGCTCTGCCTTGTGCAATTCAATGTGGCCTGGCAGGTCGAACATTGATTGTTGCGCACCAGGATGCGCAACAGGCAGCACTGGCGGATAACACAACGGTTCTGTCCGCCAACACCTTGCTTGAAGTGGCCGCCCATTTCAAAACGGCCAATCACTTGCAAAAGGTCGAATTTAACGGCCACGCATCATCAACACCAAGCGAAGAAATACGGGATGTCATAGGCCAATGGCAGGCAAAACGATGCCTGGAAATTGCTGCTGCCGGCAACCACAACTTCCTTATGATTGGCCCTCCCGGCACGGGAAAAACGATGCTCGCCCGTCGCTTACCGGGAATTCTGCCGGGCATGACCCACCAGGAGGCCCTGGAAAGCGCCTCGGTTCGTTCCATAAGCGATCAGGGATTTTCGGTCGAAGACTGGGGTCACAGGCCTTTTCGCGCACCACATCACACCGCTTCAGGGGTTGCCCTGGTCGGCGGCGGCAGCCAACCACGCCCAGGTGAAGTCTCCCTCGCCCATCATGGCGTGTTGTTTCTCGATGAATTGCCAGAGTTTGACCGCCGCGTACTCGAAGTCTTGCGCGAGCCGCTGGAATCGGGCCACATCACTATTTCCAGGGCGGCACGGCAGGCCGATTTTCCGTCGCGTTTTCAGCTGGTTGCCACCATGAATCCCTGTCCTTGTGGAAACGCCGGACATGATGAACTGGCTTGCCGTTGCAGTGCTGAACAAATTCAACGTTACCATGCCAGAATTTCCGGGCCCCTGCTCGACAGACTGGATATATGCATCCAGGTGCCGCGTATAAAACGCCTTGGAACACTACCCCAGGGGCCAACCAGTATCGAAGTCCGTCAACGCGTTCAACGGGCCAGAGATCTGCAAATGACCCGTACTGAGAAACCCAATGCACAGCTTTCCGTCAATCAACTCAAGCAGGTTTGTCGACTCGGCACCACCACACTGGAATTGCTCGATCATGCCAGCGAAACGCTCAACCTGTCGGAACGGGCCCGCCAACGTGTCATTCGGGTCGCTCGAACTATCGCTGATCTCGAAGCAACACAGCATATCAATGAAACACACATTGCAGAGGCGATCAGTTACCGAAATATTAGTCTGTGTACATAAGGCCTCTGGTACCCATACCGGTGTGCCACACTGGATTTCGCCTGTGTTCGAATGTATGAATTTGCGTGAATGAATCTTCAATCTTCTACACACATAGGCTTGCGTGATTAGCCGCCTGATCAGACACTAGGCAGTATGAGCAATGAATCCGAATACCGCATTAGTGTAGAGACACAAAGTACGTTCCTGAAAGAACAATCTCAGCCCGAGCAGGATCAGTACGTGTTCGCCTACACCATCACTATCCATAATACCGGCGCGGTGGCCGCACAACTACTGAGTCGTCACTGGATCATCACCAACGGCGACGGCAAAATTCAGGAAGTCAGCGGCGACGGTGTCGTCGGCGAGCAGCCCCATTTAGGACCGGGAGATTCCTTCCGTTACAGCAGTGGTGCCATGATTGAAACACCGGTTGGCAGCATGCGGGGCAGTTATCTGATGCGTGCTGACGACGGCACTGAATTTGAAGCACCGATTCCGCCGATGCGCCTGTACATGCCCAACAGTCTGCATTGAACCTCACATAAATGTCTGTCTTTGCCATCGGCGACGTACAGGGCTGTTTTGCACCACTGTGCAGGTTATTAGAGGACATCGATTTTCAAACGCCAAGAGATGAACTGTGGCTGGTTGGCGATCTTGTCAACCGTGGCCCGGATTCTCTGGACGTGCTGAGATTTGTCAAAAGCCTCAATTGCCATGCCCGGGTGGTACTGGGCAATCACGATTTACATTGTATTGCCATGGCCTATGGCGTGCGCAAACCTGGCTCCGGAGATACGCTGCAGCAGGTAATGGATGCGCCGGACCGCCAGGAACTGATCGAGTGGCTATGCCATTGCCCGTTACTGTATGAGCAAGAAGGTTACAGACACGTCATGGTGCATGCCGGTATCCCGCCTGCCTGGGATCTTGAGACCGCCCGCAGTTGTGCTCGTGAACTGGAGACAGTTCTGGCGGGACCACAGCGCATGTCGTTTCTGCAACATATGTATGGTGATGCACCACATACATGGGATCATGCCTTGAACGGGATCTCACGACTTCGCTATATCACCAACGCCTTCACCCGCTTGCGCTATTGCCATGCGGACGGGCGCATGGATTTTGCGGAAAAACGGCCGCCCGGTGAGCAGGCACCCGGACTGCTGCCCTGGTTCCAGATCGAAGGCCGTTTGAGCCAGAACATTCCAATCATTTTTGGTCATTGGGCCAGCCTGCAAGCAAATCGTCCATTAACCCCGAATCAGAACGTCCTGCATATTGATACCGGTTGTGTCTGGGGTGGACCGTTGACAGCTGTCAGACTTGAAGATCAGCGACGCTTCAGCGTACCTGGATTAACGGCCTGATTTCACCACATGGGCAGCCATGAACCCGTCTCGCAAAGTTTCGCTTATGGACTCAATGTGCGTGGCTTTGAGTCCCGTAGCCGCTGGTATTCAATAAAACTGTAGCCCCACTTGTTATCACCATCAGGGCCATCAGGGCCACCAGGGCCATCAGGGCCACCAGGAGGATGATCCTGGCAATGTACTTGCTGCCACTG
>CAZAWX010000057.1:14206-17559 GCA_964488985.1 uncultured Ectothiorhodospiraceae bacterium
CAGGGCCATCAGGGCCACCAGGAGGATGATCCTGGCAATGTACTTGCTGCCACTGACGGGGATCGATCTCGGGAAAAAAAGTGTCCCCTGCAAACTGTGCATGAATGCGCGTCAGGTACAACCAGTCCGCCTGTGGTAATGCCTGGCGGTAGAGTTGCCCACCACCGATGACCATGGCCATTTGCTGCGGTTGCAGTTGTTGGGCAAGCCGTAAAGCCTGGCCAAGACCCACACAAACATGGCAACCGGGGATCTGCAACGCTGTATTGCGGCTGATGACGATATTTTCCCGGCCGGGTAACGGTCGGCCGATGGATTCATAGGTGTGGCGGCCCATGACAATGGGCTTGCCGAGCGTCAGACGTTTGAAATGTTGCAAATCGGCAGATAGATGCCAGGGCAGCGCATTGTTTCGGCCAATGACATTATTGCTGGACAAGGCGGCGATGATGCCCAGCGATACCCCAGGATCTGAACTCTGTGTAGATTGCGGCATCCGTCAGACCGCAATAGGCGCTTTTATACGCCCCTGAGGGTTGTAGCCCTGGAGATCAAAATCCTCAAACCGGAAGGCAAATAAATCCGTCACGGCGCGATTCAGGTGCATTTCACCGAGCGGTCCGGGACGCCTCGATAATTGTAAATCGGCTTGCTCAAGGTGGTTTTGGTAGAGGTGGGCATCACCAAAGGTGTGTACAAATTCTCCAGCCTGAAGGCCGGTGACCTGGGCCACCATCATCGTCAACAGTGCGTAGGAGGCGATGTTGAAGGGTACACCGAGAAAAACATCCGCACTGCGCTGATATAACTGGCACGATAAGCGGTTTTCGGCAACATAAAACTGAAACAACAAGTGACACGGTGGCAAAGCCATCTGCGGCACTTGGGCAACATTCCATGCGGAGACAATATGTCGGCGGGAATCCGGGTTGGATTTGATTTGTTCAATGACCTGGGCCATCTGATCGATACAACCGCCCCCGGGGACTGGCCAACAGCGCCATTGGCGGCCGTAAACAGGTCCCAGTTCACCTTCGGCATCCGCCCACTCATCCCAGATCCTGACGCCGTTTTCGCGCAGATAACCAATATTGGTATCACCGGACAGAAACCAGAGTAATTCGTGAATGACCGAGGCCATATGCAGACGTTTGGTGGTCAGTGCCGGGAATCCTGAGCTCAAATCGAAACGCATCTGATAACCAAACAGGCTTAACGTTCCGGTTCCAGTCCTGTCATCTTTTGCGACACCCTGTTCACGGACCTGGCGCAGTAATTCCAGATACTGTTTCATTTTCGCCTCCTTCGGTGCCGCTGGCCTTTATTCGTGGCCGGGCGATATCCGCTTTCTGACTGTGCTTCGTGGACAGGCGCCAGGGTGGGGGGATTCTGCGAATGCCTGTAACCCCAAATCATCAAGCCCAAACCAACAATAATCATCGGTGTGCTGAGTGTCTGGCCCATGGTAACCCAGCCGAAGGCAAGGTAACCCAGTTGCGGATCCGGTATACGAACAAATTCAATAGCAAACCTGAACACTCCGTAAACCGTCAGAAACGCACCTGATATTACCCCTGCCGGTTTGGGTCGCCGGGAGAACATCCAGAGTATGACAAAGAGCACGACGCCTTCCAGTGCTGCTTCGTACAATTGCGACGGATGACGCGGGATCCCACCGGCACGAGGGTCGGGAAAGACCATGGCCCAGGGCAGATCTGATGGCCCACCCCACAAATGGCCATTGATGAAGTTCCCGATCCGTCCGGCCAACAGGCCCGGCGGCACCAGTGGCGCGACAAAGTCCGCAACGGTAAAAAAGCGCATGTTGCGGCTGCGGGCAAACCAGGCCATGGCCACGATAACGCCCAGCAATCCGCCGTGGAATGACATACCGCCTTTCCAGACCTGAAATATAAAGAATGGATCGTCCAGCACCCGGGAGAAACCATAAAACAACACGTAGCCCAAGCGTCCGCCGACCACCACCCCGACGGCGGCGAAAAACAGCACATCATCCATATCCACGGCGCGAAAACCCCGCCAGGGTTGCCGGCAACGAAGCCGACCCAACCACCAGGCGGTAAGAAATGCCAACAGGTACATGATTCCATACCAATGAATTTTCAAAGGACCCAGAGCCAGGGCCACCGGGTCGATACTGGGGTAATTCATCATTCCATTAATCCTGCAAAGCATTTCTGACAGTGGGAACCAACACCAGGAGATCTTCCTCCATTGGGCCTGTAATATTACTTACAATATGATCAGATTATTATCGCCATGGAGCAATATAGTGATGCTCGGGAACAGGGCCACGACCGGATGGGGCACAAGCTACAGCAGTGATGTCTGGCTGGTGGTCCTCGTAGTGCTGTTATTGGCCCTGCAAAACGCCCAGGCGCAACAGGCCGGTTTTGTACGCGAACTCATCATGCCAACGTGGATCGACCATGGCAACGACTCAACGCCACTGGCTCCAGGATCGGTAATTCAGAACAACGATCACATCAGAACCGGCCCAGGCGCGCGGCTATTACTACAACTTCAGTCCGGTGCTTTCGTCAGACTGGGGGAAAATTCACATTTGGTTCTGCTCGATTTCAACCCTGCACAAACAACCACAGCCAGCAACACTGGAACGTTACAAGTCGTCTCGGGTACTTTGCGCTATTCGCCAACACTACTGTCAAAGCAGCGCCGCCACGAACTGGCATTGAAGTTCCCTGGGCTCTCCATGGCCCTTGATGATGCGGATGTTTGGGGTCAAGCGGATGCTACCAATGTGATTGTCGGGCTGATAAAGGGCGATCTCATGTTGCGTACTGAAGCAGGTGATGCGTTCCATCTGCAACAACCCGGCCAATTCTATAGCGTGCCTCGTAGCGGTCCTGCAACACCGCTCGATCAGGCGAGCTCTGAACAACTGATGAAATGGAAGTCTCAGGTCACAATTGATTATGAGGCCGGAACCTTGACAGGTAACGGACTGTGGATGCTGGTCCTGAAATCACTGGAGGAAAGAATTCAGGCCAAGCACGAACTTGATGCGCTTCGTGCCGCGGGTTATCCCGCTGTGTTACACACTGTCACTATCAAAGACCAACGCTGGCACCGCATTATGATTCGCAGTTTTGCCCGGGAAGCCGGAGCCCGTAAATTTATTACCGAGATTGAAGGTAAGTTTGGCATTCACAATGCCTGGCCTACTCATTACTGAACATAATCAACGACGAACAACGAGAACACACATCGAACTGGTACGAAACAAGTTGGTCGCAGCCGCAAACGCTGCCTCTGTCTAAGGGTCCGTGGCAGAATAACTGCGCGGAGATGGCACCCGCATTGGGGTTAGA
>CAZAWX010000058.1:0-1600 GCA_964488985.1 uncultured Ectothiorhodospiraceae bacterium
GTGCATCATAGACCATGCGCAGCATGAATCTACAAGCCCCCCCCACATTACAGCCCACGGAACTGACCAGCGACGGCCAGTGTTTTCACTGTGGCGACCCGGTACCAACAGGCAGCAATTACCGGACACTGATCGATGGCAAAGACCAAATAATGTGCTGCGCAGGTTGCCAGGCTGTTGCACAAACCATCGTTGAGGCAGGGCTTGAAGATTATTACACCCTGCGTACCACACCTGCAGTTCGCAGCCAACAGCGTGTCCCGGATTTTCTGCACGATGCCCACCTCTACACCGATGCGGCCGTGGCAGAGAATTATGTGCAGAGTATCTCAGGGCAAAACCAATCGTGTACCGTATCACTTCAGGATCTGGAGTGCTCTGCCTGCTGCTGGCTCATCGAACAACGCCTGGCCTCTTTGCCGGGTGTACTGGGTGTCAGTTTGAATTACAGCAATCAACGCGCCCGTATAGACTTTGATCCAGAACGCATTCAGCTAGCCGATATACTCAGCGCCATAGGCCAGCTTGGCTATGCAGCTCAGCCATATGATCCAAAATGCAGTGAAGTGCTACTGGATGCTGAAAATCGTGCACGCCTGAAGCGGCTTGGGATTGCGGGCCTGCTTGGAATCCAGATAATGATGCTGGCCCTGGCCCTGTACAGTGGCCAGTGGTGGGGCATGGCCGCCGATATGGAACGGTTCCTGCGCTGGGTAAGCCTGGCCATGTCCACTCCCCTGGTGCTCTACTGCGCACAACCTTTTTTCAGCAATGCCCTGCGCAGTCTGAATAACCGTTCTGCAGGAATGGATATCCCCGTAAGTCTGGGAATCTCCATTGCCTTTATCGCCAGCCTGGCGGCGACGCTGAGTGGCAGTGGCGATGTGTACTTTGACTCTCTTGCAATGTTTGTATTTTTTCTGCTACTAGCGCGTTACCTGGAGTTTGCCGCGCGCAGACGAGGCCAGCAACAACGCGAACAACGCCTGCACTCGCCACCGGAAATTGCCAGACGGATTCTATCCACCGGGATCGAAACAGTCGCGGTTAATCGCCTGCGCCCCGGTGACAGGTTACGCGTCCTGGGCGGCGAAGTGTTGCCTGCCGATGGCCACATTGACTCCGGAACAAGCAGCATTGATGAGTCATTACTCAGCGGTGAATCCAGACCGGTCGCTAAAGCGACCGGCGATAAAGTCATCGCCGGATCAATCAACCTGGATCAACCGTTTGAAATGTGTGTTAGCGCAGTTGGAAAAGACCGGGTAATTGCAAAAATCCTGGAGCTTGTCGATCGCGCTGCAGACGAAAAACCTGTACTGGTCCAATTAGCCGATCGGATCGCCGGTAAATTTGTCCTGCTGATTCTATTACTTGCCGCGCTGGTCGCTATCTACTGGCTTATACGCGATCCGCATATATGGCTTAACGCCACGATTGCAATGCTCGTCGTCACCTGCCCCTGTGCATTGTCTCTGGCAACACCGACCGCTCTGTCGGCGGCAAGTGGCAATCTGCTTAAGCATGGAATTATTCCTGCGAACGGCTTGCAGCTGGAAACGTTAGCCGCTGTACGTCATGTCATATTTGATAAAACCGG
>CAZAWX010000058.1:1700-17265 GCA_964488985.1 uncultured Ectothiorhodospiraceae bacterium
CCCAGATTCATTTTCATTCTTGAGGATGAACTGCGTGACAGTGCTCCGGCACTCATAGGTTTGTTACAGCATGCGGGTATTACAACCTCCATCTGTTCCGGAGATCGCCCTGCCACGGTCACCGCCGTAGCCAAAATACTTGGCATCACCAACCTTTACGCCGGCTGTCAGCCAACAGATAAACTCGACATCCTGAAAACGCTGCAACGCCGCGGTGAACATGTGGCGATGCTGGGCGATGGTGTCAACGATGCACCAATACTGGCCGGGGCAAATATATCCTTTGCCTTAAGTGGCGGTGCGCAAGCCGCCCTCGCTAACGCCGATTACATTCTGCTCAGTGATTCACTGCCGATGCTTTATCAGGCAATTGTTACGGCACGTAAGGCTCGCCGGATCATCACACAAAATCTCTGCTGGGCGGTATTGTATAATCTGCTCGCCATCCCCGCGGCTGCGGCAGGACTGCTGTCGCCATGGATGGCCGCCATAGGTATGTCACTAAGCTCATTATTGGTGGTCGCCAACAGCCTGCGCTGCCGACAAACTCCGACATAGGGTTGAGATGGATATTTTGTATTTGTTAATCGCTGTCAGTGCCGTCCTCGTCGCTGTCATCGCCGCAACCTTGCTGTGGGCGGTTCGTAGTGGCCAATTTGATGATCTCGAAGGCCCTGCCTGGCGCATTCTTGCCGATGATGACAGTGTTATGCAAAATTCCAAGCAAATTGATCCAGATCAATCCAGTTCAGATTGACGCTGATCAAGCCAAATTGTCCACCGTGTCTCTAGTATGCTTACAGCAACCGGGATCGTCTCTGGAGAACCCCCCATGATCAGAGTGCTTGAACGTTTACGCCAAGACCATATCCATGCAGCAGCACTGGTCGAAATTCTCGCCGACGGCATGCAGCAAATCGAAAAAGGTGATGTTGTCGACTTTGAACTCCTGAGTGATGCAATGCAGTACCTGATGCGCTTTAATGACACCGTCCACCACCCCTGTGAGGATTTACTCTACGCACGTATGGCGGATAAATCTGCGGCACTGGCCAAACAGTTTGCCGGCCTGGGGGATGAACACAGCCATCTCATCGCGATGGGTAAGAACCTGGCGAAACAACTTGCAATGATCGCCGACGGTGGCATGACGCTGCGTGAGAACATCGTCGCACTTGGAAATGAGTATGTAAATGAATTCAAGCAGCATATGGCGCTTGAAGAACGCAGCCTGTTTCCCGTCATAGAACAAACTCTCGATGATTCTGATTCAGAAGAGGTATTTCAGATTCTGGAATCACAACAAGACCCTGTTTTCGGCCCCATACTTGAAGCTGATTTCAAGTCACTTTACGAGCATATCCAAACACTTAGTGATAACTGAACACACATGGAGTTGGAAATTCTCAACCCAGGCACCACTGTAAGAAAGCAGTAATTCCAGCAAACGGCTGGAGAGGTTGTCCCGTCGGCCTGAGCCAGACTCCAAGTCCCAAGGCCAGACCTATAAGGACAAAAATCATTCCGGCACTTTTTCGTAGTACTCCGCCAGGTCGAATCGTCACCAACACTTGCTGCACAGCGGCAATTCCCAGCAGTGCTGGCAAAGTTCCCAAACCGAAAATCAGCATGTATAAGGCGCCAGTTCCTGCGCGGCCACTGGCCATGGCACTGAGCAAGGCGCTGTACGTCAAGCCACAGGGTAACCAACCCCAGACAAGCCCCATCGCCACGGCCTTGGCAGGGCCTCGAACTGGAAATATCCGTTTTCTGATGGGAGTCAGTCCCTGCCAGAACCTGGCGCCAGCGCTTTCCAGCACTGCAAAAGGCCCACGCCAATAGCCGCTGAGATACAGTCCCAACAGCACCAACACTCCAGCCTGGAGTAAATTTCCGTAGACCAGTTGCCGCTGATCCGGTACAAAAGAAAACATGCGCCCCGACAACCCCGCAACCACCGCACCGGCCAGGGTATAACTTGCAATACGCCCGCTCTGGTAAGCCGCGATGCACATTGCCAGGCGTACTGGATTTTCCCGCTGGGATTTATGCAGCGACAGATTCAGGGCACTGCTGATACCCCCGCACATGGCAACACAATGCACCGAGCCGAGCAGGCCGATAAAAAAGAGCGTCGCAAAGCCAATCACGACCCGGCACGAACAGCCATCAATTGCGTATCAATCAACTCAGCAGAATCCTCGACCCGTATGGATCCCTTGATTCGCCAATCCGGACCACTGATCTGAAGATACCAATGTCCGGGGCTGAGAACGACTGGCTTACCACGATACCGGCCTTGTGGATCTTTGTGCAGTTGTACGCTCTGATCCAGTCCAACCCGGGTGGCATTGGATACAGTCAACTGTAGATCTGTCTGGAGTTTAAAACCTGGGTCATCACGTTGCAGGTGTAATTGAGTCGAGGTCAGATCCGTTGTCAACCTGCCTTTGATACCGGCCTTCAATGCCACTGAATCCCGATTCAGATCCTGATTAATCTGTAACCCCCGCTGGTAATAGTCATCATCCACCATGCCATCGAAGCTGCTTATAGCTAACCACAGCATGATTCCACCCATAACAACGGAAACCGCCGGAATCAGGATCAAAATCCATACATAAGCCGACCTGAATGGGTGTGTATTGGTATCCATCAGCGCTGCAGGGGGCCTAAAAAGCGTGCTTTTTCACTTTCGAATACTGTCGGATCGAATTTGGCAACCAACTTGAAAGTGATTTCGGTGCTGCTCCGTTTCAAATCAGCCGGGTCGACTTGAATTCGAACAGGCAACGAGAGCACCTCTCCAGAATTGACAAGGATCTGACTGGCATCCATCGCCAGTTTCATGCCTTGTATCCCGCTGACTGAAAGTTGATACACATGACGTTTTTCATCCATGTTGATTAGTTTGAGGGTATAGACATTTTCAACCAAACCCTCATCAGTTTGCCGATACAACGAGTTACGATCTCGCAGCACATCCATATCAAGAGGTGTGCGTAATGCGATAGAAATAAAAAGCCCTGCGATCAATGCAACTAGCAAGGCACTATAAATCAGGGTACGTGTGCGCAAAACTTTAACGGGATTGCCACGCACTGCGTTATCCGTGGTATAGCGAACCAAGCCCTTGGCATAGCCTACTTTTTCCATGACCGAATCACAGGCATCGATGCACGCTGCGCAACCGATACATTGAGACTGCAAACCATCGCGAATATCGATACCAGTGGGACAGACCTGTACACACAGAGTGCAGTCGATACAATCACCGAGTCCCAATGCCTGATAGTCGCTGTTGCGTTTACGCGATCCACGCGCCTCACCCCGGGACTCATCATAAGCAATGATCAGTGTATCCTTGTCGAACATGGCACTTTGAAAACGTGCATACGGGCACATATAGGTACAGACCTGTTCACGCATCCAACCTGCATTTCCGTAAGTCGCGAATGCATAAAACACAATCCAGAAACTTTCCCAGGGGCCAAGATCCAGGCTCAGAAGACGAGTGCCAAGATCAGAAACTGGCGTAAAGAATCCAACAAAAGTAAACCCGGTCCACAAGGAAAAAATAATCCAGATGGAATGTTTAAGTGTTTTAATCAGGATCTTCCTCTGGCTCAGCGGTTGCCGATCCAGCTTTTGCCGCTTCAGTCGATTACCTTCAATTTTCTGTTCAATCCATATAAAAACTTCTGTCCATACGGTCTGAGGGCAGGCATAGCCGCACCAAAGGCGCCCCGCCACAGCGGTGAATAAAAACAGAGACAACGCACAGATGATCAGAAAAAAGGTCAGGTACAAAAAATCCTGGGGGAAAAAACTAAAAGCAAAGATATAAAATTTCCTGGCGGGAAGATCAAACAACACCATTTGCCGGTCATCCCAGGGGATCCATGGCACCAGGTAAAAAATTCCAAGCAATACCCACACAGCCAACCGGCGCAGTGAGGAAAAAATTCCAGCCACCTCTCGGGGGTGGATTTTGCTTCGGTGGGCATAGAGATCCTGCCCAACATCATGACCGGTCTGTACCGGAATGTTGCCTGGCTGCAATTTATTGACCACTATGGTTATTCAACGGATGCGTCTTCGATACGCTTACTGGCAGGCACATGTGACATCAAATAGTAAAGCGTCGCCGTTGAGGAGGCCCCCGTCAGCAACCAGAAGAGAAAAAAACCGAGACTGTAGGCGCCCGTACGGCTCAATGGCAAAACGCCCTGGCAGTCCAGCATTGAGACTGGGTCAATTAACGCAAAAAATACCACTGTTGCGGCTCCAGCACTTAGAAATGCAGGCCATAACACAGCAGAAAACCGTTGTATTTTCGGCAATTGCGCGACAGATGATTTCTCGACGGCGTTCATAGGCATACTCTCCAAATAGTTTGGTGGAGACATAAATCAGGGAGTCAATAGAGGCACAGCCTCAATCATGAGGCTGAAAAATCGCGACGAGGTATAGCTACCTGGAGTGTGACAGGCTGTAAATATAAGCAGCTAACAAATGTACCTTGGCTTCTCCCAGAAATTCCCCATGTGCTGGCATTACACCTTGTCGTCCCTGACTGATGGTAGTCTCGACGACCTTTGGAGATCCGCCATAGAGCCAAATTTTATCTGTCAGGTTTGCAGAGCCAAGGGCGGGGTTCCCTTTACCATCAGGCTGATGGCAAGCCGCACAATTTTTCGCAAAAACAGTTTTTCCTGCCGCCACATTCTGGGCATCCACTTTGCGCCCACTCAACGACAACACATAAGCGCTGACCTGCTTGACGCCAGCTTCACCAATAATTTGTTTCCAGGCAGGCATCATCGCCTTACGGCCATTTAAAATCGTTTCTTCTATACGCTCCGGAGTCCCGCCCCAAATCCAGTTGTCATCGCGCAGGTTGGGGTAACCGGTGACACCACCCGCATCAGAGCCATGGCATTGTGTGCAATAACTCGCATAGAGGCGTTCGCCCATGCGCAAGGCCGCTTTATTGGACGCCAGTTTCGGGATGGGGATCTTGTGGTATTTTTCAAACAAAGGGCCATATTTCGCCTCGGCATCGGCCATTTCCTGTTCATACTGGCCACTCGATGACCACCCCAATAGCATGGTATTACTGCCCAGACCCGGGTACAACAATAGATACACAAGCGCCGCGACCAGCGTGATGTAAAACATGTACTTCCACCAGGCAGGCAGCGGGTTGTTCAACTCCTTGAGGTCATCGTCCCAGACATGCCCGGTGGTATCGCTGGTGGTGTCCTGGCTTCCGCTGGACATTGTGTAGACGAAATAAAACAACACTCCAATGCTGATGAGTGGTACCAATACCAGAAACAAATCCCAGAAACCTTCACTAAAACTTGCTTGCATGTCCTTTATTCCTTGCTACTGAGGGCGTCAAGTTCATCGTCCTCAAATGGGATATTAGCGGCTTCCTCAAAATCCTGTTTACGTCGGCCACTCCAGGCCCAAAGCACGATGCCGATAAAAATGATCAATAACACCAGCGTCCACCAGGAATGAAAACTTGCTGACATAAAACTATCTCCTGGTCTTGATGGCCGTCCCCATGGATTGCAGATAGGCAATCAGGGCGTCCAATTCCGTCTTACCTTTCAAGGCCTGGGGTGCGGCTGCAATTTGCGCATCGCTATAGGGGTGGCCCAGACGTCTGAGTACCGTCATCTTGGCTTTAATATCGCTTGCATCCAGGGCATTTTGGGCCAGCCAGGGATATCCGGGCATAATGGATTCCGGGACCACGTCACGTGGATTATTCATGTGCACCCGATGCCAGTCATCGCTGTAACGCCCCCCGACCCGATGCAGATCCGGGCCGGTGCGCTTTGATCCCCACAGGAAAGGCCGGTCATAGACAAATTCTCCCGCCACGGAATAGTGCCCGTAACGCTCAGTTTCTGCCCGGAATGGACGGATCATCTGTGAATGGCAATTATTGCAGCCCTCGCGGATATAGATATCCCTGCCGGTCAATTCCAATGCAGGATACGGTTTCAAACCCTTGACTGGCTTGAGCAGATCATTTTGCCAGTACAAGGGCATAATTGTTGCAATTCCGCCGACACTGACAACCAGCACAATTAACACCACCATCAGAGCGAGATTGCTTTCTACCAGTTCATGTTTACCCATCGACACCTTGCTATCCTCAATGTGCTGGCGCTGTTATCTGCGCTTCAACTGCCTTGGCGCCGGCCACCGTCCGCCACAGATTGTAGGCCATGACCAGGGCTCCAATCAGGAACAGGCCACCGCCCATCATGCGAATGATGTAAAAGGGGTGCATGGCCGACACTGTCTCGACAAAACTGTAGGTCAGAGTGCCTTCAGGATTCACTGCCCGCCACATCAGGCCCTGCATGATCCCAGCGACCCACATGGCGGTAATGTAAAGAACAATCCCAATTGTCGCCGCCCAAAAATGTATCTCGACCAGCTTTTGGCTGAATAATTCCCGGCCAAACAGTCTCGGTATCATGTAGTAGAGCGCCCCAAAAGACACCATTGCCACCCAACCCAGCGCACCTGAATGCACATGGCCGATGGTCCAATCGGTGTAATGGGAAAGCGCATTGACGGTCTTAATCGCCATCATCGGACCTTCAAATGTGGACATCCCATAGAAAGAGACTGAGACGATCAAAAACCGCAACACCGGATCGGTACGCAATTTATCCCAGGCACCGGACAAGGTCATGATGCCGTTGATCATTCCGCCCCAGGAGGGGGCCAACAGGATCAGTGACATTGCCATCCCCAGAGACTGGGCCCAATCCGGCAACGCTGTGTAATGCAGGTGGTGGGGTCCGGCCCACATATAAACGTAGATCAATGACCAGAAATGCACCACGGACAGGCGATAGGAATAAACCGGGCGGCCCGCCTGCTTGGGCACAAAGTAGTACATGATTCCGAGAAAGCCAGCCGTGAGAAAAAAGCCCACTGCGTTGTGCCCATACCACCACTGCACCATGGCATCCTGGACTCCGGCATAGGCCGAATATGATTTCAGGAAAGAAACCGGCAGCGCTGCACTGTTGACGATGTGCAAAAGTGCTACGGCGAGAATAAAACCGGCGAAAAACCAGTTGGCCACGTAGATGTGTTTAACTTTACGCTTCGCTATGGTGCCGAGAAAAACCACCGCATAAGCCACCCAGACCGCCGCAATCAATATATCAATCGGCCACTCAAGCTCCGCGTATTCTTTTGATGTCGTAATACCCAATGGCAGGGAAATGGCGGCAGAAACGATCACGGCCTGCCAGCCCCAAAAGGTAAAGGCGGCGAGCCGGTCACAGAACAATCGCGTATGGCAGGTACGTTGGACACAATAATAAGAGGAAGCAAACAGCGCACAGCCACCAAATGCGAAAATAACCGCGTTAGTATGCAGCGGCCGCAAACGCCCAAAACTCAACCAGGGGATATCAAAATTCAGGGCCGGCCAAGCCAGTTGCGCCGCAATAAACACGCCGACCGACATGCCCACAATCGCCCAAACCATGGTCATGATGGCAAACTGTCGGACAACCTTATAGTTATAGGTCCCGGCCTGGGCCGGGGCTTGTGACTCTGACATGGGTTAACTCACTTGCAGGGTAATATTCAAAAAGCCGGATTAATGAGTGAACTCGGGCGCAAAGCCCGCACCCCAAAGCAGCACGGTCACGACCATCATAGCCACCAACGCTACCAGACCAAAACCGAGCATTGCGGTCGCAAAAAGAAACGCCTTTTCGCGGGAGATTTCCAGCATCACCGGGACGCCGTTATAGAACAACGCAACGCTCATGGCCAGTGCCGGCAGGCCGATAACGAGATTCAGCCACAATTCAGGGGCCAACTGCACCAGTCCCACCAAAAATAAAGGTGTTGCGGTCAATGACGCCAGGCAAAGGCCGCTGGAAAAACTCTGTTTTGCATCGTAAGTCCGGGCCATCCAGTGTATGGCCCAAGCCACCGACAGGGTCGAAACCAGCAATGCGAAAAAATACAGCACCGATATCTGCAACGCGCTTGAGGTGGTCAATTTGACCGGTGCACCGCCCACCAGCTGCCAACCCGTGCGGGTCGTACCCAGATAGCCACAGATTGGTGCAATCAGTGCAAATGGCAGGGTATGTCCAAAAAAGACCCGCGCGGCACTGTAGTGCCGATCCTTGATCGCATTCCAGCCCTGAGCAGGGCGGAACAATAAAATGAGAGATGAAATCAAAGGCATATGCGACGATCTACTGAATCTGCCAAGTTATATTGTCATTGGCTGCGCAGGACAAGTCCAGTCCAATCATTACTTTCCAGCCAGAACAGGCATGTTGTTAACCGCCCAACAATGCCACACACTAGTATAGTCTGTCTATTACGGGTAGCTATTGATCTGGATCAACGGCACAATTCATACTTGAGCAGAGTGTACTTCCAACCAGTTTTTTTAATATCCGTGCCGAACATAATAGACACTGACAAACAAACACAGCCCGCAGCGCCTACTGACGATCACGCCCGCCTTCAGGCAATTTTGGATGCGACCGTAGATGCCATCATCACCATTGATGCCCGGGGCATTATAGAATCTGCGAACAACGCCACTGCGCGCATGTTTGGTTACACGGAATCGGAGCTTGTCGGCCGTAATATTTCCATCCTCATGCCCAAGCCCTACAGCGAAAAACACGATCGCTACCTACAACGCTATCTGCAGACGAATACCCCCCACATCATCGGTATCGGCCGCGAAGTCACTGCAAAACACCGGGACGGACATACCTTCCCGGTTGATCTGGCTGTCAGTGAAGTTGTCATTGCTGGACAAACCATGTTCACGGGGTTGATACGCGATATCAGCGCTCGGCGTGATGCCGAGCACAGAGCCCAGGCGCATCTGGAAAAACTCGCCCATGCCGGGCGCCTTGCGGATTTGGGCCTGACAACATCAACAATTGCCCATGAGGTCAATCAACCATTAACGGCCATTGTCGGTTTTGCCAACGCCTGCCTGCGGTTAATGAATAATAATCCGGTCAAGACAGATCGGGTACGTAGCGCCCTCGAACAGATTGCCAGCCAGGGCGAGCGCGCCAGCAGCATCGTAAAACGCATTCATACCATGGCCCGCAAACAACACAGCAATTTTGAGACGGTTAATGTCAACGATACTGTGAAAGGGGTGCTGGATTTGCTGGCCACCGAACTGCGCAACGGCCATGTCCACATTCATCTGCTGTTGACTCAGGCCCCGGCAAGGGTCAATGCCGATCGTATTCAGATCGAACAAGTGCTGGTGAATCTGTTGCGTAACGGGATTCAGGCCATGGCTCAGACTCCTGCGGCAGAGCGCAACATGGAAATCGAAACCTCCGTGGCTGATAACCAGGTGCGCATTCGGATACACGACAGTGGTCCGGGGCTTGATGATATGTCCTCAAAGCAAATTTTCGAGAGCTTTTACTCGACAAAAGAAACCGGTATGGGTGTCGGCTTAAGTATCAGCCGCACACTTATAGAAGCCCATAATGGCCGACTTTGGGCCCTGACTGATTCGGAACGCGGCGCCACTTTCTGTCTCGAAATACCCAGTTGCGAGTGATCTGGGCGTGAATCTTCAAAAACCCCCTGCCGCCATTACACCCAGTGTGTTTATTGTCGATGATGATGATGCGGTACGGCTGAGTCTAAGGATGTTACTGGAATCTGCTGATCTCCAGGTTGAGGACTTTGCCAGCGCCGAACATTTCCTCAAGCACTGTAACCCGTTATGCTGTGGCTGTCTGATTACTGATTTGCGCATGCCGATCATTGATGGGCTGCAACTACAGTCGGCCCTCACCCAGCGCGGTTTTGAAATTCCCATCATCATACTGACAGGCCATGCAGATGTATCAACTGCCGTTAAATCACTCAAGGCCGGTGCAATCGATTTTCTGGAAAAGCCCTTTGATCCATCCGTTTTGCTGACCCAGGTGCATTCTGCCATCGAATTGGACATTCAGCGTGTACAGGCACTCGCAACCCAGCACAAAAATCTGGCCCAACTCGAACGCCTCACACCACGGGAATTGGAAGTCGTCGAGCGTGTGTGCAAGGGACAAAGCAATAAGTTCATCGCCATTGAACTCGGCATCAGCGACCGGACAGTGGAATTGCATCGCTCACGGGCCATGAAAAAACTGCGGGTGCGAAGCGTTCCTGATCTGGTGCGGTTATTGGCGGATTTATCCACTGCAGGACTGATACAGGCACAACCGAAAGGCGATTGACTGACCCATATCAATATGGGCAGGGTTTTAGACGGGTATAAATTACCCGGATACAACTGAGACCATACACAATTGCACTCCATCGCCACACTAACCAGCGGAACCCCCAAGGTCTACATCGTCGATGATGATGCGGCCGTGCGTTCGGCGATCGCCATGCTGGTCGAAACCTGCGACTGGGATGTAGTGGCCTGTGCCAGTGCTGAAGAATTTTTTTCCTGTTACGTTCCAGGTGAGAATCAATGCCTGATTCTGGATCTGCACATGCCCGGACAGGGCGGAATCGATGTGCAGTCGAGGCTCGACAAACAGGCCGATCCGTTACCCGTTATCCTGGTCACGGCCCATAGCGAACAACCCGAAGCCCGTCTGGCTGCAAGCCGGGGGGCAATTGCCGTGTTCGGCAAACCCTTCGACAGTGCCAAATTACTGGAATGCCTGCACGCAGTACTTGCGGAATCACCCACACAGGAATCTAAAATAAAACAGTAACCTTTTGTAATCATTCATTATTTTTAATTTCCCTTCGATGTACTAAAGACATGTACGGGTAATTGCGTATTTTCCATCGCAACGCCCCGGCGTATATCTATGCGCCAATAAAAACCAACCACGCGGAGCAAAACATGTCGAAGGTTGTACCCCTTAATAATTACCCCTCCCGTTGTGGCGACTGCCTGCACACCAATGACTGCCCATTAGTATTCGAATCAGGCAATGTTTCAGCCGTCGCCAACAAAACTCGGGTCAGAGTTCTTCATGTCGGCGAACCACTGTATCGAACCGGAGAACCGTTGGAGTCGCTGTACCGGGTCCGTACCGGTACGATCAAGACCATCATTTCCCGCAGTGATGGCAGCGAACAAGTCACCGGATTTTACGGCCCCGGCGAATGGCTTGGAGTTGATGCTGTAGAACAGGAAACGCTTTTCAGCGACGCACTGGCGCTGGATACCGTTTCGGTGTGCGTGATTCCGTTGCAACCTGTGATCCAACATTGCGTCAACTCAAGCGCCACAGTTCGCATTCTCATGTCGATTCTGAGTCGGCGCCTGATTGCCCACGAGCGATTACATATGTCTCTGGCCTGCGATACCGCCAATCAGCGGCTGGCACAATTCCTGCTGGATCTTTCCGCCGGAAGAATTGCTGTCAATCTGGATGGAGACGATCTCAGCCTCAGCATGTCCAGACTGGATATCGCCAGTTATCTGGCCCTGGCCGTAGAGACGGTCAGTCGCTTATTCACAAAAATGCAAAAGTCAGGTGTGATTCGCGTGCACCGGACACGTATTGAAATTCTCGATCGGGATGGGTTGATTGAATTGGCCGGTATGAATACCGCACACCCCCGGCCACAAATTGCCTGCCGCATGAACTGAATACCTCAAAGGCTCTCGCCAACCAAAACTGCAACGACCCTTAATGCCTCGTTTTTTTTCGGCCAGATTTGTGCCCGGCCTGGACGTCGTTCTCAACGACCGAATCACCCAAGCGCATGCTAAGCGCAATGCGTTTACGTTTCTCGTCAACTGATATCACTTTGACCTTGATGGTATCCCCTGTTTTGACTATCTCACGAGGATCTTTGACGAATTTATCCGCTAATACCGATATGTGAACCAAACCATCCTGGTGCACGCCAACATCGACGAAAGCACCGAAATTAGTCACATTGGTGACTTGGCCGACCAGCACCATATCAGGCTCAAGATCAGATAGTTTTTCAATCCCTTCTTTAAAGGCCACGACCTTGAATTCAGGGCGCGGATCACGGCCAGGCTTATCTAATTCGGAAATTATATCCTTGATAGTTGCAAGACCCACCTCATCGCTTACAAAATCGATTGCGTTGATATTGCTGAGCAACGCTTTGTTGCCCAGCAAATCGACAACCTGGCATTTTTTGTGCTCAGCAATCTTCTTAACCAATTTATAGGATTCTGGATGCACTGCTGATGCATCCAAAGCCACATCGCCATTTTGAATTCGCAAAAACCCTGCCGCCTGTTCAAATGCTTTCGCACCCAAGCGTGGAATTTTTTTTAATTGCTGACGATTATTAATTCGGCCATTTGAATTACGCCACGCAACAATATTCTTTGCCTGGGTTTCATTTAACCCGGAAACCCGATTCAATAACGCAACTGATGCTGTATTAACTTCCACACCGACTGCATTAACACAATCCTCGACGACAGCATCGAGAGATTGAGCCAACTTGTGTTGACTTACATCATGTTGGTACTGGCCCACACCAATAGATTTGGGATCGATCTTTACCAATTCCGCAAGGGGATCTTGCAAACGTCGTGCAATTGAAATTGCACCGCGTACGGTAACATCCAGGTCGGGAAATTCAGCCGAGGCAAACGCCGAGGCAGAATAAACCGAAGCACCTGCCTCGTTGACCACAACTTTTGTCAACTTTAAATCGGGGTTTTTCTGTATTAACTCAGCAACAAGTTTTTCAGTCTCTCGACAGGCTGTACCATTACCAATGGCAATCAACTCGGCATGATACTTTTTCGCGAGCCTGGTTAAGGTCGCGATAGATTCATTCCATTGATTTTTTGGAACGTGTGGATAAATCGTCGCGTTATCCAGAAACTGTCCGGTGCTATCGATTACGGCGACTTTAACTCCGGTTCGCAGGCCCGGATCCAGACCTATGGTCGTGCGTTGTCCTGCCGGCGAGGCCAACAACACATCATGTAAATTTTCAGCGAAGACCTTTATCGCCTCAGCTTCAGCCCGCTCGCGCAGTGTACCGAGTAAATCATTTTCGATTTGCATTAACAATTTTATGCGCCAGGTCCATCTCACAACTTCGGTTAACCATTTGGTAGCGGCTGGTTTACCAGCAAACTTTCCATCCGGGCAATACGGTGTATTGAAAGTCTGTGCTATCGCTGCTTCACAAGGATGGGATTGGGTTGTTTCCAGATCGGGGATATCCAATTTCAGTGATAGTACGGCTTCTTTGCGGCCACGAAATAATGCCAATGCACGATGTGGTGGCACTTTTGAGATCAATTCCTGATAATCAAAATAATCACGAAATTTCTCCCCCGACACTTCCTTGCCTTTGCTGACAGAACTTATCAACATGCCTTTTTCGGCAATAATCGCACGTAGGCGCGCGAGCAGATCAGCATGCTCAGTAAAGCGCTCCATCAGAATAAACTTTGCGCCATCCAACGCCGCCTTGCTATCAACGATACCTCGATCTTTATGAACGAAATCGCAAGCCAATGTTTCAGGTTCTGCATTAAAGTTGCCCATGATGGCATCCGCCAATGGTTCCAATCCGGCTTCGATTGCAATCTGACCTTTGGTGCGTCGCTTCTTCTTGTAGGGAAGGTATAAATCTTCCAGGCGTGTTTTCGTGTCGGCCTGTTCTATCGCCATGCGAAGCTCAGGCGTCAGCCGCCCCTGCCCCTCAATACCTGCGAGAACTGTTTTGCGTCGCTCCGCAAGTTCTCTCAAATAACCCAGCCGGTCATACAACTGACGTAGCTGAATATCATCCAGACCACCCGTCGCCTCTTTCCGATATCGGGATATAAAGGGAACCGTTGCACCCTCATCCAACATTAATATTGTTGCTTCAACCTGCGATAACTTGACGTTGAGTTCCCGGGCGATTTTATGAGCAATTGTGAACATTTGTATGGTAGTGGCTGGATATTGGGTTCAAAGAAAAAATTAAAAACGTCTGACACGAAATGAACGTCCTTTTAGCGTCCCTTCACTTAGTCTTTTCAATGCAGATTTAACGGCATCACGTTTGATGGCCACGTAAGCCTGTTGATCAAAAATATTTATTTTTCCTACCTGTTTTCCGGCAATGCCGTTTTCACCCGTCAAGGCGCCCAGAATATCACCGGGCCTTATTTTCTGCTTTTTACCCCCATCAATTTGAAGGGTCACCATGGGTGATTTCATGGCCCTGTTGTCTAACAAACTGAAAGGCGGTAAAGGTTCACTATCGTTGATCGGATCGATACCGGCCTCCAGTAAAGCGACTCTATAACTCTCATTATCGGTATACAAAGAACAGGCAAGTCCTTTACTACCGGCCCGGCCCGTGCGCCCGATACGGTGAATGTGAACTTCAGCATCGCGAGCAATCCGGTAGTTGATTACGGCATCCAGAGCATCAATATCCAGACCCCGGGCGGCCACATCGGTAGCCACCAGGACAGAGATACTTTTATTGGAAAATCGTGTCAGGGTTTGGTCACGATCCCGTTGCTCAAGATCACCATGCAATGCCAGCGCACTAAAACCGTGATCACGTAATTCGTCCGCCACTTGCTGGGTTTCGCGCCGGGTATTGCAAAACACCAGGGTCGATTCAGGACGATAGCGCGCCAGCAACAGACGCAACGCGGTCAAACGTTGCTTATTATCCTGCAGTCTGTAGAAATGTTGTTGAATCGTGGCGTTATTATGCGTGGAAGTCACTTGCGCCATCACCGGCCGGGTCATGATTTGCCGGACGATTGACTGGATTTTTTCCGGGTAGGTCGCGCTGAACAATAAAGTCTGGCGCTTGACAGGAAGCTGCTCAATGATCACCTCCAGGGACGGCTGAAAACCCATTTCCAGCATTCGATCCGCCTCATCCAGGACCAGGGTCGTCACAGATGATAATTTCAGTGTGCCTTTGCCTAAGTGGTCTTCTATGCGTCCAGGCGTGCCGACAATAATATGTGCACCATGTTCAAGTGAACCTGCCTGTGGACCGAAAGGCACGCCACCACACAACGTCAATACCTTGATGTTATGGATCGTCCGGGCCAGTTTACGAATTTCTTTGGCCACCTGGTCAGCAAGCTCCCGGGTTGGACATAACACCAGGGACTGCACGCGAAACGCTTTGACGTTGAGCTTTTGCAGTAATCCCAAAGTGAATGCGGCTGTTTTTCCTGATCCGGTCTTACCCTGGCCGATGACATCTTTGTCCGCCAGAATGTGCGGCAAACTCAGCGCCTGGACAGGCGTCATCTGTTGATAACCGAGAGACGCTAAATTTCTCAGCAGATCAGGATGCAACTTCAAGGATATAAAACGGCGTTGGGTCACAATATTTTTACTGCTCCGATATACATCAGCAGCGGCTGGACCGAGCACCCATGGCGCCCGACCGCGAGACGTCCATTCTCAGCAAGGACGCATGATTATATAGGAAACCAGCAACAACTCCTGTTCTTTCCTTTAAGCCACCATTCCGGCACTGTATCCGCTCGACCAGGCCCACTGAAAATTAAAGC
>CAZAWX010000059.1:0-6409 GCA_964488985.1 uncultured Ectothiorhodospiraceae bacterium
ATGTGGCATCCCTGCCACATACACTTCCTTCACCAACACCCGTCTATTCCACTTGCTTGCGCTTAAGAACTAACCTATGAATTATCCCTAATTACCCCTGATTATCCAACAACCGCTGCACTGTACCGACAATGGTCTGAGTGTTGAGATTAAACAGGTCGAAAACTTCTTTATAGGGTGCTGATGCACCGAATTGATCCACCCCGAGAGCAATCCCCGCGTCGGTGATGTAACGGTGCCAGCCGTTGGTTACGCCGGCTTCAATACTGACTCGAGCCTTGACCTGTGGCGTCAGCACGCTTTCGCGGTAGATCTCGTCCTGGGCATCAAACAATTCCAGACACGGCATGGATACAACCCGTATCCGGCGGCCGGCAGCCGTTAATTGTTGCTGAGCCTGCATCGCCAGTTCGATTTCAGAGCCAGTGGCGATGAGTATCGCTTCGGGTGTGCCCTCACAGTCGCTGAGAATATATCCGCCGCGTGAGATTGCAGCACGCTGGGCTGCGTCACGTTGCTGGTGAGGCAGTCCCTGTCTGGACAGGAGCATACAGCTTGGACCTTCTTGCCTGGCCAGAGCGCAGCACCATGCGGCGGCAGTTTCGAGCGCATCACACGGGCGCCAGACCTGCATGCCAGGGATCAAGCGCAGGCTGGCAGTGTGTTCGACAGCCTGATGGGTAGGGCCATCTTCACCGAGGCCGATGGAGTCGTGGCTATAAACAAAAACGGCACGCAACTTCATCAGCGCCGCCATACGCAGCGCATTGCGGGCGTAGTCGGAAAACACCAGGAATGTTCCGGCGTAGGGGATAAAGCCACCATGCAGGGCCATACCATTCATGATGGCCGACATGGCAAACTCACGCACGCCATAGTGGATATAGTTGCCCTTGGCGTGTTCAGCATCGAGCACGGTACTGGTACTGCAGCGGGTGTTGTTGGAGCCGGTCAAATCTGCTGAACCGCCCATTAACTCGGGCAATGCCGGCAGGAGTTTTTCCAGTGCCATTTCCGATGCTTTGCGGGTCGCAACACTGGCGGCCTGGGCATCGGTAGCAGCGAGAATTTTCTCAACATCGGCTTGCCATGACATTGGCAGGCGTCCAGCGATCCGACGCTCATACTCATCTGCCTGGGCCGGGTCGCCAGCACGATAGTCGGTATAGATCTCTTGCCAGTTCGCTTCGGCCGCACAACCCTCTTCGCGGGCATCCCAGGCTTTGCGAATGTCATCGGGTATCTCAAATGCGTCCCACGGCCACTGTAATGCTTCCCGGGCAGCTTGAATTTCAGCCTCCCCCAAAGGCGCCCCATGGCTCGCCGCGGTACCTTGTCTGTTTGGCGAGCCACGGCCGATAATCGTTTTGCAGCAAATCAGGCTCGGGCGTTGATGTTCATTTTTGGACTCGATGAGGGCGGCGTCGATTGCATCAGCATCATGGCCGTCAACCCCGGACACAACGTGCCAGCCATAAGCCTGGAACCGTTGCGGAATATCCTCGGTGAACCAGCCGTGGACATCGCCATCGATGGAAATATCGTTATCATCATACAGGCAGATGAGTTTGCCCAGCCCCAGCGTCCCAGCCAAAGAGCAGGCTTCGTGGGAGATGCCTTCCATCAGACAGCCATCGCCGAGGAAAACATAGGTATGATGATCGACAATACGCTGGCTGTCGGTATTGAATTGGGCTGCCAGTGCGCGCTCGGCTATTGCCATGCCCACGCCATTGGCAAGCCCTTGCCCAAGCGGGCCGGTGGTTGTCTCAATACCGGGGGTGTCACCGTATTCGGGGTGGCCGGGTGTTTTTGAATGCAATTGGCGGAAGGCCCGCAGATCGTCGATGCTCAGATCATAGCCGCTCAGATGGAGCAGGGCGTAATGCAACATCGAGCCATGGCCATTGGATAGAATAAAGCGATCCCGGTTTGGCCAGGCGGGGTTGTTTGGGTTGTGCCGAAGATGTTTGCTCCACAGCACCTGGGCAATGTCTGCCATGCCCATCGGCATCCCGGGATGTCCTGAGTTGGCCTGTTGTACGGCGTCCATGGCAAGGACGCGGAGGGCGTTGGCGAGGGTTTGTCGCGAGGGCATTAGGGCTCCTGAAAACCGGTTTAGGGCAAAATGTTTAGGGTGGATTGAGTGGAAGGTGTGGAATTTTGAACCAGGCGGGCTTGATTGGCAATTTAACCGCGAATAATCCTTCACCTGGAACGGGCTTGCGGGCCGCTGGCGTTGTTCTGCGCAGTTTCACCCTGCTGCCTGTGCTGGTTTTGGGTCTGGTGCTCGCTGCAACCAATGTCTGTGCTCAGCCCCCCCCTTTATCGTTGCTGGTGCAGCCACAAAGTTGGCGGGCCCCGGGCCATGGTGCAGCAAAACTTGCCCGTTATCTGCAACAAAGCACGGGACTGCTGATTCAGTCAAGACGCTCTGAAGACAGTCTTTCACATTGGCGCACCCTGCGTGGCAAGCGTGGCTTCGAGTTGGTCCTCGATGAGGCGCAGTTTACGGACTACCTCATACAATGGCGCCACTATATGGTCCTGGTTCAATCTTCGCGACCGATGCGTTTCGAATTGGCCGTGCGACCCGGAACCGTCTTCACAGATCCGGCGGAATTGACTGCCCAGCGTATTGCGGTAGCTGCGCCACCGTCCCTGGCGGCATTGCGGCTGCTGGAGTTATTTCCGGGCCCGACTCATTTCCCCACTATGGTGCAGTTTAACAATCTGTCAGCGGCGCTGCGGGCGCTGCAACTGGGGCAGGTCAAGGCGATCGTATTACCGGTGACAAAGGAAAAGAAACGACGCCGGATAGAGACCAAATTGGTCACTGATGCCTCTCCTGGGCTCGGATTTTCGGCGTCACCAGGCGTTTCATTGGAGCAGCGGCGGGCGCTGACACGGGCACTGCTTAATGCGCATCGCAATCCAGTCGGTCTGGCTGCCCTCAAAGCGCTGCGAATACCCGCGTTTGAGTTGTCCAGTGCCAGCGCCTACGAAGGAAGTGCGTCCCTTTTACATGGCACCTGGGGTTATTCCAGCACGGATTGATGCAATTTAGTATTCTCTGTGGCCAGGGGGCAATACAGGGTATAGGTTAGTTCTTCAGCGAAACGGTGCAAGACAAGCTGCTGTGGGTACCAGAAGCCGCCGTGAATCCGTCCCTGGAGGCTTGGATGTGGCATCCCTGCCACATACACTTCTTATACCCACAGCAGCTTGTCTTGCACCGTTTCGCTGAAGAACTAACCTATGAATGCAGGCTAATGCACACCGGCAGGCTTGCGGTAAACGTGGCTCACGCGCATATGCGCTCATATGAGGTAGACACATGAAATCATCTGAGGCGCCCACTGGTAAAGGCGCTGTCAGTTCGGCGGATCTTCCATCTTTGTTGCTGGTTGATGATGATCCGTTAATCAGCGATTCCCTGAGTTTTGTTCTTGAGCAGGACTACCGGGTCTGGTGTGCTGCGAGCCGTGACGAGACCCGGAATTTATTGCGTCAGGCGCCAGCGATGCCTGATCTTGCCCTGGTCGATCTCGGCTTGGCGCCGACACCGCATTCCCCGGAGACCGGATTCAGGCTTATAGAGGAACTGCTGAGCCTGAATCCGAGTATGAAAGTATTGGTTCTGTCCGGGCAAAGTGAGCGTGACAATGTGCACCATGCCCTGTCTCTGGGGGCAGTTGATTTCATTCCCAAACCTTGCGATCCGGAACTGCTCAAAGCCAGGCTCAGCCATCAACTAATGATCCTCGAAGCCGAAAGGCAACCCCAGGTAGTCACTGACAATACCGATTTATTGTTGGGTACCAGCACTGCGATGCACCAGCTAAGTGAGCAAATCAAGCGCTATGCCGATACTCCCTTTCCGGTGCTGATTCTGGGTGAGTCGGGGACGGGCAAGGAACTGGTGGCAAAAAGCCTGCATGTATTGAGTGAACGGGCAGATCAGGAGTTTTTGACCTTGAACTGTGCGGCCTTCACCCAGGAGCTATTGGAAACACAATTGTTTGGCCACGCCAAGGGCGCGTTTACCGGCGCGACTTCAGCACACGCGGGCTTTTTTGAAACTGCCGATCAAGGTTCGTTGTTTTTGGACGAAGTGGGCGATTTCCCGCTAACCCTGCAACCGAAATTATTGCGAGTATTGGAAAACGGGGAATATTACCGTTTGGGAGAGACACGCCAGCGAACGTCGGGGGCGCGCATCATCGCCGCAACCAATGTTGATCTGCAGAGCGAAATTCGTGCCGGAAATTTTCGTCAGGATCTTTTCCACCGCCTGGGTGTGTTGTCGATCGAAGTTCCACCTTTGCGTGATCGCGGCGACGACCGGTTCACATTGCTGGATCATTTCCGTGGCGTTTATGCGGCAAAAGTTCCACCCTTTCGACTCGATGATGCAGCCCGGGCACGGTGGCTGGCCTACAGCTTTCCAGGTAATGTCAGGGAGTTGCGTAATCTGGTCATTCGCCTGGGGGCGAAGTATCCGGGCGACCTGGTGGGATTGTCCCAGCTCGAACAGGAACTCGACAGTGCATCTGAGGAAGTGGATATTGCCTCACTTGACAAGCTCCAGGAACGAGGCTTTCAACTTGATACAATTCTAAATCACTGGGAACAGCGCTATATTGATGCGGCATTGCGGTTGAGTGCCGGGAACCTGAGTGAGGCGGCCCGTTTGCTCGGCGTGAATCGCACCACGCTGTACAGCAAAATTCAACGCCTCGGCAAGGATCCAGACAGGGACAACAACTGACCATGTATAACGAGTACTTTGGCCTGGCTGATACCCCGTTTCGGTTGACTCCGGACCCCCGATTTTTTTATCCCGGTGGTGGTCGTGGTGAAGTCCTGGATGCCCTGATCTACGCCATTACCAGCGGTGAGGGCATCATTAAAGTCGTGGGTGAAGTCGGTACCGGCAAGACCATGTTGTGCCGAATGTTGGAGGAACGCCTGCCGGATGCGGTTGAAATTGTCTATCTGGCCAATCCGAGCCTGACCCCGGAAGATATTCTCCAGGCGATTGCCCTGGAACTGGGACTGCAGATGGATATATCCGCCAGCCGCATCCAGATTATGCATGGTCTGCAGCAGGCGTTGCTGGACCGTCATGCTGATAACCGTCGTGTTGTGGCCTTGGTGGAAGAGGCTCAGAGCATGCCGCTGGATACCCTGGAGGAGATCCGATTGCTCAGCAATCTTGAGACCAAGAGTGAAAAGCTGCTGCAGATCGTTCTATTCGGCCAACCGGAACTGGATGAGAATTTGGCGGTACCGCAAATTCGCCAATTGCGCGAACGTATCACCCATGGCTTCAAACTCAAAGCGCTCAGCGCAGATGAGATCCGTAGTTACATGGAGCATCGTCTGCGGGCGTCGGGTTACCGGGGCCGTGAGGCATTCAGCAGCAAAGCCTACAAAGTGATGTTCAAGGCATCCGAGGGATTGACCCGACGGGTCAATATCCTCGCCGATAAATCCTTGTTGGCGGCCTATGCCGAGGATACCCATGATGTTTCCGAACGGCATGTCAAAGTGGCTGTCCAAGATACACAGCTCAGTGTGCCGCAACACTCTGCTGTGGGTTCTCGCTGGAAAAATGCCGGGGGATTGTTGTTGGCGGTTGCAATCGGCTGGTTGGCGGCAGCCTGGTATATGGGACTCAATGAACATATCGGTTCTGGACAGATGATATCCCAGGTGGACAACAGGCGATCAACGGCAGCATCGAGCCCCGTGCCGACACCACTCCGTAGCGAGACAATATTGCCTGCACCTGCACCTGCACCTGTTATTTCACAAAAAGCCGAGTCGCAGGCAATAGGCAATCCACAACCAGCGCTCACAAGTCAGTCGGGCGGTGCAGATAAGGTTCTCGCCGTACCAGACGTAAGCGGCGATGCAGCGAAGCCTGTAGAACCGGTGCATTTAGCTGCTGGTGATGCCCCGGCCATTTCGTCCAGGCAAAATCAGTTGGCCGTCGAGCAACCCGTCATGACGGCAAAAATCGACGCTGCCATGTCAGGGTCGGTCGTGAGACAAAACAGTGTTGCCGCTGGTGATACCCCAAAAGCGCAATCAGAACGGGTGAAATCGGCACCCCAGGGGGTAGATGCGTCCAGGGTAGATGCGCCCGCGCGCGCGAGGAAAGGCGCATCCCGGGTACAATCGCCAAATCAGGTTGAGAAAAATTCAAAGGTCAGTGCCATGGCAACCTCCTTGGCCGTCGATGGTGACAGTACGCTGGAGCAGGGACGTGCGGTTACAGCCGTGGCGTTGAACCCTGCTGCGGATAATGCGCAAGCGCAACTCACCAGGAAAACCCCCGCACCAGCAAAAGCGATACGGACGGCATTGAGAACTGGTACTGCAAAGACCCGGGCTCATGACC
>CAZAWX010000059.1:6509-17169 GCA_964488985.1 uncultured Ectothiorhodospiraceae bacterium
CTAGGGGAGTCCTGCAGAAAAGACTGGAATTGACACATAGCTGGCTGAAACGGGTAAATCCGGACCATTACAGTATCCAGGTACTGGCCACGGATGCCGCGCAGCGCGCCAACCTTGTCGGCTTTTTAAAACGCCGGGCACGCAACGGACTGCTCGAGAATATCTATGTGTACGAGACAGTTATCTCCAAGAGGCCCTGGTACGGAGTGCTCTTCGGTGAATATGATAAGTATTCGGATGCCAAGGAGGCGTTACGGGAACTGCCCCGTTCGATGACCCGCCAACAGCCTTTTATTCGTAATATCAGTGATATCACTGCCAAAATGTGAAGAATGACGTCTTTGGAGGTAAAAAAACACTACAACACAGGCTATATTTAGCCGTTAGACATGGAAACTGGCATGGTGGAGTAGTAGATTCATGCCATACATGAGTTTTTTCTGATAAATTATTGTATCTAATCAAGAATTATGGGGGTGTCGAAGATGTCGACAAGGGAAATTGTACGACTCATCTTGGGGCTTGGTGTGTTGCTAGTGTTGTCCGGTTGCACGGTGCCACCGCCAATGCCCAGATCCGACTCTAAAGGTCATCTGAACCCCAATACATCAATCAAGACCGAGCGGGCAATTCCAAAACCCGTGCAACGACAGGCGTTTGTCCCGGCTCCCAAGCCACAGCCATCCAAAGAAACGTTTACCGTGGTCGTCAATGAGGTCCCGGTGCGGGAATTATTGTTTGCTCTGGCCAGGGATGCGTCCATGAATGTCGACATTCACCCGGACATCCAAGGGAACGTGACCCTGAATGCAGTGGACCAAACGCTAAACCAAATCCTCGACAGATTTGCCAGGCAACTGCCTATCCGCTACGAACA
The DNA here is from genome assembly GCA_964488985.1 of uncultured Ectothiorhodospiraceae bacterium. GTDB lineage: Bacteria > Pseudomonadota > Gammaproteobacteria > HK1 > HK1 > CAZAWX01. Next base: position 7,387 of record CAZAWX010000059.1, read on the forward strand.
ACATGGTAAAACGCTGGCGATTTTGCCCGATAAACCATTCCTGCGCACCTATCAAGTCGACTATGTGAATGTGACCCGGGATTCGGCAGGGAAAATTTCGGCATCCACTCTGGTCGCCGATGGTGGCAGCACCGGGGGCGGCGGCGGCGGAGGTGGCAATACCTCCAAGTCGGATATTTCCAGTGTATCCAATAACCACTTCTGGGACACGTTGGAGGCCTCACTGGAGGAAATCACCAATCCAGAGGATCCTGAAAAGGTCAATGCAAATGCATCCTTGAAACGGGTTATTTCCAACCGCGAAACCGGCATCGTCATGGTGCGGGCTACGGCGGCCCAGCACAAACAGGTGCGCCGGTATATTGATCGGGTCTTGGCCAGTGCCAAGCGCCAGGTCTTGATCGAGGCGACTATTGTCGAAGTTACACTCAACGATCGGTATCAGGCGGGTATCAACTGGAAATTGTTTACCCGCCAGGGTGGGTTGACAGGAGCAGGCATTACCTTGGGCTCCGATCTGGCAACGGCCTTTACGGCCGGGGCAAGCAGTGCCGTGACGGGCCTGATTTTGAATGGTTCGAATGCTCAAACCGGCAGTACCAAACGCAACGTCGAATTGTCTATCAGCCTGTTGAATGAATTTGGCGATACCAAAGTGTTGTCGAGCCCAAAACTGATTGCGCTCAACAACCAGCCGGCAGCGCTAAAAGTGGTTGATAACGAAGTTTATTTTGAGGTCAAGATTTCGACCGACTCGAATCAGACGACGACCACCACAACCTTCGATACAGACGCCCGTACTGTATCAGTCGGTCTGGTGATGGGAGTGACACCTCAGATCAGCGATAACGGGGAAGTGACCCTGCATGTACGGCCCACCATTACCCGGGTTCGGGAGTTTATTGACGATCCAGCTATCCCGGTCGCCTTGGCCCAGGCAGGAATCACCAATCTCAATGTGAAGAATTCCATACCCGTCATCCAGGTCCGCGAATCTGAAACGGTGATGAAAGTTGGGACCGGACAGATTGCAGTGCTGGGCGGATTGATGCAGGACAACGTGGCCAAAGATGATGAGGCGGTTCCCGGCGTGAGCGAAATCTCCGGTGTGGGGGACCTGTTCAAGTTCAAAGATCGCTCACAGACCAAGAGTGAGTTGGTCATCTTTCTGCGCCCAACGGTGATCAACAGTGCTTCGGTGGATTCAGATCTTGCCGGCTTTGCACCCTACCTGCCGCGTAATCTGCCCAACTTTGAACGCCAGAAAGTTCCATTCAAAGCGATGGAGGGCGTAGACCAGTGAGCCTGCTCATGGACGCTCTGAAGCGTGCTGAAAAGGCGCGGCAGGAGCAGGCCGAGCAGGCAGATGCGGTTGGTGAAGGAACTGAACCGGGCAAGGAACAGGAATTGACACTGGATCCATTGAGCCCATCCCAGATTCTGCGCACCGAAGCGTTATTCGCTGATACAAAATCTCTGGATCAGGAAAAATTGCCCTGGGATATAGGTGATACCGGCGAGTCAGCTACGGTTGAGGACATCGCCGATGGGAAGCCTGCTGCTGCGAAAGCAGATGTGAAATCCGATTCTGAGCTGAGTGATGCCTCCCTTTCAATGGATTTTGGCAAATTGTCACTTGATGACGATACCAGCGCCACCTTGCCGTCAATGAAATCCGCACAACGTTCCGTGGATGATTATTTCGACGGCACCCACTCCATGTCCATGTCCATGGAGCAGATACGCGATGCCAGGCAAGATGCCGAAGAATCAGGACCTCACAAAGCCGATCACTTGGCGGGAACACGCAGTGATGCAACCACCAAACAGACGGCACGGGCGGTGTTTGACAGTAAGCTTGTGCGGCCCTCAGCTTCGCGCCGGGTCGCCACGGTAGTGCTGCCATTGCTGGTCCTGGCACTGATTACCGGCGCGGGATTCATGTATTGGGATCAACTGCTGGAACTTGTGAATGGCAAGCCATCGCTGGTAAATACGCCCCCTCGGCGGCAAATGAATGCCGCCCCGCAAGTGACGGTGTCTGTACCAGCGGCCGCACCCGAGGCCGCGTCAGGAGCAGCTAAACCTGCACCTGCACCTGCAAACCCATCAGTGCAAGCCAGTGCACAGCCGGACAGTTCACAGCCCATTTCCGGAACCGTGGTGCCCGCAAGGGAGCCGGTAGCCAAAGTTGAGGAACCTTCACCACCCACGCAACCTGTGGCTGTCGAAGCCACGGACGGTAGCCAGGCGACCAAGCCGACTGCTGCGCAAATCGATGCGGCGGCAGTGAAAGACGAGAGTTTACAATCCATGGCTGATCAGGCTCTGGCGCAAGCACTGCCGGCAGCGCCCGTTGATTTGGCAGCACAATTACGTAAATTGAATCCCGAGGGAACTGCACAGCAGGCACCGGTCAGTTTCCGTATTACGCGCAAGCGCAGCACGAACCATGTACACAAAGATACGCTGAATGCCTATGCGGCATTTCAAGCAGGTGACAATGCGCGTGCCATGGCACTGTATCGCAAGGTGTTGAAACGCAGACCTGAAGACCGCGATGCGCTGTTGGGCGTGGCGGCGCTGGAAATTCGCGCCGGCCGTCTGCAAAAGGCCAGCGCTATCTATTACCAGTTGTTGCGTAAGAATCCTCGTGATGCCCTGGTGCAAAATGCCCTGATTTCTTTGCGCGATGACGTGGATCCGGTAACAGGTGAATCGGCAGTGAAAAATTTGCTTGATGCAAACCCGGATTCGGCCAACCTGCATTTTAACCTGGGTAATTTATACGCCAGACAGCAGCGTTGGCCGGAGGCGCAACAGGCCTATTTCAATGCCTATCGTCTGGACTCGAAAAACCCTGACTATGCCTATAACCTGGCAATTAGCCTGGATCATCTGGACAAGCAGCGCTCAGCTTTACAGTTCTATCGAAGCGCAATTGATTTGGCGGATACCCACCCGGCAAGCTTCCAGCGAGCAGCTGCTTTGCAACGCATTGGGATGTTAAGCGCAACGCAATGATCTCAGATTCTGCAACGATCAACCTGGAAGCGCCGCTACAGAATCAGCGAATCGGTGAATTGCTGGTTGGCAAAGGTGTGATCAGTGGCGATCAGGTCCGTATCGCATTGACTGAACAGCGCCGGACCCGGGAGCATCTGGGCAAGATTCTGGTCCGCCTGGGATTTGCCACACAAGCCGTCATCAGTGACGTGCTGGGCGGGGCATTAGGCTATGACAGCGTTGATTTATCCAGGGTTGTTGTCGACAGCGACGTCGTCCAACTGATTCCCAAAGATGTTGCTCGCCGCCATCATCTGGTGGCATTAACCTTCTCGGAATCTGATCGGACGCTCACCGTGGCCATGTCCGATCCCTTCAATGTGATTGCTCAGGACCAAGTTCGGGCGCTGCTGGGAGGTGATATTGAGATCCGCCCCCTATTGGCCGGCCAGGGTGAACTTGACAAGGCGATCGATCAGTTCTACGGCTTTGAGCTTTCAGTTGATGGCATTTTGCAGGAAATCGAAACAGGTGAAATAGACTATTCAAGTCTTGAAAGTGAATCAAACGAGTATAGCCAGCCGGTAGTGCGACTGGTGAATGCCCTGTTATCTGATGCGGTAAAGCGCAATGCCTCGGACATTCATTTTGAGCCTGAACATGATTTTCTTCGCATCCGCTACCGGGTTGATGGTGTATTAAAGCAAATCCGCAGCTTGCACCGTAACTATTGGTCAGCGATTGCGGTCCGTCTGAAAGTCATCTCGGAGATGAATATCGCCGAGACACGGGCACCTCAGGATGGGCGTATTTCATTATCCGTTTCCGGGCACTCTGTGGATTTTCGCGTTTCGACATTACCGACCACCCATGGTGAAAATATCGTGCTGCGGGTACTCGACCGGCAAAAGGGTATTGTACCGCTGGAATCATTGGGTCTGGCAGAGGCTGCATTGACCACGCTGCGAATTATGATGGCGCGACCAGAAGGGATCATCCTGGTGACCGGGCCAACCGGCAGCGGTAAGACCACGACCTTGTATTCCATGTTGAACCATCTGAACACCGAGAAGGTCAACATCATGACCCTCGAAGATCCCGTCGAATACCCGTTGGAAATGATTCGCCAGACCTCAGTTAATGAGGCCGTAAGGCTGGACTTCGCGAGTGGTATCCGCAGTATGATGCGTCAGGATCCAGATATCATTCTGGTCGGTGAAATTCGCGATGAAGATACAGCGGAGATGGCCTTTCGTGCGGCAATGACCGGCCACCAGGTGTATTCAACGTTGCACTCTAATTCCGCCATTGGTGCGATTCCGCGGTTGCTTGATACCGGCGTGTTACCCGACATCATGGCCGGCAATATTATCGGCATTGTGGGCCAACGCCTGGTGCGCAAACTCTGTGTACATTGTAAGCAGGAGTACGAGACGTCCAAGTTCGAGCGGCAGATTCTGAAACTGGGAATCGGATCCGAAGTCCCACCGGTGTTCCTGGCCAGGGGTTGCAAACAATGTGACCACACTGGCTATCGGGGCCGCCTGGCGCTTTTGGAGTTGTTACGCTTCGATGTTGAGCTTGATGAACTGCTCGCGCGACGTGCCAGTGTCCAGGAATTATTGAAGTTCTCCAGAGACAAAGGTTTCAAGACCTTGGCCGACGATGGGATTCGGCGTGTTCTGGAAGGGGTGACCAGCATGGATGAGATTTCCAGAGTGTTGGATCTGACCGGAGGAATTCAATGACCATCTCGCCGGAGCGGTTGTAAATGCCATTGATGCAATACAAAGCAGTGGATGCTCGTGGCCGTATGCAAACAGGTCAGATTGATGCGGTCAATGGTGCCGATCTTGAAGCCCGTCTGGAGCGACTGGGGCTGGATCTTGTCAACTTCAAAGAATCGACCGTTAAAGGGGTCATCAGCGCGAATGTTCGGGTTGATCGCCGCGAGATAATTAATTTTTGCTTCCAGTTTGAGCAGCTCATCAATGCCGGCGTGCCATTGGTCGATGGCCTGGGCGATATGCGAGATTCTGTTGAAGACAAACGGCTGCGAGAAGTGCTTGCTGGCTTGGTAGAGTCGATTGAAGGCGGCAAGAGCCTGTCCCAGGCCATGGAAGCCTACCCAAATATATTTGACACGGTATTTATCAATCTGCTCCGTGCCGGTGAAGCCAGTGGCCAGGTCGGTGAAGTGCTGAAACAGATCTCCGGGTCATTGAAATGGCAGGATGAGCAGGCCGCCAAAATTAAAAAATTAATTATGTATCCGACCTTTGTGGCGGTAATTGTGGTGTTAGTTCTGGCGGCATTGATGACATTTCTGGTGCCCCAACTGGTCAGCCTGATCAACAATATGGGCCAGGAATTGCCATTTCACACCAAGGCGTTGATTGCCACCTCGAATTTTTTTATCGACTACTGGTATCTGGTCCTGATTACCCCGGTTGGCCTGTTCATTGCCTTTGCTGTGGCGACCAAGGCCAGCTCTTCGTTCCAATATGCCATGGACAAGTTTAAATTAGGCCTTTGGGTCTTGGGACCCATATTTAAAAAGGTCATTTTGTCGCGTTTCGCCACCTATTTCGCCATGATGTATGCTTCGGGAATTACCGTGCTGGAGTGTCTGCGTATCAGTGAATTGCTGGTTGGCAATGCGGCGGTAGCGGATGCCATCAACCGGGCCGGCCGACAGATAGCCGACGGCTCAAGCATCAGCTCAGGTTTCGAGTCCACAGGGCTTTTCCCACCGCTGGTGATCAGGATGCTGAAGGTGGGTGAGACGACCGGTGGCTTGGATAGCTCGTTGCTGAATATCGCTTATTTCTATAACCGGGATGTGGAAGAGGCGATGGGTAAGATGCAGGAGATGATCATGCCGGTTATGACGGTGATGATTGGTTCGGTGCTGATCTGGGTCATCATCTCGGTGTATGGTCCTATCTATGACCTCATTACAAAGCTCGCCTAGAGAATAGTTGTGGCAACGAAGCGGATTTTTTTTATAACGACCGGCCGGATGCGGGTATTCCATTTCAATGGACAGTTGGCTGAGCCCATCGAGTTTGCTGCGGACGAGCAGGGTCTGACGGATTTCTCACAGTATTTGCAACAGTTTCCAGACGAATCCGCCGCCGTGATGGTGGATATGGTGGAAGAAGATTTTCGTGAGGAGACCATTCCCCACGTCTTTGGCGGTGATCGTCAGGCGGTCCTGGCAACCAAGTTGAATCGCATCTTCCGCGATGCGACCTATAGCCACACGCAGTTGCAAGGCCGTGAGAAAGAAGGCCGGCGTGATGACCGGGTGCTGTTTACCGCATTGATACGGCCCGATTTGCTGGCCCCCTGGATGGGGCCGCTGAGTAAGTATAAAACGCCGTTAGTGGGCGTATATTCGCTGCCGCTGCTCAGCGGGCAATTTTGCAAGCGGATGAAAATCAATCGCCGCTATGTGTTGTTGGTCTCATTACAGTCATCGGGCGGTCTGCGGCAGACCTATTTTCAGGAAGGCCAGTTGAAGGTCAGCCGCCTGGCTGTGCTGCCTGATTCGGGTTCGGAAAAATATACTGCGGTACTGTTAACTGAAATTGAACGCTTTCGCCGGTACCTGAATTCGCTCAGGTTGTTGCCCAGCGATGAGGCGCTGGATGTCTATATTCTTGGGACCGGCCGGGTTCGTGAGGAGATCGAACGGCATTCACAAACGTCCATAACGGCCCATCTCCACGTGCTTTCGTTGCAGGATGTGGCCCGTAAAGTGGGAATTCGGGGTGAATTTACCAGCCGCTTTTCGGATCGCATCTTTGCCCATTTACTGGCCAGCAAAACACCCCCGAACCTGTATGCGCCGAAATCCCAGACTCGATACTACAGTATGCACAAGCTGCGCCGGGGTATGGTTGCTGCAAGTATTTTGATTCTGGTGGCGGGACTAGGCCTGAGTGCGGCCCGTTTTGTCGATGGATTGACCGATATCAAGGATACCCAGCGTATGCATCGCCAGGCGGGATTTTATAAACTCCGCTACCAATTGGCCCGGGCCCGGTTACCGAAAACGCCTGCGGCGACCGCAGTCATGCAGCATGTGGTGGAGGTAGCCCGTGAACTGAAAGTGTTTCGAACCTCGCCATTGGAAATGTTTTCAGTCCTGTCTGCTGGTCTTGATGCCTTTCCCCAGGTCCAGCTTGGGGAAATCGATTGGCAGGCGCATTTGGGCGGTAATCAGGCACCGGTGCCTGGGAATAACAATGGCAGGGTACAACAACTGAATTTGCGCGATGATCAGGCCAGGACGATGCGCCAGCAGGCCATCGTCAAAGCCAGCATCAGCCCCTTTGATGGAGATTACCGCAAAGCGCTCGAAATTGTCCGCAAGTTTGCTGATCATTTGCGCCAGGTGCCTGGTGTAGCGTCGGTGCGTGTTGAGTCGTTGCCGCTTGATATCGGGCCTGATGCCACCTTGAAGGGCAATGTCGAAAATCCCGGTAAAAATGCGCAAGCTGAATTCAGTTTAAGCATTGCCCTTAGAAGCCAAGGAGGTCGTGGTGAACGCAGCTGAAATTGACTGGCGTGTGCTGCGCGGATCAATGATAGGTCTGGTGATCGTGGTGCTGATCAGTGGTGGTGCTCTGCTGGGCAGTTATCAATTTGCAAATGCAAAACGCCTTCTGCAAAAGCGCGAACGGGCCAATTTTATGAATGCCCGCAACCAATACCACACACTGGACAAGGAAGAGGGCCTGATTGCCACCTATTTACCGCGTTATATCGCACTGGAAACTGCCGGCATTATCGGCAGGGAAAAGCGCCTCGATTGGATTGAGTCCCTGCGACAAAGTGCCAAGCAAGCACAGGTCGCAAAGTTAAACTATAGAATCGATGCACAAAAACCCTTCAACACCGGTACCAAGCTTGAAGTTGGCAATTACCGTGTCTTTGCAAGTCGGGTGAGCGTTGATGTGGATTTGCTGCACGAAGGAGATTTGCTGGCGTTACTGGATAATTTCAATCGTTCGGTTGCGGGTTTGTATGGCCTGAGTGACTGCGCAATACAACATCCTGGCAAAGAAATCAGCATGGCGGCCGATGCCATCAATCTTCGTGCCAAGTGTCATCTAAACTTTTTGACGATTCGCAAATCTGACCCGGGAGATCAGGGCTGATGCGTTTTCCCCGGCTGCAGGCGCTGCTTTTGCTGACCACACTGGTTGCCACGATAATACCGGTTGCAGCTGCCGATCTTGGTCGCCTATTCACGACTCGAGAGCAACGTGCAGAGCTTAATGATCTGCGCTATCAGGCAAAATTTGCCCCACCACCCGAGCCGACACCTGCGCCGGTGGCACAAGACGCAGCCCCTGTTGAGCAAAGCCCCGTCGTTGACAGTATGAGAATTAATGGGGTTCTGCGTACCAGTCGTGGTGGCGGGACGATCTGGCTGAACCGCCAACAGGTGGAACGCGGCGGTGTCACCCGGGAAGGGATCCAGGTGACAACGGGGCGTAAAGTTCACCAGGGCGTCAAAATTCAATTGCCAAGCGGTGTTGATACGATTCTTTTAAAACCAGGCCAGAAAATTGATGTGGCCACTGGCAGTGTTCTGGAAGCCTATGAAGCAGATCCCCAGGCTGATCCTAAAAGCGCTTTCGCCACGGACAACCTGTCTCCGGCCCCTGAACAGGGAGCCGATTCTGCCGGATCGGGGGTACAGGCAACGCCGCTAAAAGAGGTCGTTCGCCCGGATGCACAATCGGCGACTGCACAACAAGTTCTGGATTTATTACGCGGATCGGCGAATAAACAGCCTGATAGTGTCGGTAAGACGCGCACTCCGTGATGGTGCGCACAGGTTTTTTGTCTGGAAAGGTTACACTATGGGGCCGAATCCTGGTGAGCCCATCAGTCAAGCAAGGCCATGGCGATGAACAGACAGCTTGATACTCTATCTCTATCCGCAAAGAATACGCCTGTGGCGATTTCTCCTCGCCCAGCGGGTTTGTCCCTTGGGCATGGGCAGGGGCAAGGGCAGGGGCAGCGCGGCGTTGCCTTGATGGCGCTGCTGGCCTTGTTATTGCTCGTAGGGGCCGGGGTGCTGATTCAGCGGGTCAACGCCAGGGTTAACCTCAACCCGCAATTGTCTGCCAAAACCGGTGATGTGCTGAAACAGGCAAAATCAGCGCTGCTGGCCAGGGCTGTGATTGACAGCAATCGGCCCGGGGAAATGCCTTGCCCTGATGTTAATTATGATGGCAGTGCAAAATTAAACGAAGATTATGGGGGCGGCGCAACCCGGCCCTGTTTCAGCCTGCTGGGCTGGTTGCCCTGGCGGACTCTGGATATGCCGGATTTACGTGATGCCTCGGGTGCTCGCCTTTGGTATGGCCTCAGTGACAGTTGGCATGCCGGGAACACCCCCGTGCCATTGAACCCTGATACTGGAGGTGGTCTGACACTGAATGGGTCCGGGAATCCGGATATTGTTGTGGTCATCATCGCCCCCGGGACCGATGTAAGACCGGATGACGATCAGGTTTCCGATCCACGACCGGATGAGACGTCTGCAGCGATGGATGCGACCAGTTCGGCATTGGTGCAAAAATTTCTCGAAGCAACGAATAGCGACGGCACGACGACAACCTATGTCAATCAGGACACTGGCGCTTTTAATGATCGCCTTGTGGTTATTACCAGAACTGAACTAATCACTGCCGTACAGCGCCGGGTTGCCGGGGAACTTGTCGTGGCCCTGAGTGAGTATCGTGCCACGAACGG
>CAZAWX010000060.1:0-4452 GCA_964488985.1 uncultured Ectothiorhodospiraceae bacterium
GGTATTCGGTAGTACGTGCAAATCCAGGAGTGAGGCCTGGAGGAAATTGCGCTGCCAAGCTGGATTTGGCGTCGCCACTGACGGAGTTTCAAATCCCAGCAGGGTTTGTGTCGTTTGCGTACTCGTTCCGGCTTTGAGTGAGACCCGAGTGCTGCGGGGTTGGTCATTGAGTAGCCACAGGTCGAAATTCAGGCCTAAATTACGCCAAACGGATTGACCGGTGTTCATGATCTGCAAGAACAAAATGCCCGGGGTAAGCTCTGCGCCGGTGCTTTGCCAGCCAAAGCTGTGACTTCCAGCAATTGTAAATGCATAGAGTCCTCCGCTGCGGACATGGCCTGTTGACAGGCCGCGGGCAGCGCTGCCGAATTCCAACCGATCTCCAAATTGGGTATTACCGCCGGACAATCCCTCCAGTCGCCATTGCCGTGAGTCCACGGTTCCTGCGTTCCCGCCAGGGCTAAGGCCGGCACCGGTATAGGTCTCGAAGTCTTCCAGGAAGACGATGGTTGCGGTCGAAGACTGGCTGCCAAAGGCCAGAAGTACAAATAAAATCAATTTCATCACGATAATCTCCTCCACGATGCAAGGGCCAATCTGTTGTGTTTCGCACGACTGCGATTGCCAATTAGTGTGGGCGAAGCAACGCAGGGTCGGCTATGGCGCCAAGGCGTGATGGTTGTGGGAAGGTGAAGATATATCTGTAGGCGTCTGCACCACAGGTGCCCAGGAGGGTCAGTTGTTTACATTGAGAGGTGCGTTGGGTTGTTGGGCAAGGTTGGCATTCGTGGTGCATGGCTGGGGTCGCCAGTTCTGAATCGCGATCTGAGCTTGGTGAAGCTCCTTGGAATTTAGTCGCGAGCGCTTCAGGCTGTCCTTAAACAACTGCGCCCGGGCCTGACCGTTTTTGGTCGCCAGGGAATACCAGACAAACGCTTTGACATCGTTCGGGCCAAGATTGATGAAGGGGAATAAATCCTCGCGTTTGCGATCTTCATTGAACAGGTGGCCGAATTGCAACTGCGCCAGTGCATGGCCCTGATTCGCCGCCTGGCAGATCCAACCCGCAGCACCAGCCTCGCGTCGCAATAGATAATAAATACCCAGTTGGAATTGCGCATCCGCGTTCCCGGCGATGGCCTGCTGTTCGGCCTGGGCCAGTTGATACTGTTGCCATAATTTTTCAGGATCGGCGCGATTTTTTTGCGCAGTTTCGATCCCGGTTTGCACAGCGGCAGATATGACACTGGAGGCAACCATGGAGACTGGGCCGGCGCAGGCAGTTAGCAACAAAGTGAAAATTAATGTTGTTAAAGGTCCAGGAAAAAACAATCGGCTGATGGTCATTGCGCTAGTTAACCTGAATTTGTCCTTAAAGTACAAAGTTCAGGGTTTATTACGCAACGTGTGCTCTTTTTTTAAATCCTCCAGCCTGGCTTCGATTTTAGAAGCCAGGTAAAAACTGTTCCCCGGGTGTTCTGATGCCAGCACTAACTGCTGAATCGCGCTGTCAAGGTTACCGCGGCGGTAAAAGTACTCTGCCAGTGTGGCCTGACTTTCGGCCTCACGGCCCTGGGCTTGTAATGCTTCGGCGCGGATACGCAATAATGGTGCATTCAACGCCAACAGTCTTTGGTAATCATCCAGCATGTGCAGAACCTTGGCGCTTTGATCCGAGAGTAGTAATGACCGGGTAAAGTTTTCGATGACCAACCGATTATCGGGATACAGGCGATAACGTTCCTGGTAAATCGATAAGGCTGCCTGGGGGTTCTGCGCCTGTGTGTATATGTGTGCCAGGCTCATGCTGAGCGGCACGTTATCCGGGTACTCTGCCACCAGTTTTTGCATCCCCGCAAGCGCTGCTTCATACAGGTTGTTGCGCGCTTGAGCCAGCGCCAGCCCATAGCGTATTCCAGCATTGCGGGCATAACTGGTACTGGCCAGTTTGGCTTTGAAGTACTCCAGAACTTCCTTCTTGTTCTCCCCGATCAGGACGCGAACCCGGGCCTGGACGAGTCTGAAATCAAGGCTGTCCGAATGCTGGCGATAACCGAGTTTCAGTGCCCGGTCGCGGGCTTCGGCAATTCGTGAACTGGTTACTGGGTGGGTGTTCAAATATTCCGGCGGCTTACGATAGTAGCGTGATGAGCCTTGTAATTTTTCAAAAAAACTTGCCATTGCGCTCGGGTCAAATTTGGATTTCTCCAGTAACTGCATGCCAATTCGATCCGCTTCCTTCTCATTACCCCGGGTAAAATTTAGACGACTCTGGGCCTGGGAGCCGAGTACTGCAGCAGCAGTTGCCCTGCCGGCTTCCGGATTCTTGATCCCGACGGCGATTGCCGCCAGTATTCCCGCCAGCGCGGTAATACCTGCGTGTGCGTTTTTTTCAACAAATCGGGCGATATGGCGTTGAGTGACATGTGAAATTTCATGTGCGATAACCGATGCCAGTTCACTTTCATTCCCTGCAGTAAGAATTAACCCCGCGTTCACGCCCACATAGCCTCCCGGCAGTGCGAAGGCGTTAATTCCTTTATCTTTGACCACGAAAAAATTGAAACCAAGGTATTGTGCTTCTGAGACCGATACCAGTTGATAGCCAAGCGACTGGATATACTCACTGACCTGCGCATCGTCAATCACAGGTGTGGTGGCCCGTAATTCGCGCATGATGCTTTCACCCAGTGCCCGCTCTGCATGTGTTGACAGAGCCGATTCTGAGGGGTCGCCAATGTCTGGCAGGTTAACCTGGCCGAGAACGGCAGTAGCCAATAACAGGAAACTGCCTATGACACACAACCGGGCAGAAGCGGGGTAGGACGTACGGCCAGGTTTCAAGTGTTGTCATCCTTGTAAGTTGTCTCGGAACCCACTTTGGGTCACTCGTTATCAGGTTTGCGTTATAGGACGACCAATCGCTAGGATCTGCCGGGCTAAGGTCATCGTTGCTGACATCCATAGATATGCAGGTGTCTTGTAGCGAGCAGGATTTGTGGTTGTCAGACCGGTCATCATACCGTTAGTTTGGAAAAGGTGTCCCTGCACACATTAATAATTTACCAGGGTTTAATCCCTTGAGGATGCTGAAAATGGCTAAAAATGCCTTTTATGCCCAGTCGGGTGGAGTCACTGCGGTGATCAATGCAACTGCGTGTGGGTTAATTGAGTCTGCACGTAAGCATCAGGGAGAAATCGCTAATGTTTATGCCGGGCGCAACGGTATTATCGGGGCTCTGTGCGAAGATTTGATTGATACCAGCCAGGAGAGCCCGGAAGCAATTGCCGCACTGCGTTACACCCCTTCTGGTGCGTTTGGTTCCTGTCGCTATAAACTGAAGGGATTAGAGGAGAATCGTGCTGAATATGAGCGCTTAATAGAGGTCTTCTCCGCCCATGACATCGGTTATTTTTTCTATAACGGTGGTGGCGATTCCGCGGACACGTCCCACAAGATATCCCAGTTGGGGGCAATGCTTGGCTATCCTTTGACCTGTATTGGTATACCCAAAACAGTCGATAATGATCTGCCCATAACGGACAACTGTCCTGGGTTTGGCTCAGTCGCCAAGTATGTCGCCGTCTCCATTCGTGAGGCCGCGTTCGATGTAGCCTCCATGGCCCAGTCTTCGACCAAAGTTTTTATTCTTGAAGTTATGGGTCGCCACGCGGGCTGGATTGCAGCAGCGGGCGGCCTGGCCGCAGAGCGAGCAGGAGATGCCCCGCAAATTATTCTATTCCCGGAAATTACCTTCGATGAAAAGAAATTCCTGGACCGCGTCAGACAGAGTGTGGACAGCTACGGTTACTGTGCCATTGTGGTATCGGAGGGTGTGCGCAATGCCGATGGCCGGTTTCTGGCAGATGCAGGACGGGTGGATGCCTTCGGCCATGCTCAGTTAGGCGGTGTCGCACCGTATCTGGCAGGATTGGTAAAGAGTGAACTTGGTTACAAGTACCACTGGGCAGTGGCAGACTATCTGCAACGGGCGGCTCGTCATATCGCCTCGAAGGTTGATGTGGAACAGGCCTATGCCCTGGGTGTGGCAGCGGTTGAAATGGCACTGGCGGGCAAAAATGCGGTGATGCCCGTGATTCAGCGCGATAGTGATGAACCCTATCGCTGGAGTATTGCCGAGGCCAGATTGGCCGATGTCGCCAATGTAGAAAAGATGATGCCGCGGGAATATATCAGTGAGGATGGTTTCGGTATCACCGAGGCATGCCGGACCTATCTGCAACCTTTGCTTGAGGGTGAGGATTACCCACCGTACAAAAACGGGTTGCCAGACTATGTGCGGCTGAAAAATGTTGCGGTTGAGAAAAAACTGAAAACGGAGTTTGTGCTTAGGTAGCGGGTAAAGTCGGGGCTGCGCCGAGGCACTGCCAGCACGTTCAATCGCACCTCAGTGCCATCGCATTGTGCATATCCATGGCGGTGCAATGGCG
>CAZAWX010000060.1:4552-9676 GCA_964488985.1 uncultured Ectothiorhodospiraceae bacterium
GGTTTGGGCCCCAGGTTTGGGGGGTTCCATAAGCTTCAGGACTTATCCCAGCAGTGGGGCAATCACCAGGCTGACAATGGCCATGACATTGATAAGAATGTTCATGGATGGACCGGAGGTGTCTTTGAACGGGTCGCCCACTGTGTCGCCGACCACAGCCGCAGCGTGGGTTTCAGTTCCCTTGCCGCCCAAGTTACCTTTTTCCAGGTACTTTTTGGCATTATCCCAGGCGCCACCTGCATTGGACATGGTCAGGGCAAGTAACACACAACTGAGCAGAGCACCGGAGAGCATGCCCCCCAGAGCTTCAGCACCAATCCCAAAGCCAACCACCACGGGTGCGAGAATGGCGATTACCCCGGGAAGTACCATCTTCTTGATAGCGGCATTAGTGGCAATATCGACGCAACGCGCTGTATCAGGTTTTGCCGTACCTTCCATCAGACCGGGAATTTCACGGAACTGGCGGCGGATCTCGTTGATCATTTCAAACGCGGCATCACCGACCGCTGTCATGGTCAGTGAACCGATGAAAAACGGAATTGTGCCGCCGATGAACAAACCGATAATGACATGGGCGTTGGACAGTTCCAGGGTGAAATTCTCAACGTGCAGGCCCACGGTATGAATGTAGGCGCTGGTGATGGCCAGCGCGGCCAATGCCGCTGCGCCGATCGCAAAACCCTTACCGATGGCTGCTGTGGTATTTCCAAGCTCATCAAGGGTATCTGTGATCTTGCGTGTCTCCTCGCCCATGCCACTCATCTCGGCAATGCCACCAGCGTTATCCGCCACCGGCCCATAGGCGTCGATGGCCATGGTGATCCCCACCGTTGCGAGCATGCCTACCGCAGCGATGCCAACACCGTAAATACCACACAGTTCATTGGCCGCAGCGATAATGGCGGCAATGGTCAGCATCGGGACTGCGACTGATTGGAGGCCAACCGCAAGCCCGGTGATGATGACGGTTGCGGCGCCTGTCTGGCCCGATTTGGCAATATGTATTACCGGGGCACCGCCAGTGAAATATTCTGTGACCAGGCCAATAATGATGCCGCCGGTTGCGCCGGCGATTACGGCCCACCAGACATTGGTGGAAATCCCCAAACTGAGGATCACAAACAGTGCCGCAATCATGAATAACAGTGAGGCCCCGATGGTGCCGATTCTGAGCGCCTTATCCGGCGCTTTGTCAGAGAATTTGCGCACCAGGGAAATTCCGGCAATGGAGCACACGAGTCCAGTGGAGGCGAGAGCCAAGGGCATAAACATCAATGCGGAGCGCTCACCGAGAGGTAAGATATCCGCCAGTGTAAGGGTTGAGGCCATGGCGATGGTGGCAATCATGGCACCGCAATAAGATTCGAAAATATCCGAACCCATACCGGCAACGTCACCTACATTATCCCCTACATTATCTGCAATGACCCCGGGATTACGGGGATCATCTTCCGGGATACCGGCCTCAAGTTTGCCTACCAGATCCGCTCCAACATCGGCACTTTTGGTGAAGATGCCGCCGCCGACACGTGAGAACAATGCCACGCTTGATGCGCCCATACCAAAACCTTCAATGGCATGTATCGTGGCGGGGTCGGCGCCAAAAAACAGATACAGAACCCCAAGCCCTACCAAACCTAGCGAGGCAACCGCCAGACCCATAATCGAACCGCCAAAAAAGGCGATACTTAATGCTTCAGCAGCACCTGCGTTTTGCGCGGCAGTAGCGGTCCGTACGTTGGCCCGAGTCGCGGTGTTCATGCCGATGTAACCTGCCAGAGCAGAACAACTGGCGCCAACGAAGAACGAAAAGGCGGTGCCGAAGCCAAGAAAAATCCACAGTGCCACAATCAGCACAACGGCAAACCAGGCAAGAATACGGTACTCGGTGCGCATAAATACCATCGCGCCCAGATGAATCTGGTCGCCGATTTCTTTTACGTTGGCCTCACCTTCCGGGTATTCCTTGACCTTTTGAAAAATAAAATAGGCAGCCACCAGACCGATGATGCCGAAGAGTGTGGGGATGAGGGCATTTGCGCTCATGAATGGTGTCTCCAGGGTTAGCTTTATCGATGTTGAGCCACGACTATGGAGCCACGGCGCAACCCGGAAATATAGAGGAGTTGGCGCCATGTCACAATGTAAAAGCACCTAAAAATTGTCTTGGATCGGTGTTGAGTAGCCGCTTATGGCTTTTTATGCAGTTATTCGGCTATACGGATGCCCACTAAGCTGTGAATCGTTATGATCCCGGCATCATTCCCACAACGAAGCGTTTGTTGTGTTTGTCAGACAGGCTCGTGGCCATGGATTTAAATTTGTGCGCCATTATCGAGGCACACGGAGTAGTTCCAAGATGAACTCAATACCTGAGCAGGATGAATCCTACTACACAGCCAGCTGCCCGGAGACGCAACAATTCGCAACACTTCAAGGTCAGGTGGAGGCAGACGTTTGCGTGATTGGCGCTGGGTTTACCGGTTTGTCCGCAGCGTTGCATCTAGCCGAACGTGGCTATTCAGTTGTTGTGCTGGAACGGGAATCTCCAGGTTATGGGGCATCCGGGCGTAATGGCGGTCAGGTGGGTTCGGGACAACGTTGCGATATTTTGACGCTGGAAAAAAGATTCGGCCTGGAACAGGCGCGGTTGTTCTGGGATCTTGCCGAGGAGTCGAAGCAAATTGTGCGCGAACGCATCCGCAGGCACCGGATTGACTGTGACTACCAGGCCGGGAATCTACTGGCCATTACCAAACAGCGTTACGTGAGTGAGATTAGCCGGGAAGCTGAGATGCTGGAGCGCAATTATGGCTACACCCAACAGCGGATGTTGTCCAGAAGCGGTGTTCGCGAGGTCGTGGCCAGTGAGGCTTATGTTGGTGGTTTGATGGATCGAGGTGGTGGTCATTTACATCCCCTCAAATTTGCCCTGGGCCTGGCCCGGGCCGCCGTTGAGCTTGGAGTCCGCGTTTATGCGCGCAGTGCGGCGGAAAAGATACATTGGGGCGCAGTCAATCAGGTTGATACCCCGCAAGGACTCGTGCGTGCGGGCTTTGTGTTGTTTTGTGGCAACGCCTATCTGGGAGACGCTCTGGAGCCGCGTCTGAGTGGGCGAATTATGCCGATCGTCAATCATATTCTGGCCACGGAACCATTGAGCGAAGCCCGTGCCAGGCAGATCATCAGCAATAACTGCAGCGTGCATACAAGCAAATTCGTGGTTGATTATTACCGCTTTTCAGCGGATCACCGCATGTTGTTTGGCGGCGGTGAAACCTATTCGGAACGGCCCCCAAAAGATTTGAAAGCGTTTGTCCGGCGCTACATGCTGCGAGTCTTTCCGCAGTTAGCCGATGCCCGTATCGACTACGCCTGGAGCGGGCGTCTGGCGATTAGTTTTGATCGCATGCCTGAGTTCGGGCGGGTAGGCCGCCAAGGGTATTATGCGCAAGGATTTTCCGGACACGGCGTGGCATTAACGCAATTGGCCGGACGCCTGCTGGCGGAGGTGGTAGCGGGTCAGGCCGAACGTTTTGATCTGTATGCAGGGATCAAGCACAGAAAATTTCCAGGCGGGACTCACCTACGCCACCCATTGCTGGTTGCGGGAATGCTGTATTACTCGTTGCGGGATAAATTTTAGAATAATTCCAGGCCTACCTTCATTTTTTCTTTATAACGGCCGATAACCGTGTGAGAACCGGGATAGTGGATAAATAATACGCATCCACAAGCCCATGTTGTCTCACCATGGTGTCATTCCAACGAAGGCGTGAATCCAGTTTACACAATGGCAGATTGGCCTTGGGCAGATTGGCCTTGAACGAAGGTTCCTACCGGCAGATGTACAGCGACAGAACAGTCCAAAGCAAGGCGGAGCAAGCGTTGAATGACAGAGCGCCGGAATTTATTTCGGCGCTGAACAGCATTAAAGATGCCTT
Source organism: uncultured Ectothiorhodospiraceae bacterium (assembly GCA_964488985.1). GTDB lineage: Bacteria > Pseudomonadota > Gammaproteobacteria > HK1 > HK1 > CAZAWX01. The sequence goes on from CAZAWX010000060.1 coordinate 8,500, forward strand.
CGCCCTGTATGATGACAGGGATCAATTAGTGTTTTTCAACTCTGCTTACCTGGAACATCATTCACCTAAACTGCAGTCGATACTTAAGCCTGGCCTGTTATTTCATGACCTCATCCGCGCCCTTGCCCTGACTGCCGCAGACGACGGCTTGCTGGATACATCCCAGGTGGATGCATTCATTGACAAGCGGCTTATCCAGCATGCCCATCCTGGTATGCCTTTCGAGACGTTGCGCAACGGCCGCTGGTATCGGTATCGTGAGCAATCCGCCGAAACCGGTGGCACGATGATCATCATTACCGATGTCAACGATCTAAAATTGCGTGAGATAGAACTGACCGAACATCGCACCAAACTGCAGGTAACACATGACCGCTTTCGGCACGTCTTCGAAAACGCGCCCATTGGCATCTGGGAGGAGGACTGGTCGGCGCTAAAACCAGTAATTGATGACTTGCGTGCGAGCGGGGAAACAAACTTTCTTGGTTATTTCCAAAATAATCCACAACTGGTACGGGAACTCCTCAGGAAAATTAAAACCCGGGACGTGAACGCCGCAGTGGTGCGGATCTACCGGGCGGACAGTAAGATAAATTTCTTTAGTCTGATCAATGAACCTTTTTGGATAAATTCCCAGGTTACTCGTTTTACCAAGATTTTGAGCGAAGTCGCAGAGGGCAAGACACAAATTTCCGTGACTGGACGTGAATTGCGTTTCGATGGTAGTGAGCTATACATTAACTACACGGTCGCGATCGCTGAGGCCTGCCAGCATGATTGGTCACGGGTTGTACAAACGACAGAAGATATCAGCGAGACAAAGAATTTAACCCGGCGATTGTCTTTTCATGCCAGCCACGATGCACTCACCGGATTGATCAATCGCAGTGAATTCGAACGTCGTTTGTTGCGAGTTCTGGACACGGCAAGAGAAACCGGTTCCTCCCACGCCCTGTGTTATATGGACCTTGATCAGTTCTAAAGTCATCAACGACAACTGCAGCCATGGCGCTGGGGATGAACTGTTGCGCCGCTTGCCTGAATGTATACAACCCCACATTCGGGTTCGCGATACCCTGGCCCGGCTCGGGGGTGATGAATTCGCCATTTTGATGGAACATTGCTCGATGACAGATGCCGTGCGAGTGGCTGAAGCCGTGCGTAAAGCCATCGATGA
>CAZAWX010000060.1:9776-17164 GCA_964488985.1 uncultured Ectothiorhodospiraceae bacterium
ATGCATTGGGTGACACGCATTCACCAGGCGTTGGACAAGAATCGTTTTGTCCTGGTCTCACAGGCGATCGCACCCCTGGTGCCTTCTACACAAGGCGGTGAACATTAAGAAATGTTGATCCGGATGCTGGCACAGGACGGCCATCTTATTTCACCAGGGGAATTTTTACCGGTTGCGGAGCGCTTTCAACTGGCAACAGCAGTGGATCGCTGGGTTGTGAAATCAGCATTGGCCTGGCTAGGTGAAGACCCAGGCAGACTGGCGCAAACCTCACTGTGCAGTATTAACCTGTCCGGTCAGTCCCTGGGAGAGGAAGATTTTGCTGGCTATGTTTGCGCACCATTGTGCTTACACAATATTCCGTACGATAAAATCTGCTTTGAAATCACTGAGACGGCCATGATCGGGAATCTTGACGGTGTGCGGAATTTTATCAGTACGCTCAAGGCGTTGGGCTGTAAATTTGCCCTGGATGATTTTGGCAGCGGCCTGTCATCATTCGCCTATCTGAAAACATTGGCCGTCGATATTGTTAAAATTGACGGTATGTTTGTCCGTAGCATGGATAAAGATCCGATTGACTATGCCATGGTTAAATCGATCAATGATCTTGCCCATCTGATGGGCAAGCAAACGGTTGCGGAGTTTGTTGAATCCGATGCCAATGTTGATTGTCTGCAAGAGATTGGAGTCGACTATCTGCAAGGCTACGCAATCGGTAAACCGCGGTTTCTCGCTGCAAGAGTCGATGATCGGAAGTTGGCGGGATAAATTCCGCTGCATATTGACTCACCAAAGCAGCCGCTAAGAAGGGTTAACCCACCTGGCATGACCATGAGCCAAGCGTGTGCTGCGTTTCACCGGCCACTGTGCGCAGCAGAACAATAAGATTACTATTGCCTGCGTAGTGTACTTCGTGCACGCCTATCAGGATTGTTCCCGTTTATGCCTACCGATCTTTCCAAAACATTGGTGGTGGCCATTTCCTCAACGGCGTTGTTCGATTTGAGCGAGGCGGATCAATTGTTTCATGACCTGCATCGCAAAGATCCTGAGCAGGCCATCGAAGTGTACCGAGCCTATATGCTGGAGAGGGAAAACGAGGTATTACAACCTGGGACCGGATTCCCACTGGTCAAGGCGCTGTTACGCCTCAATGAATTTCAGCTTGAGGGCGAACCCGCGTTGGTGGAAATTGTCGTCATGTCCAGAAACAGCCCTGAAACCGGTATGCGGGTCCTCAACACTATCCGCAAACTGGATCTCGCCATCACCCGATCGGCGTTTACCGGGGGTGAAACCGGTGTCGATTATCTGCAGTCGTTTGCAGTGGATCTGTTTCTGACCACCAGTGTGGCGGATGCGCAGCATGTGATCGACAGCAAGGCCTGCGCTGCAGCGATTTTGTCGCCGCCGCCTGTTGCTCTCGAACAGATGCCTGATGATCAGGTGCGAATTGCCTTCGATGGAGATGCAGTGCTGTTCGATGAAAGTAGCGAGCTGGTGTACAAGACACGAGGTCTGGATCATTTCCAGGCCAGCGAAGATGCTGCCCAGGACACGCCCTTACCCGAAGGGCCGTACGCGACATTGTTGAAAAAACTGGCCCGTTTACAGGAACGTATCCCGGGTCGGGTGGAGTACTCACCGGTGCGCATTGCGATTGTCACCGCGCGCAGTTCACCGGCGGAAATGCGGGTCATTAAAACCCTAAGGCACTGGGGCGTCTATGTGGATGAGGCTTTTTTTCTCGGCGGCGTAGATAAATCCAAGGTCTTGAGTGCTTTTCGACCCCATATCTTTTTTGACGATCAGGATATCCATCTGCAGGCGGCGGCCGGGAAAGTCCCCTCAGGTAAAGTGCCTTACCCCACGATTTCAGCACTTCGCCATGCGGACAACGAAACCTGAGCCGTGCGGACGCACGGTTCCGGGCGGGTCCTGACACGAACGCACCAAGTTAGTGCGAACGCGTGTGCAGCACTACCGGGAGGTGCTGTTCAGGCGCTTGCTCTGGGGCAAGTGCCGTCCTGGATCGGTAAGTGTCCAGCGCTGAAGTATTTCCCTAACTCCTTGTTATAACAATATATTTCGCTACAGCTGTTGTCGACAGAGGATTGCTGTCCGGCCTTCATGCGCGAATTTCAGCTGCTTGTTTGATCCCCTGGCACACAATCTGCTAGTCATCTATCAATTTGATAATGACCGCCAACAGCGCAGTTCTTTAGCACTGCCGACGGTGCGCCTGCAACGGGGATATAAAAAATGAAATTGATTACCGCGGTTATAAAGCCGTTCAAGCTCGATGATGTGCGCGGTGCTTTGTCTGAATTGGGTGTGCAGGGTTTGACCGTCACTGAGGTCAAGGGCTTTGGCCGCCAGAAGGGCCACACGGAATTGTATCGGGGTGCGGAATATGTCGTGGATTTTCTTCCCAAGGTGAAACTCGAAGTAGCCGTGACTGCCGCTGTCCTGGAGGCCGTCCTGGAGGCCATATGCAGCGCCGCACACACGGGGAAAATTGGTGACGGCAAAATCTTCGTCTCTGAGTTGCATCAGGTCGTGCGTATACGCACCGGGGAAACTGACGAGCAAGCACTGTGAGGCCGGCATTGATGACCTTTAAAACTGCGGCTCGATTGCAAAGGATAAATACCATGCCGAAAAAAAATTCTGTTCGGATGCGTTCCCTTGGGGCCGCGTTACTACTGGGGATCCCGGGAATTGGCCATGCGGCTGTACTTGACAGCGGAGATACCGCCTGGATGCTGACCTCCACTGCTTTGGTGCTGCTGATGACCATTCCTGGTCTGGCTTTGTTTTACGGCGGTATGGTGCGCAGTAAAAATGTGTTGTCGGTGTTGATGCAGTGTTTTGCAATTACCGGGTTAATGAGCCTGTTGTGGGCTATTTATGGTTACAGTCTGGCTTTCACCGGGAGTGGCCAATTCATTGGTGGTCTGGACAGTCTGTTTCTGGCGGGCCTGAGCACTGACGCTTTGCATGGGACCATTCCTGAAACGGTCTTCATTACCTTCCAGATGACGTTTGCGGTGATTACTCCGGCCCTGATCGTCGGTGCCTTTGCCGAGCGCATGAAGTTTTCCGCCATGCTGATCTTTATGGTCGTGTGGCTGAGTGTGGTGTATCTGCCGGTATGTTTCTGGGTTTGGGGCGGTGGCTGGTTGGGGGATTATGGCATTCTTGACTTTGCTGGTGGCACTGTCGTCCATATTAATGCCGGCATGGCGGGGTTGGCTGCCTGCATCGTGCTCGGACCACGGCGCGGTTATCCACAGACACATATGCCGCCCAATAACCTCGGTTATACGATTATCGGCGCATCATTATTGTGGGTCGGTTGGTTCGGATTTAATGCCGGCAGTGAGTTGGCGGCCGATGGCGTTGCCGGCATGGCCATATTGGTGACGCAGTTGGCAACCGCCGCGGCTGCCGTCAGCTGGATGTTCATGGAGTGGTTCAACCATGGCAAGCCGAGTGTATTGGGCATTGCCTCCGGCGCCGTCGCCGGATTGGTCGCGGTGACACCCGCCTCGGGTTCGGTCGGGCCGATGGGGGCAATTGTCATTGGTATCGCTTCCGGAGTGATTTGTTTTTATACCTCAACGCGCTTGAAACGAATGCTCGGCTACGATGACAGCCTGGATGTGTTCGGTATCCACGCCGTTGGTGGAATCGTCGGCGCGCTGCTGACAGGGGTGTTCAGTGCGGTTGCTCTGGGCGGCTCAGGTTTTGGCGGCGACAATACCGGCATCGGCGGCCAGGTGGCGGCCCAGTTGCTCGGTGTTGGGGTGACGGTGGTTTACAGTTTTATAATCAGTATGGTGGTGTTGAAAGTTCTGGACGCATTAATCGGGTTGCGGGTGGCTCACGATGAAGAGGAACAGGGCCTGGATCTGTCATTGCACGATGAGCGTGGTTACATTTTGTAAGGTAACCGTCCCATAAACAGCATCACCTGCCAACAGGTCTGCACGAGGATCTGCGCGGGGTGTTCGATAAGGCCGCTCGGGTCAAGACAAGACGATAGGGTAACAACGCTTTTAATTGTTCGAGATCCTCGGCTTTGTGTAACTCGGTAAACACATGACGTAACCACGCTTCATAGATTAGTTCTTAAGCGCAACCCAGTGGAATCGACGGGTGTAGGTCAAGGAAGTGTATGTGGCAGGGATGCCACATCCAAGCCTGCCTCAGCCTCCAGGGACGGATTCACGGCGTCTTCTGGAACCAATATCCATCGATTGAGGGGCGCTAGGGAGCGCGAAGCGTTCCCGTCATGCCGCTTTGAGCGGCTCACAAACTAAAGCCCCCGGCTTTGCCCGGGGATACTTGCAACGGTTGGCTTACCCCGTAAGTACTCAACCATACCACCGACGACGAAATGTACTGGGCAGTGCGTACCGGTGTCATTCTGCGCAACACCGGTGAATTGCCCATCGAGATTTCGGGTCCTGACGCCGAGCGCCTGTTGAACGCGGGTAGCGATTTCGACGGCAGCACAACGCCGTTCGACGCCGGCCTGGGGCCTTCGTCGATCCCGACAAACCCGACTTCATCGGCCGTGAGGCGTTCCTGAAAGCTCCCAAAGACTGCCGCACATGGGGCATGAAAGCAGTGGGAGGCATAGCCCGGCTCGGTCGCAGCATCCAGCTGAACGGAGTAGTGATCGGACAGGTATGTTCCAGCACTTGGTCACCCTACCTGAAATGCGGCGTGGCCATCGTTCGCATGGACAGTGAAAAAAGTCAGCCAGGCGATTCGGTCCAAGTCGACTGCATCATGAAGCATTGCATGGCGCCAGGCTCTGCCAGTTACCGATGTACGACGAAAACCGCGAGATCCCGCGCGGACTGAAAATCGACATTCCTCGAGTCGCCTGACATGCTGCTGACGAACCCGTAAGAAGATTAAGGAGACTGATGATGCAAATCGGTGATCTGGAATATAACGTCAACGAGCGAGTGGCGACGATCACACTTAATCGGCCCGACAAGTTTAACGCGATTACCGAGCGCATGCCTCGTGACCTGTCTGAGGCAGTGGAACGTGCCGGCGATGATAGCTCGGCGCACGTGATTGTTATCACCGGCGCCGGTCCTGGATTTTGCGGAGGTTACGATCTGAACGAGTTTGCCGAAGCCGAAGGCGATAACCCGGTCATGCAGGAAATGCCCTGGGACGCGATGATCGATTACCGCTTCATGCGTCGCTGCACCGACAGCTTCATGTCGCTATGGCGCTGCCCCAAACCGGTGATCGCGAAGGTCAACGGCGATGCAGTAGCGGGCGGCAGCGATATCGCGCTTTGCGCCGACCTGATCGTGATGAGTGAATCCGCACGTATCGGATACCCGCCGGCGCGCGTCTGGGGCTGTCCGACCACGGCCATGTGGGTGTACCGGCTGGGTGCTGAACGGGCGAAGCGCATGCTGTTCACCGGTGATCTCGTGAGCGGATCTGAAGCCGAAGAAATGGGCCTGATATTACAGGCAGTGCCAGCCGCAAATCTCGACGCAACCGTCAAAGTGCTCGCCGATCGCATCAAGGGTGTACCGAAAAACCAGCTGGCGATGATGAAGACGCTGGTCAACCAGGCCTACGACAACATGGGCCTGAACAGTACGCAGACGCTGGCGACACTATTCGACGGTATCGCCCGTCACAGCCCCGAAGGTGTTACGTTCAAGGCCCGCGCCGAAGAGGCCGGCTTCAAGCAGGCCGTGAACGAACGTGACTCGGGCGAACCGATACCGGGCAGCAAACAATGAGTTACGCGGTCGAGCTGACCGAATCGTATTTCCCAGCGCAAGCCGATGGCGATGTACGCGATCTCACGCTCGGCGATCAATAGCGCGAAACGGCCCAACGCTATTCGGATAAAACGGGGCTGGTCGAAGTCGATATCGACGGTAACCTTGGCCGACAATGGTCTTATGCTGAGTTATTCGCCGAATGCGAAACTCTACCCCCCTGCCCATTGGCTTGATCGGACTGAACGCTCAGGTCGCACTGGGTGATGCTGAGAGGAAGGGGTTGACGAATTCGAGGCCATTCAGTTTCCGTCCCTGCTGCATATCTTCGCTGTACAGCACCGAACATCCGGCATCGATGGCGCACCGTACAATTAAAGCGTCCCAGAAAGAAAATTGATGCAGGCGATGCAGATCGACAGCGCCGAGAATCGTATCCAGATCAATACAAACCAAATTAAACCGCGAAAACAACTCAACTTTACGGCGCGCAATAGGTGCTGCGACACCAAATTTCCGGGTCACTGTGACGAAGTATTCCTGCAGCACCTGGGTCGATAGAACTGCATTGCCTCCAAGGCGTGCCTGGGCAATGAATTCCAGCGCGTGGTGTTTTTTTTCCGGGGAATCGTGGTCATCCGTGTACACCAGCACGTTGGTGTCGATAAAACTACGACCTTTCATGAATTTCCTCACGGTTAAAACGCCAGCCTGCGGAGTGCCCTTGTCCCCGTACCGACAATTCGCGCAACTCCTCAATGTCGCTCTGCGCGTCCCCCTGAGCCGTCATCAGATCTAGATAGTCGCGGATTAACTGATTCAAGCTCTTACCCTGAGACTGGGCGACCTTGCGTGCCTGTTTTACGGTTTGTTCGTCTATCGAAAGTGTCAGATTCATAGCGATGCCCCATAATTTATGAACACATATTATGTGGACACAGCTTACGTGTCAATTTTGGACAATAGGAGATTGGCCTTGGCGGTACTGATCAGCACACACAAATGAGCGCTTGCATTGGCCCCGGCATCGGTAATCTCTTTGTCAATCACCGCCTCGGCGTCTGGGCGATGCTGCCAGGGATTCGCGCATGATGATGTGGGTCTCCAGTTCGACTCCGCCGCCGCTATCGCCATCGCCGTCCCCGTCCCGGAGGGCCAGAAGCGCCCGGGCGGCCGCCTGTCCCATACGCCGATGGGGCACGTGAATGGTGGTCAGACAGGGATCGCTGACCTCGGCCAGGTTGATGTCGTCGAAGCCAGTGACGGAAATATCGTCCGGGACCCGTAGGCCGTGCGCCTTAATCTCGGCGATCGCGCCGACGGCGAGGACATCATTGCCGCAGATCACCGCGGTCGGCCGGGGCCGCAGTTCAAGCAGTTTCGCGCACGCCCGCTGGCCACCCGCCAGAGAGTAGACCTCCTCGACAATGGGCATCTCACGCTCGCCCAGGCCGGCCGCGTCCAGCGCCGCGCGGACACCGCTGACACGGTCACTCGCCCGATCATTGCCCGCAGTGATACCGGCAATCATGGCGATGCGCCGGTGTCCCTGCTCAATTACGGCCCTGGCGATGGTGCTCGCCGCTGAACGGTTGTCGAAGCCTACGAAATGAG
>CAZAWX010000061.1:0-17102 GCA_964488985.1 uncultured Ectothiorhodospiraceae bacterium
CCCTGCCACATACACTTCCTCCACCAACACCCGTCTATTCCACTTGGTTGCGCTTGGGAACGAACCGATGGCCTCAGCTTACGCTTTGGCCGCCCAGATACAGCCAGGTCTCCACAACGGTATCCGGGTTCAGTGATACGCTTTCTATCCCTTCTTCCATTAACCAGCGGGCCAGATCCGGGTGGTCCGATGGCCCCTGGCCGCAAATTCCGACGTACTTGCCTTGTTTCTGACAGGCCGTGATTGCCAGATGCAAGAGCGCCTTGACCGCCTCATTACGTTCATCAAACAACGATGCCACCAATCCGGAATTGCGATCCAGCGCCAACGTCATTTGCGTCAGATCATTTGAGCCGATAGAAAACCCATCGAAGTGCTCGAGAAATTGCTCTGCCAGGAGGGCGTTCGAAGGCAACTCGCACATCATAATGATTTTCAGCCCATTGACGCCTCTTTCCAGACCGTTTTCCCGCAATAGCTTCAACACGCCCTGAGCTTCGTCCAGCGTGCGTACAAATGGCACCATGATCTGCACATGATCCAGCCCCATTTCCTCACGGACAAATTTCAAGGCTTGGCATTCAAGTTCAAAACAAGGCTTGAAATCATCCGACAGATAACGCGAAGCACCACGGAACCCCAACATTGGGTTCGCCTCAACAGGTTCGTAAACTTCGCCACCGATCAGGTTGGCATATTCATCTGATTTGAAATCTGACAGACGCACGATCACCGGTTTGGGATCAAATGCTGCTGCAATTGCCGCAACGCCTTCGATCAGTTTGCGACGATAAAAATCCACCGGACCATCGTAGCCCTGCATACGCTTGTCGACCTGTGCCTTCAGTCCATCTTCGAGTTGCTCGTATTCAAGCAACGCCTGCGGATGCACCCCGATCATGGCACCGATTATGAACTCGAGGCGCGCCAGTCCGACTCCCATGTTCGGTAATTTCTGAAAATCAAAAGCACGCTCAGGATTACCTACGATCATGCCAATCTTAAAAGGTAATTCCGGCATGCTGTCGACACTCAGCCTGCGTATCTCGAAGTCAAGCTCACCAGCGTAGATATAGCCGGTATCCCCTTCGGCACAGGACACCGTCAAGGGTTCTCCCTGGCTCACCTTGACCGTTGCATTTCGGCATCCGACAACCGCAGGTATACCAAGTTCCCGGGCAATAATCGCTGCGTGGCAGGTACGCCCACCACGGTTGGTAACAATGGCAGAGGCACGTTTCATAATCGGTTCCCAATCGGGATCGGTCATGTCAGTGACCAGTACATCTCCCTGCTGAACTTCGTCCATGCCCCGCGGATCCAAAACCAGCCGTGCTGGCCCGGAACCGATACGCTGACCGATACTTCGACCCTCTGCCAACACCTCACCACGTTGTTTGAGTTCATAGCGCACCACTTCCTGGCTATTTTGGCTTTCAACCGTCTCCGGTCGGGCCTGGAGGATATACAGTTCACCATCCACCCCATCCTTGCCCCACTCAATATCCATGGGTCGCCCGTAATGGGCTTCGATGGTCATGGCATAACGCGCCAGGGTTTCAATATCAGTTTCTGTGAGAGAAAAGCGGTTTTGATCCGCAATATCCACCTCTTCGATACGTACCCGTTCCTCAGCACCGTCTCCGTAAACCATGCGCAAGGCTTTGGAGCCTAGTTCCCGGCGCAACACGGCAGGCTTGCCAGCGGTCAGCGACTTTTTATAGACGTAGAATTCATCCGGATTCACCTGCCCCTGAACGACCATTTCGCCCAGTCCCCAGGCCGACGTTATAAACACCACTCCACGAAATCCGGACTCTGTATCGAGGGTAAACATCACGCCACTGGCCGCCAGATCACTACGCACCATACGCTGTATTCCGGCGGATAAAGCGACCTGCATATGGTCGAAATCCTGGTGGACTCTATACGCTATAGCCCGATCATTGAACAGGGATGCAAAGACTTCCCGTATTCGCAACAGAACCTCATCTATCCCACAGACATTGAGAAAAGTTTCCTGTTGACCGGCAAAGGAAGCCTCGGGTAAATCTTCTGCTGTAGCCGAGGATCGAACCGCCACCGAAATTTCCTGACTCTGCCCACATAATGTTGTGTACGCCTCACGGACCTCCATTTCCAGGGATTCACCCAGAGGTGCTTCCATTACCCACTGGCGGATTTGTTTTCCGGCACGGCTCAAAGCACGTACATCGTCAACATCAAGTGTTTTCAGTATGGTCTCGATCCGGGACTCCAGATCATTGGAGTTGATAAACTCGCGATAAGCATCTGCAGTGGTGGCAAAGCCGCCCGGAACCCGGACCCCTGATGCTGACAACGATTGAATCATCTCACCCAAAGAGGCGTTCTTACCCCCGACTTCAGGCACGTCAGTCATGCCCAGGTTCTCAAACCAGATAACACGTTGCACGGAAAATCTCCTGAAATTTGGCCCTAAAAAAATCGGGCCTAGAATACCCTAGTCGAACCGGGGTTGCTGCATCGTTTGTGTTGGATTTTGAATTTCCCGCTCAACTGATGTTGGCCAGATCCATATCCTGGCTCAGCAATTGCCCGATGGGTGCTGGCCGGGCAATGCCATACCCCTGAGCATAGTCCACCCCCAGTTCCCTGAGCACATTCAGAATCGATTCGTTTTCAACAAACTCAGCGACAATCTGCTTGCCCGTGACATGACCCAGTTCATTGATGGATTTAACCATGGCACGATCCACATTGCTGCTGGCGATTTCACGAACAAAAATACCATCGATTTTCAGGAAATCCACCGCTAACGATTTCAAATAAGCGAACGAAGACAACCCACTGCCAAAGTCATCAAGAGAAAAACGGCAACCTTGCGCTGTCAGTTTTTGAATAAACCCACTGGCGCTTGCGAGGTTGGATATTGCCGCAGTTTCTGTGATTTCAAAGCAAAGTTTTTCCGCCGGCACCGCATGCTGCTCAATGCAGTGGAGTAAAAATTCCAGAAAATCTTCATCCCCAATTGAATGGCCCGAAAGATTAATTGAACACAACTCAAGCTCAGTCAGATGCTGAGGATGTGATTGCAGCCAATCTAGCGTTGAACGGACCACCCATCTGTCCAATTTGCTCACCAGTCCATAGCGTTCCGCTGCCGGTAAAAATGCACCTGGCGGAAACCAGGTATTGTTTTCGCCGCGCATGCGCAGCAAAATTTCGTAATGGGCTTTGGCGTTCTCGCCAGCGGACGGACTCACAGGCATTATCGTCTGATAAAAGAGTTCGAACGCATCGGAGTCCAAGGCCTGATTGATCCGCGAGACCCAGCGCATTTCGCCAAAACGCTCGGCGAGTTCGGCATCATCCGGATGATAAATATGATAGCGCTGACGCCCTCTGTCTTTGGCTGCGTAGCAGGCACTGTCCGCAGTCGCCATAATCTCACCGATATCGCCACTTAAATCGCTGACCGGTACAATCCCGATGCTGGCGCCAATTCTGAAACTTTGCCCCTCCCAGTTGAAATGAACTTTAGCCACTGCATCAAGGATAGACTGGGCAACACGTGTGGCCTGCTCAATAGGACAGTGCTCCAGCAAAACTCCAAATTCATCACCTCCCAGGCGAGCCAGCGTATCGCGCTGTCGCACCTGTTCCTCGAGCAGTCGGCTTACCTGCCGCAACAGTTCATCCCCTGCCGTATGCCCGCAGGTATCATTGATCACTTTGAACTGATCCAGATCGATGAAAAAGACGACATGTTCGATGCCTTCCTGGCGCGCGGTTTGTATTGCCCGCTTCAGGCGTTCCTCAAAGCTGTGACGGTTAATAAGACCGGTCAACCCATCGTGGCTTGCCTGATGAACCAGTTCACGGGCCAGATTCTGCGCCTCGGTAATATCTGTTCCCGTGCCCCGATAGCCCAGGAATTCACCTGCATCATCATAGACAGGTTTACCGCTGAGGGACCAATCGCGGTGGTGGTTATCCAGATGGCGAAACCGCAGTCTAACGTCTCTAAACTGTTGACGTTTGGAAAACGTGAGCGCCAGCACGACCAGTTCTGCTGGTTCGACCGAGGCCCGAAAAACGTCTCTTGGCGTATGATCAAGCAGTGCCTCGCGCTCAAATCCAGTCAGTTCACAAAGCCTGTCTGAGACATAACTGAACTGCTCCCGGCTATTGACTTCCCAGACGGCATCAGCACTGGCATCGACCACATCCCGAAAGCGTGCTTCACTGAGTTTTAAAGCATCCTCGGCCCGGGTGCGTTCACTGATATCAATTTCGACCCCTCCCAACCCCGTTAACGTCCCCATCTCATCATGGATGGGAAATTTAACCGCCATAAAGGTATCGCCGACCTTGGTGAAGTCCGAGTGTGTGTACTGGACCGGTTGGCCGGAGACGATGACAGAACGTTCCACCTCCTCAACGTCCAGGGCATCTTCCACTGACAACAGGTCATGCACCGATTTGCCAATAAACGCATCCTGCGGCGCTTTATAGATCGTGGCGAAGCGCTTGTTAACGAAAAGATAGCGGCCTTCCAGGTCTTTTAGATAAATCTCCATTGGCACGTAATCGAAGACCGAGCGCATACGCGCCTCAGCCTCAACTCGTGATCGTTCCGCCTGCATTTGCGCTGCGAGGCTCAAGCTATAACGCTCAATCAACGCCTGCAGGCTATACACGAGCAGGCCCAGTTCATCCTGTTTATGGCCCTTGGGAATGACTAATTCCGTATTCTGCGGCTGTTCCGGATGGATTCGGGAAATTGAGGACACGATCTGCATCAAGGAACGAATCAGCGAATAGTGGAGCAGCAACGCCAGTAATCCGGAAATCAGCACGGCCCAGAGCATCGTGCCATAGACGGTCACAGCCGAACGCCGTAGCAGCACCTGTAATATCCGCGTGTTGTCCTCGGTGATTTCCAGCGCGCCCAGTGGACCGGTCAGACTGGATGGCACTAACAATACATGGTGTGGTTGCTTGACCCCCAGTAACCAGTCGGCAGCACCAACAAGGCCCGAAGAGGCAAGCACCCGGCTATCGGAGGCCAATGCCTTGCCCTTTTCATCGATAATTTGCGCAGAGCGAATGACCCGGTAGGAGAACAATCCATCAATGACTCTGCCTGCCAGGCGGGTATCGAGTTCAAAGACCGCCTGGGCAGCGGAACCTCGTACCGCCACAATCAGATTGCCTATTTGTGAGCGAACTTCAGCACGCAAATCCGCTCTGATCAGCACCACTTGCACCATACTGACCAGGAGTCCCAGCACAATTCCCCAAAACAGCATGGTGCGGGTTTGACGATAGGCCAAACGTTGACGCAGTGGAATCATGAATTAAAACCGCTCTTTCAATACTACTGGCTGCACTACTGGCTGCGAATCTCGGCATTGAGTTTATCCAATGATCCTGCGTCTAGGTTTTTACTGCATAACAGGTAACGCTGATTACCTTTAGGCAAATCCCCGATCAAGATTGACACGAGCTTTGGCTCAGTCGTGTTGTGCTGCAAATAGTCTGCTTCTTCTTGCGCCATAAATACATAGTCGAAACGTTTACGTTCCAGCATCTCCAGTAATCCAGAGATTGGCCGGTTTGTCTCATAGGTCGGTGTTTGCCAGTGCACAATCTCCGCGTCCAGATAAGGTCCGTAAGAAAATCCTTTGGGTAACCCCAAGGTAAGGCTTTTTTGCCTCAACAGGTTGGCGGCAGCAGGATAATATTTCTTTAACCCGGAATCTCGCCTCGACACAACCACCAAGGGTTGATCCTGATAAATTGGCAGTGAAAATTGTGCAAATTGTTCTCTTGCGCGATTTTTGAACCAGCCCACCGCGCAGGCGGGCCGATGGGTTTCACGGATCCAGCGCAAATGCCGATTCGCAGGTAATTCGTGCCAGTGATAACAAATACCGGCCTGGCGAAAAATTCTGGCGGCCTGGCCAGCAACCAATCCACCGACCTTGCCCTGCGCATCAACCTGATAATAAGGCGGCCGCAGAAAGTACAATAAATCAACACAATCAACGGCCGCATCGGCACTCGCTGTGGATATCCCAGATAACGACATCAGCAGCAATTGCAATACCATGCACTGGCCCCATCGAACAACGGGCGCGGACTTATCTTGAGATGGACTGCTTGCTACATTAACAAAAGATTTCATCAGCTCTTATCCGATTCGCTTGGTTGCTACGAAAATTCTTCGAATATGGCTACTCCTGCGCCGCTCCCCCGCCCCGCTACGAAGGCAAGTTCATCCCTGCGGATGACTATACTCCAGGTTCACTGTGATCGACCACCTGAAGACACCAAGCCACAGCGTGCGCCTGACGTCATTTTAGTGCGCTGATCACCGTTATTGATGCAAAATAACGATCATCTGCAATCCAGGCTAAACTTAACCCCTGGTCCATATTAGCCCCACTTGATCCCTGCCATGCTGCTGAAGCCCTTTGCACGACACCCGGTTGCCTGCAATCTATTGATGATTCTGATGCTGCTAGCTGGCGCCTTCGGCCTGCAGCGACTGAATACCCAGTTTTTTCCAAACTTCGAGCTGGACTTCATTACCGTCAGAGTCACCTGGACAGGGGCGAGCGCAGAGGATGTGGAAACGGCCATCGTAAATATCATCGAAGATGAACTGCGCACAGTGGATGGTCTGAATAAAATGACCTCTACCGCTTCCGAAGGACTCGCCCTGGTGTCACTGGAATACCAGGCGGGGACTGACATGGGAATTGCACTGGATACGGTTAAAGAGAAAATCGGTCTAATCCGAAATTTGCCGAAAACCTCAGAACTTCCACAAATCAACCGCATCATCCGTTACGAACCCGTTGCCCGCCTGCTAATTTATGGCCCCGATAATTTGCGGGAACTGAGCAGCATCAGCCATCAAATTGAGCACGAGTTGCTGAACATGGGGGTTACAAAAGTCGACATCATCGGCTTACCAGAACAGGAGATCGCCATTCAGATCCCTTCGGTTACCCTGCAGGAGCTCGGCTTATCGTTGGAACAAATTGCGAACCTCATCGCATCGCGCAGCCGCGATATCCCTGCCGGGACTGTCGGGCGCAACGAGTTGTCCCGCCAATTACGGGCGTTACAGCAACAGCGCAGCGAATCTGGCTTTGAAGCTCTGGTACTGCTCAGCGACGATCAAGGTCGTCTGATTCGCATCGGCGATGTCGCCAAGGTGTCCCGCCGGTCTCGTGCCCGCCAGACGACGGTGCTGTACAAAGACCAGCCGGCTGTGGAATTACGCCTGTCCCGTGGGGAAAACGGCGATAGTCTGAAATCTGCACAGATACTCAATCGCTGGCTGGAAAATAAACGACCCGCACTGCCACCGGGGGTGAAAGTACGGACCTATGATCAATCCTGGGAACTCATCCAGGACCGCATAGATTTACTACTGCGCAACGGTCTCAGCGGGCTGGTGTTGGTCGTATTGATACTCTACCTGTTCCTGAACGGCCGAGTTGCCGGCTGGGTGGCGGCAGGTATACCCGTCTCATTCATGGCTGCACTCGGGGCACTCTATCTGGTCGGTGGCAGTATCAACATGATTAGTTTGTTTGCCTTGATCATGACACTCGGAATCATTGTCGATGATGCAATCGTCGTTGGAGAAGATGCCCTGACTCATTTTCAGATGGGAGAACCCCCTTTGGCGGCAGCTGAAGGGGGTGCCAGGCGCATGCTGATCCCTGTGTTATCTTCTTCTCTAACGACCATCGCTGCCTTTTTACCACTGATGCTGGTCGGGGGCATCATCGGCAATATTCTCTTCGATATCCCACTGGTTGCAATCTGCGTGATATTGGCATCATTGGTGGAAAGCTTCCTGATTTTACCCGGGCATCTACACCACACATTCAAAGCCCATAGCGCCAGTACAACATCAAAATTCCGAGCCCTGTTAGAACGGGGAATTAACACCTTCAGGGATGCTTTATTTCGCCCTTTGGTCACAGCTTGTGTGGATCACGCCATGCTGACAATTTGCTCGGCACTGGCTTTATTACTGCTGACGGTAGGCCTGGTTGCCGGAGGCCGGGTCGCTTTTAATTTTTTCCCCAGCCCGGAAGCCCGAATTCTCAATGCGGATGTCAACTTCTTTTCCGGCACACCACCTGAACGCGTCAAGGCGTTTATGCTGAACTTGCAGCACAGCCTGGACAAGACTCAGGCACAACTGGGCGAGCCCATTGTAGATGTTGCGTTGATAACCCTCGGCCAGGTACGAAATTCAAATGGCGGCACAGCGCGACAAGGCGACCAATACGCCAATCTGATGGTACAACTCGTTGAACCCGATCACCGCCAGACCCGTAACCCTGGCTTTATTACTGCCTGGCAACGCAATATCAACTTGCCACCGGGGCTGGAAAGTTTTTCGATCACTGAACGCAAAGGTGGTCCGCCGGGCAGTGATCTTGATATCCGCCTGATCAGCGCCGATGCCCCACAACTCAAAGAAGCGGCGCTGGCGTTGAGTGAGTCTTTGCGTGGCATTACCGGCGTTAACAGCATTGCCGACGATCTTCCTTATGGGCCGGAACAGTTTATCTATAAACTGACCCCCAGAGGCCAGGCCTTGGGTCTGACGGTGGAGGATGTCGGGCGCCAGTTACGATCTGCTTATGATGGAACCGTTGCGCAGATTTTCCAGGATGGTGATGACGAAATCGAGGTACGGGTCATGCTCCCCGATGCCGAGCGTCACAGCCTGGCAAGCCTTGAATCATTCAATCTAACCTTAGCCGACGCCAGTAAGGTTCCGTTGTTCAGTGTCATCCAGTTGAAGACTCGACGGGGATTCGAAATTCTGCGCCACACGGGTGGGCGCCTCAGCCTGCGTGTATCAGCGGATGTGGATGCATCATTGAATAACTCAAATAGAATTATCGATGCATTGAAGTCCACGACACTACCTAAATTGAAACAACGCTATGGCGTTGACTATGCGTTCGAAGGTCGCCGCGCAGATCAGGAAGATACACTTGCCGATATGGCTCTGGGGGGCATCTATGCGCTGATCATGATCTATGTGGTGCTGAGCTGGGTTTTTGCCTCCTATGGATGGCCACTGGTGGTGATGACTGCCATCCCTTTCGGCCTCGTTGGGGCCCTGACAGGCCACTGGCTACTTGGCATCGATCTAACCATTCTGTCTTTGTTCGGACTGTTTGGGCTGTCGGGGATTGTGGTTAATGATGCCATTATTCTGGTGGTGTTTTTCAAACAACTGATATCCTCGGGAATGACGACACGTGAAGCCATTATTGAGGCTTCCTGCCAACGTCTGCGGGCCGTAATTCTGACCAGCCTGACGACCATTGCCGGCTTGCTGCCATTGATGTTCGAGACATCATTACAAGCCCAGTTCCTGATTCCGATGGCGACCTCGATCACCTTCGGGCTGGCTTTTTCTACCCTGCTGGTATTGCTGGTTATTCCCTCTCAGTTGCAGATTTTCGAATCCTGCCGTAAATTTTTCAGCCGCACACAGCAAACGGATAACCTACATCATGTCTGAATCCAGGGGCATAAGCCTGCTGATCATCGGCACCGAATTACTCACCGGCAAGCGTCTCGACTCTCACTTAAGCTTTGCGATAACAGCACTTGCTGAACGCGGACTGGAGCTTGACCAGGCAACCTATCTCGGCGATGATCCTTCACGCTTACGCGAAACATTACGCACCTCAATGCGCCAGCACGATATCACCTTTGTATTTGGGGGTATTGGCGCTACACCTGATGATTACACGCGACAGTGTGCAGCCGAAGCGGCCGGGCTAGAACTGGCACTCCATCCACGCGCCTGCGCCATCATTGAGGAACGCTTTGGTGAAAAAGCCTATCCACAACGTATTAATATGGCCTATTTACCCCTGGGCTGCGAGTTGATACCCAACCCCGTTAATCAAATCCCAGGGTTCAGCCTGGCAAATCACCATTTTGTACCGGGGTTTCCGCAAATGGCTCAGCCCATGATGGAGTGGGTCCTGGACTCCCGTTATGAACATCTGCAATCTAAACGTCTAATTTGCGAACAACTCCTGACTTTGCCGAGCACCAGCGAAGGCCAGTTGATTGAACTCCTGGAAGATTTTGTTCGCCAGTTTCCTGGATTACGCCTTTCATGTCTGCCACACATGCAGGAACAGTATCGGGAGACTGAGCTTGGCGTGCGTGGTGCAACTGCATCGGTCACCGAAGCCATGCATTGGCTGCGCGAACAATTGCGCCAGCAAGGCTTTCAATGGGTCGAGGGCGGGCGATGACCGTCGTGACAGATCAACCTCTTAAGCCGCCTTTGAAATGGGCAGGTGGTAAGCGTTGGCTGCTGCCGGAATTACAACCACTATGGCGACCCCATCAGCGACGCCGCCTGGTCGAGCCTTTTTGCGGCGGACTGTCTGTCGCATTGGGATTGAGTCCACTACGGGCACTGCTTAACGATATCAATCCCCATCTGATTAACTTTTACCGCCAGTTGCAAAAAGGGCTGCGCATCCGTATCAAGATGCAAAATGATTCAACGCTGTTCTACGCCTATCGCAGCCAGTTTAATCAGGCGGCAGTGAGCGGCCGTTATACCACCTCGCGGGCTGCCCAGCTTTTTTACTACTTGAATCACAATGGCTATAACGGTTTATGTCGGT
Source organism: uncultured Ectothiorhodospiraceae bacterium (assembly GCA_964488985.1). Classification (GTDB taxonomy): domain Bacteria; phylum Pseudomonadota; class Gammaproteobacteria; order HK1; family HK1; genus CAZAWX01. The sequence continues at coordinate 10,689 of CAZAWX010000061.1, forward strand.
TTAATAAAAAGGGGGAATTCAACGTTCCCTTCGGAAAGTATAAGGTGATCAAGTATCGCAGGGACTTCAGTGAGTATCAGCAACCACTGTCGGCATGGGTGTTTTGCGACACTGATTTCGAAGCGCTAAACATCAAAGCATCAGACTTCATCTATGCCGACCCTCCCTATGACGTCGAATTTCGCCAATACTCGGCTCAGAGTTTTGACTTCTCACAGCAACAACGCCTGGCAAAATGGTTGAGCCGTCATCCTGGCCCGGTCGTGCTCTCAAATCAGGCAACGCCCAGAATCAAAGATCTTTACCGCTCCCTGGGCTTTTCATTACGTATGCTCAAGGCCCCGCGTATGATCGCCTGTAACGGTGATCGGGAACCCGCCATAGAAGTTCTGGCCACGCGGAATTTATAACCCCCGAAACGAAGCGCAATTCCTTCCGGCGCTTGAAGAAAGTGGCTGAATTGAGTCGATTGTCATATATTGTCCTGCCAAATCAACGGGTTCGCTGAAATGCTTGAGCTTAAAAATAAATCGCTGGGGAAATTTGAGATTGCGGAAGAAATCGGCCGTGGCAGTATGGGCACCGTTTTTCTCGCCCACGATCCCTTTTCAAGTCGGGATGTTGCGATAAAAGTCGCAAATCCTGATCAACTGCAGGATCCATCCCAGGGCAAACGCTACCGGAAGATGTTTTTTCACGAAGCCAAAGTCGCCGGTCGGCTTCGCCATCCCAATATTGTCCAGGTCTATGACGCCAATCTTGAGGATGACTTTTGTTACATCGTCATGGAATACGTACAGGGCGAAAGAACCCTGTACGATCACATCAAACCGGGACAATTATTACCCCTTGAAGACGTTGTGAGGATTATTTTCAAGTGCGCCCGGGCACTGGATTATGCACACCGCAACAGTGTTATTCACCGTGACATCAAACCACGGAATATCCTGCTGACCGATGAGAACGACGTCAAAATTGCAGACTTCAGTATCGCACTGTTGTTCGAACCTGAAGCAACTGAAACTCAGGTGCACGGCTGTGTTGGCTCGCCTTTGTACATGTCCCCTGAACAAATTCTGGAAGAACCGTTGCGCAATACCTCGGATCTGTTTTCTCTAGGGGTTACGATGTATGAAATGTTGACCGGCAAGCATCCATTTGCAGGTGACTCATTACCCGCAATCATACAAAGAATCACCGACCGTCCTCATGTGCCTGTGTGTGAAGTCCGCCAGGATGTGCCGCAAGTTCTCGGACACATTGTCGATCGCTGCCTGATGAAATCTCCACAGAGTCGTTATAAAACCGGCTTGGATCTGGCCGCTGATCTCAGCCTGGTCTACTCACACATTAAGTTACTCGAGGAAGAAGTATCGAATGACGACAAATACAAAATGGTCAAAGACCTGTCATTTTTCAACGACTTTACCGAACCGGAAATTTGGGAAGTGATCAATGCCAGTGGCTGGCAAGAACATAACCCTGATACACAAATTATTACCGAAGGCGATATCGACAATTCATTTTATATTATGGTCGTAGGAGAGGTTGAGGTCAGAAAAGGCTCAAAACCTGTTTATACCCTGCAGCAGGGCGATTGTTTTGGTGAAATGGGCTTTATTGCAGGGACCGAACGCACTGCCAGTATCATTACCCTGACCGCCGTTACGACAATGAAAGTCAGGGCTTCATTAATTGAACGCGCCTCACTGCAGTGTCAGTTGCGTTTCCATAAAGTTTTTCTCAATACCCTGGTAAGCCGCCTGTCCACAACGACGGAACGAATGTCACAACTGGATATAAACTGAGCGCCCCGGCCGAAAACACACTAACGCAACTTTGCAGCCAGGCACAGTATGTTCCGCAACGCTACTCTTGCGGCGCTTGTTCGATGCACCCTTGTCCGGGTGGGTAGTATAAGGGTGGGCAGTGTAAATCCCAGTTCGAACTTAGCCCATCGGGCGTGTTTTGTGCAGGGCGCAGCGATTTTTTTACACTCAGGGTCGCTTTGACAACACCCGTTTGTTCAACAGGTGAAGAAGCCACGGGAGTATCGCGAATTGCTACAGTACCAGCGCCTGTTGAAGGGGGTTGAGACGTCGTAACGTTGCGCTTTCTATTCGTACTGGCGATACGAAACAAGCGGGCAAACAGCAATTGGTCCTGGACCCCTTCTTCATTCAAATGGTAAAGCCGCACACGCCATAAACCTGGCCGTTGGGCCGCCATTTTATCCCTGATTTTAATGTCTGCCTGTAGATCCCTGTGGCTGCCAAATTCAGTTCTTGTTGAAACAACTTTATAAGGCTTGCCGGCAGGGTCGATCCATTCGACCCGATACCACTCATAGGCAGCCCTGACGTTGTAATCAAAGTGAACCGACAGGGTCACTTTTTCATCATCACTATAAAACACCGACCTGACAGTCTTACGCTCACTACCAAGCCACTGATAATCCACATGATCCACCAGGGCGCCATCAGATACCTTGATTGTCTCAGTACCACAGCCTGAGAGCAGCGCAATCGCGGCAGCGCACAAGATCTGCTTCACCCGATTGCGTGAACCGCACAGAAACACTGGAGCGTAATTTGAAACCGATGTGATCAGGGCTCTCGAACCAGACGAATCCCTACCTCGTCAGTGCCTCTGGTCGCATCGCGTTTGGCGCGTTTGGTTGTGCGCAGAGATTTCCCGGTACTGCCATAGGCACCACCGCGAATAACACGTTTGGAACAGTCGCCTCCTTCCCATACCGAGTCATCATCAGGCGCGCCATTGTAATTCTTGTGATAACAATCACGCGTCCATTCCCAAACATTTCCAGCGGTATCGTAGAGACCAAAAGGATTCGCTTCAAAACGGCCGATGTTGGTCGGTTGGCGGGTATTCAAACCGGTCTTGCAATCGAAACAATGGGCATGGTCTTCACCCAGTTCAAACCCCCACCAATAAGGAGTTGTTGAGCCGGCACGCGCAACGTATTCCCATTGCGCCTCGGTAGGCAGGCGATATTTTTTGCCTGTCTCCTTGGACAACCAGCGTGCATAGGCGTTGGCATCATCCCAACTAACTAAAATCACCGGGGTCTTGGCGCTGTTCAGGGTGGAAAGATCTGGCATCTTACGTTTGGTCGCAGTAGCGAACTTTTCATATTGGGCAATCGTGATTTCATGGCGACTTACTGCCAACGCCCGAACCGTCACCTCATGCTGAGGCAACTCATCCTGGGAGGAGGTAAATCCTTTCGCGCCCATCTTGAATTTACCCGCTGACACAAACACCATTTCGGGCCCTTTACCACCTGACTTCATGCTGTCGGTAATAATCGCCTTTTCAGCCTGAACGGCAGGCACAGTTGCCGCTGTTCCATCGCTCTGGGTCTGGCTCTGGGCCTGGGTCTGGCCATCTGCTACTGCCTTCGTCTCGGCTTGACTCTGACTCTTTTCAGTCTGCGCATCGGGGGTTGTTTGTGGCGCTGCCTGCGCAGTTTGTGGCGCAGGCGCCTGGGTAACTTCAACAGCAGGGGCAGTGGATTTGTCGCCGCTTCCTGACAGGAACCAGCCTGCAGCACCTAACACCGCCAGTACGATAACAGCCGCTATTGCAATCAGGCCACCCTTACCACCTTTTGGCTGGTCATCATCACCGATTGCCTCCTGAATTTCATCCGAGGTCATTTCCAGAGTATCACCAGTTGATTCCTTTTCGGCCGATTCAGGTTCGGGTTGTACGGCACCCTCTGCGGCTTCTTTTTGCAGAACGTCGATAACAATGACAGTGGTATTGTCCTGGCGAGGTTTAGCGGCATCCTCAACCGCTTTGAGTAACGCTGCCACACACTCTTTGGCGGTCGTGGACCAGGCCGCAGTCTGAATAATAGTCCCTGTACTCAATGTATCCATGCCATCACTGCACAGAATCATCCGATCGCCCGGCAATAACTGCATGGGCTCTTCAGGGCAGTCCACCTCAGCGATTTCTTCACCGGTCATGGCGCTCATCAGCATATTGCGTGAAAGGCCCGCCTCAGCCTGCATCTTAACGCCTTGCGCATTCATTCGATCCAGGTAGCCGCCATAGGAATGGTCCGCATTTTTCTTGATGAGCTCGCGGTCACGTATCAGGTATAAATGGCTGTCACCCACACTGATCCAGTGGACTTTCCCTTTGTTGAATACGGCCACAACCATCGTGCAGCCCATGCCATCGAGGGCGGGGGTTTCTTTTATAGATTCTGTCAGTGCACCGTTGGCCTTGGCCAGGGAGACCTGCAGCAGATCCGGTACAGGAATTTTTCCGAAGCTACCCGTAAAGCTTTTGTTAAACGTCGACACCACCATGTTACTGGCAATATTGCCTGCCGCATGTCCGCCCATCCCGTCCGCCATAACCAACAATGATGAGGATTTGGCATCACCACCTTCCTCATCGTCAAGATAGGTGATGAGAAACGCATCTTCCTGGTAATCCCGTGCGCCATCGATCTGATCGCCTGAAATTTCAAAGATCAATTGCACATCATTTCTCGACTGTTTGACATTATCATCATTGTCTTTATGCGTAGCCCGACGATTGAATCATACCCCTGTACCAGCAATTTTTGCAGTCTGGCGACGAACCTCGATACCGCGCCTGTCCAGGCAATCTTTCGCATCATTTATCGTGTATTCGCCAAAATGGAAAATACTTGCGGCTAATACCGCCTCAGCCCCCCCAAATTCAACCCCATCGGCCAGATCATCCAGTGCGCCGACCCCTCCAGAGGCAATCACCGGCACACTGACCGCATCGGTTACCGCTCTGGTCAGCAGTAAATCGAAACCATCCCGGGTGCCATCCCTGTCCATACTGGTCAGCAGGATTTCACCTGCACCCAGGGCTGTAACCTGCATCGCCCAATCCAGCACATCAATATCGGCACACTGCCGCCCACCATGGGTATACACTTGCCAGGCTGGGCCTGATGGGTGTTCGTTCCGTCGCGATTGCCGCGCATCAATCGCCACCACAATGCACTGGGCGCCAAAGCTCTCACTGATATCGGCAATCAACTGCGGATCCTTAACCGCTGCCGTATTGATGGATACCTTGTCTGCCCCCGCATTCAGTAGGCGCCGAACGTCCTGTAAAGTACGAATGCCCCCTCCCACCGTCAGTGGAATAAACACCTCGGCTGCGACCTGTTCGACGACTTTCAACAAGGTATCACGCTGTTCCACTGATGCGGTGATATCCAAAAAAGTCAACTCATCCGCACCTTGGGCATCGTATCTGCGCGCCACCTCAACAGGATCGCCGGCATCACGAATGTCGACGAATTGCACGCCTTTGACAACCCTGCCTGCATCAACATCCAGACAGGGAATAATACGTTTGGCAAGCCCCAAATCTGTAATACTCAGTAATCAGAAATAAAAAGCCGGGTTAAAATTAAAGACTCCCGGATGGTTCAGTGTCGCCCTCAAAATCATCGAGAAACTGTTGACCCGTGACGAAATCCAGGCTGCCCTCATACACTGCCCGCCCGGTAATGGCACCGACAATGCCCTCATTGGCAACCTCCGCCAACATCCGCAGATCGTCCAGATTACGAATGCCTCCCGAGGCGACGACCGGTATCCGCACCTGGCGACAGATCTCAAGCGTTGACTCAATATTGACCCCGGTCAGCATGCCGTCCCGATTGATATCGGTATAAATAATTGCTTCGACACCATTTTGTTCATACCGTTTGGCCAGATCCACAGCATTCTGGTTGGACAGTTTTGACCAGCCCTGGGTTGCGACCTTGCCGTTGCGGGCATCGATTCCGAGAATAATGTGGCCTGGAAATTCGACACAGACATCGGCAATAAAATGCGGCGCTGAAGCTGCTTTGCTGCTCAAAATCACATACCGCACTCCGGCGCCGACATATTCCTCTATTGCCTCTTCACTACGGATGCCGCCACCGACCTGGACTGGCAAATCCGGCACTGCCTTGACGATGGCCTGAATAATATCCCTGTTCACCGGTTCGCCGGCTATGGCCCCATCAAGATCAACGACGTGTAAACGTCGGGCGCCCTTTTCCGCCCAGCTTCTGGCCGTTGCGACAGGGTCATCTGAAAAAACAGTGGAATCCTCCATGCGCCCCTGGCGCAGGCGCACACACACACCGTCCTTGATATCAATTGCAGGAATTAAAAGCATAACAGGAAATTCGAATTCAGCTCGGGAAAATTTTGTCAGATTCTAACCGCAAAGCTTAGCACAAAGACATCACAATACAGTGACCGGGAGCCTGTCGGATCTGGAGACTAACAGCGGTTCACAGGTTCTTAAGCGCAACCCAGTGGAATAGACGGGTGTTGGTTGAGGAAGTGTATGTGGCACGGATGCCACATCCAAGCCTCCAGGGACGGATTCACG
>CAZAWX010000062.1:0-2911 GCA_964488985.1 uncultured Ectothiorhodospiraceae bacterium
TTTTGTTCACTTTCCTGGGTCGCAGGTGTTAGTGAATGACTTGGTTTATCCGCACTTGTCGTTGCCACAGGCGGCGCTGATACGCTGTGTTGTTCAGAAGTAACCGTTTTCTTTGTCTGCGAAGCTGGTTGATCCGTGGTTTCTACAGCAGATCGCCGTGGTTTTTCCTCAGAACGTTTTTCTGCTGCAGGTGGGCTGATGACCGTAATATCTTCTTGCGCATCTCTGGTCGCAGTCGCAGGTTGTTTCGGCCTGGATCCCTGACTTGTATCCTTGGCTGTTGCTTTCACCTCTGACTCTTGGGCTGGATCGCTCGCGTTGTTTAATTCAGTGCCTGAAGTTGCACTTTGATCCCGGCGATTTCTATTGCCGCCACGTCGTCCACGGCTGCGATTTCTGCGTCGGGTACTGCGCGTACCTTCCTGGCCTTCTGCAGCTGCCGTTTCTGGATTTATTGCCGTGGCTGCGGCGGTTGCCTGGCTGGCATCGCTACGAGATTGTTCCTGAGTTGCTGCAACTTCGCTACGGCCACCCGCTGCACCTTGATTCCCTTTGGCATGTGTAGCCGGTTTCCTGCGCTGCCGGCTTGATTCCTGATTACGCTGACGGGGGGTATTTTCTTCCTTTTTCTTTGAATCCCCACCACGTCTGGATTGGGCGTCTTTCCCCCGTGTACGTTTGTTAGCGGGTTCTGTATTCCGTTCGCGGCGTTTCGGCTCTGCTTTATTTTTACGGGCCGGGGAAGTGCGGGTTCTGCGGGTTTGTTCAGAAACGCCAAATAAAAATAGCCACAGGCGTGTGAACAGTCCATCTTTGATAACGTTGCTTTCGACTGTCGGCATTGATGGTTTTGGTGCTGGCTGGGGCGGGGGAGCGATAGCCTGAACGGCGGGTTGTTGCTCGCGGGTCTGATGATTGGTCACAAACTCCGGTAGACTTTGTTCATCTGATGTCAGTTCATAACTATGTTGACGGTTGATAGCGTGCTCTTTATCGTCATTACGTAAGCGCTCGATCTGGTACTGGGCCGGAGTGAAGGTCGGTTCAGGAATTATGACGATCCGAACTTTGTTGTTTGTTTCCAGTAGATTTAGCGTGTCACGTTTCTCGTTGACCAGAAAAGTGCCCACATCCAGGGGCAGTTTTGCAACCACCGTCCCGGTGTTGTCTTTCATGGATTCCTCTTCAAGGATCCGTAACACAGACAACGCCAGCGATTCCGCACCACGAATCTGTCCATAACCGATACAGGTGGGACAGGTTTGTTGCGTTGCGTCCCCAAGCGATGGGCGTAGACGTTGGCGTGACATCTCAAACAATCCAAACCTGGATATACGGCCTAGTTGTACACGGGCACGATCTTGCTTCAAAGCTTCGCGCATTCTGTTCTCAACAGCCCGCTGGTTCTTGCTTGGATTCATATCGATAAAATCGATCACGACCAGCCCGCCAGCATCACGAAGTCTGAGTTGGCGTGCGATTTCGTCCGCTGCCTCGAGGTTAGTATTGAGGGCCGTCTCCTCTATATCACTGCCTTTTGTGGCACGCGATGAATTGATGTCAATGGAGATTAATGCTTCTGTGTTATCAATTACGATAGAGCCGCCTGATGGCAACTGTACAGAATGATTGAATGCTGACTCGATCTGAGTTTCAATCTGGTAACGGGAGAAAAGCGGGACGTCCGCTTCATAGAGTTTTAAACGCGGTAAATTCTGCGGCATTACGTGCTGCATAAAGTCTTCGGCTTCTTTATACGCCTGTTCGTTATCGACCAGGATTTCGCTGATGTCGTTATTAAAATAGTCACGAATGGCTCGAACGATGACATTACTGTCCTGATAAATCAGGAACGGAGCGCTGCGTTCTTTAGCCGCTGATTCGATGGCTTCCCATAACTTCAGCAGATAGTCCAAATCCCGTTGTAGATCCTCGACATCACGCCCGACCCCGGCCGTACGTACTATTAATCCCATGTCCTCTGGGATGTCCAATTGACTCAGGGCATCACGCAGGTTCGTTCTGCTTTCGCCTTCAACGCGCCTTGATATTCCTCCAGCACGGGGGTTGTTAGGCATGAGGACAAGATAGCGTCCGGCAAGGCTGAGGAAAGTCGACAACGCCGCACCTTTGGTACCGCGTTGTTCTTTCTCAACCTGCACGACCAGTTCCTGGCCTTCCGAGAGGACATCTTTAATAGAAAGTTTGCCGCTCTCTTCACTGTCGGCAAAGTATTGTCTGGAGATATCCTTGAAGGGGAGAAATCCATGCCGTTCGGCACCATAATCAACAAATGCAGCTTCCAGACTCGGCTCGATTCGAGTGATCTTGGCTTTGTACACACTGGCTTTAGTGTGATTGCGGGCTTTAATTTCGATGTCCAGGTCGTATAAGTACTGACCATCTACCATAGCGACCCGTAATTCCTCTTCCTGGGTCGCGTTAATTAGCATTCTTTTCATTCGAGTTCCTGTATGTGGCAGGACGCCAGGAGATCTCGTCCAGGCCCGTAACTGGCAGGCCAAATGCTGGGATTATCAGGCTGGTAAAGTACGATGGCGGTCCATCTCACCAGGACAAAAGCATATTGTCTTCCCCGGCACTTCATGTCGGGTTTCAGGGATCGAAATCCCTGTGCAGCGGTTCCTGTATCTCCTGCGGAGAACATCCGACTGCCACTTGACGGCACGTGCTACAGCTAGCCTATAACGTTTACCATCCCGTTTGCAGCACTCGGTGCGGTGTTTCAGCAACGCGCCCAAGTGTTCGCACTATGTGTGATCGAAGAATGAATATCGTCGTTCACATTATTCGTATGCTTTTGTCCTTCCTGACAACACAGTCGAGGCTCATGTCGTCCTAAATAACGTTAATTCTGTTGTCTCGCAGGCGGTGGAACCTTAAGTGACTG
>CAZAWX010000062.1:3011-17082 GCA_964488985.1 uncultured Ectothiorhodospiraceae bacterium
TTGTGGGATGATATTTCTGCCCGGTCTAATAGAGTTACCAATATGTTAGAAAATTCCTTGACAGGATCTTCTGCGCGTGTGGTCCGCATCGACACAGAACATGCCGGGCAACGCGTTGATAATTACCTGATGGCACGTTTCCGGGATGTCCCCAGGGCAAGGATTTATCGCGGCCTGAGAAGTGGCGAGGTGCGTGTCAACAAAGGCAGGATCAGGCAAACCTATCGCCTTTGTGAAGGCGATGAATTGCGCTTACCACCCTGGCATCAAAAACCACCGTCAGCAACAAAGACGCCCGGAAAAAATCTGGCAGCGCAATTGCTGGCGGCAGTGATTTATGAAGATGAACATTTACTTGTGCTTAATAAGCCTTCTGGTCTGGCGGTACATGGCGGTAGTGGCCAATCTCTGGGTTTAATTGAAGCACTGCGCAGCATGCGCCCTGAACACGCCTATCTGGAACTCGTGCACCGGCTCGACAAAGGAACCTCGGGCTGTCTAATGGTGGCGAAACGACGCAAGGCATTGATTGGCCTGCATGAATCGTTGCGCAACGCTGGGGTGGACAAACGCTACCGTCTATTGGTGCAGGGGCAGTGGAAGGGCCCGGGTCGGCGGGTCGAATTGCCTTTGCAGCGCAATGTGCTGCGATCGGGAGAGCGGGTTGTGCGGGTCCAATCAGGAGGGCAGGCAGCAGTGACAGCATTCACCCCACTTGTTGTTGATCCCTTTGCCAGTTTTCTTGAGGCCCGGCCGCTGACTGGCCGGACACATCAAATCCGGGTTCATGCAGCCAGCCAGGGCACACCTGTTGCGGGTGATGAGCGCTATGGAGAACGTGATTTTAATCAGCAGGTGCGGAAAATGGGCTTGAAACGTTTATTCTTACATGCTTGGAGGCTGCGTTTCAGTCATCCTGTAACCGCCAAACCCTTGGAGATCATTGCCCCGTTGCCTTGTGAATTGACACAATTACTCAACACCCTCGGCTTGCTGCCGGGGACGGCTCAACGGGGCTGAAATTTTTTTTGAACACCTGCGCCTTTCCCACCGGAGGTTTCCTTGAGGGAAAGGCGCCGCTATGTAACAGATAGAGGCACTAACAGATGAATAACGACCCACCCGAGGCCAAGCCTGCATTATCGACTGAATCCAATTCCGATCCGCTTTGGGAACGAGAGTTGTTGTCGAAGCTGGCATTTTCAGCGCTTGAGGAGCAGCGGCGGGCACGGCGCTGGAGTATTGGCTTTAAGTTCGCGTTTTTCGGTTACCTGATCCTTCTGCTGGTGCTTTATTTGCCGGCAGATGCACTTGATTTCGGCGCAACAGGCAGACACACCGCACTGGTAGATATCAAGGGGGTCATTGCTGCGGATTCTGATGCCAATGCGGATAACATCATCACGGGTCTACGTGCAGCTTTTGCCGATAGTGCCACTGCCGGAGTGATATTGCGGATTAACAGTCCCGGTGGTTCGCCAGTCCAGGCGGGATATGTCAACGATGAGATTACTCGACTGCGTGGCAAGTACCCGAATATTCCACTTTACGCAGTTATTGTGGATGTGACCGCCTCGGGGGGGTACTACATCGCAGCGGCTGCAGACAAAATCTACGCCAATAAGGCGAGTATTGTGGGCTCAATTGGTGTGGTGATGAACGGTTTTGGTTTTGTCGAGACGATGAAAAAAGTGGGTGTGGAACGGCGCTTGTTCACTGCCGGCAACTCGAAAGGCTTACTGGATCCTTTTTCGCCACTACGTGAAAAGGAAGTCGGACACATGCAGAGTATGCTCGATACCATTCACAGACAATTCATCAACACGGTCAGAAAAGGCCGCGGAGCCCGGCTCAAAGAGGATCCTGAGCTTTATAGCGGCCTGATCTGGACTGGAGAACAAAGTCTGGCCCTGGGCTTGGTGGACGCTATGGGCAGTAGCAGTTACGTGGCGCGGGAAGTGATCGGGGCGAAAGAAATTGTCAATTACACGCCGCAAAGAAACCTGCTTGAGTCCATCGCCAATCGTATCGGAGCGCAGATGGGGAAAACTATCGGCACCCAACTCGGCATAATGGGGCCACAATTTCGCTGAATTCGCCATTCTGACTGGGCGCAACACTGCGTCCGTAACGTACTTCAGAACACATCGGTGGTGGATGGACCAGCTATGCCAGCACATCCAGACCCTGAGCCTGTAACAAATTGCATAAGCAGATGAGCGGCAGGCCGATCAGTGCATTCGGATCGTCGCCCTCGATGCGCCGGAACAGGGCGATACCAAGTCCCTCAGATTTGAAACTGCCGGCACAATCAAGTGGTTTTTCCACATTCAGGTAGGTCTCAATCTGCGTGTCCGTCAAATCCCGAAACCAGACCTCATTGTGAGCGACCGAGGAGAGCAGATTCCCCGTGGCAGAGTTGAGTACCGCAAGTCCTGTGAAGAATTGAACACATTGACCACTGGCCTGGCGTAGCTGCCGGGTGGCGGCCTCGTGCGTTTTGGGCTTGCCCAGGACCTTGCCGGAAAAGACCGAAAGCTGATCGGAGCCAATGATTAAATAGCGCTGTGGATTTTCTTGAGGCGTTTTGTGTTGCAGTTGCTGTCCGGCTGCCCGGGCCTTGGCCGCGGCCAGTCGCTCAACAGTCTGTGTGGCGGTTTCAGTGGCAAGTTGCTGTTCATCTATTTGTGGATTTATGGTTTGAAACGGCAAATTGAGCCTTTTCAGCAACGCCTTGCGATAGGGCGATGTCGAGGCTAATACCAGTGTTGGTTTCGGCGTTGCCGGGTCAGTTAATAGCGAAGGCATGTCGGGGACCTGGACGGGTAAAGGAGCAGTGTACCAACATATTCTGTCTCGCATAATTTAGTATAATGACCGTTTGGCGGTCACAAATTGGAAAATTGAGCCAGGTTTTGCCTACTGGATAGAGATAAACTTTTGACAGGCACGGCTTTGTCTCATTACGATCCATCGGCTATGTCGGTTCTATTTCCAGAGACAATTGATCCTTGGCGTGCTGCGCGGCTTGGGCAATGCTACGCGGCCGGTATTGAAGTCCGGAAGTTTCATAGAATTTCCGAGCCCGGAAGCCTTCTTGAGCCGGTTTTTGTACGCATCGCATTCGCCGCCGAAGCCCGGGGCCGGATTCGTATAGATCTGGAACTTAGTGCACACATGGGCTGGCAGTGCCAGCGATGCCTTGAACCGTTGCAATGGACGCAACAAGTTGCCAGAAAGCTGATGTTGATGGAACCTGAGATTGGGTTGCCTGTAGCGGCCAACTCTCAGGCTATGGGGGCTACGGTGGCTGCGCAGGATTTGGATGCGCTTAGGGTTGCACACGGTGGCACCCTGAATTTGATAGAGTTGATAGAGGACGAATTATTACTGGCGCTGCCGTTCGCGCCAACACATGGGGACTGTAAACCACTTAACATAGTCTCCAACACTGAATTTGAGACCGTAAGCAAAGATAATCCATTTGCGGAGCTTGAGCATTTGCAGCTTCGCAAACCCAATATTTAAACCAGGAGTAGTAAAAATGGCTGTCCAGAAAAGTAAGAAATCCACATCCAAGCGAGACACACGTCGCGCCCATGACAGTCTGACTGCAGAGACACTGTCGACCGACCCGACTACGGGAGAGGTGCACCGCCGCCACCACATTACCGCAGATGGATATTATCGTGGAGAAAAGGTCGCGCCGGGTAAGGACGATTGATTTCAAGCTGTCGATATATCAATGTCGATTTGTAAAATAATGCCTCTGTACCAGTATCCAGCGCATTGAAATCTACCATTGCACTTGATGCTATGGGGGGGGATCACGGTCTGGCAGTCGTGGTTCCCGCTGCATTGGATGCGATTCACAAAGATCCAGACCTGAAGTTAATCATGGTCGGCGACGAATCTTTGCTGCGCGATCAATTACGACGGTTAAAGGCCGAAGGCCAGCCACGGCTGAAAATTCACCATGCCAGTCAGAGTGTGGACATGGACGAATTACCCTCCCAGGCCTTGCGGGGGAAAAAAGACTCATCAATGCGGGTTGCGATTAATCTGGTGCACGATGGGTCTGCTGCAGCGTGTGTCAGTGCTGGCAATACCGGTGCACTTATGGCTACAGCACGGTTCGTTTTAAAGACCCTTGACGGTATTGATCGTCCAGCAATTTGCGCACAATTACCCTCTACGAACGGCCATGTGCACATGCTCGATCTGGGCGCAAACGTCGAATCCAGTGCCGAGCAACTGCTACAGTTTGCAATAATGGGATCCGTACTGGCGACGGTTGTAGACAAACTGGAAAATCCCAGAATTGGCCTCCTGAATATAGGCCAGGAAGAAATCAAAGGTAATTTGTGTGTCAAGCAAGCTTCCAGGCTGCTGGGCGAATCGGGGTTGAATTACATTGGTTTTGTTGAAGGCACTGATATTTTTCAGGGTAAGGCAGATGTCGTGGTAAGTGATGGATTTATCGGTAATGTTGCCTTGAAATCCTGTGAGGGCGTTGCGCAGATGATGGGACAATTTGTCCGTGAGGAATTTCGACGCAATCTGTTGACCCGTCTGGTTGGCTTGGCGGCCATGCCGATTCTACGCAAATTAAGGCCGCGCATGGACCCCCGTGAGTATAACGGTGCAACTTTTGTCGGTCTGCGCGGAATCGTTATCAAAAGCCACGGTGGAGCCGATCGTAAGGCATTTTTAAACGCTATCGAAGTGGCGAGAACTGAAATTGAACAGCAACTCCCGGCAAGCATCAGTTCCAGTATGGCCCGTACTTTCGAACCCAAGGAAGCAGTGTGAAACACGCACGTATTGTCGGAACTGGAAGTTATTTACCTGAAAGGGTGATGCACAACGTCGAGTTTGAGGCGTTTGTGGACACCACGGATGCATGGATTCGTGAGCGCACCGGGATCGTCGAGCGCCGTATCGCCGCAAACGATCAAACCACGTGCGATCTTGCCGAACATGCGGCCAGAGCCGCACTCAAAGCCTCTGGCTGGCAGGCCGAGGACGTGGAACTGTTAATCGTCGGGACGACCACCCCGGATCTGATTTATCCTTCGACCGCCTGCAGATTACAGGCCAGGTTGGGCCAGGGTGGTTATCCGGCATTTGATATACAAGCGGTATGTACCGGATTTATTTATGCCCTGAGTGTTGCGGAAAAATTTATACGCACTGGCACGGTCAAACGTGCTCTGGTGGTGGGAGCAGACACACATTCCAGATTATTGGACTGGTCGGACAGGGGAACCTGTATTTTGTTCGGCGACGGCGCCGGTGCGGTCACCCTGGAAGCCAGTGATGAGGCTGGGATTTTATCCACACAGTTACACGCCAACGGAAAATTTGAGCCACTTCTCTATATCGATGGCGGAACTCCGGCGGGCCACGGTGAGAACCGTCCTGGAAATGCCTATACCAAAATGCGCGGCAATGAGGTTTTCAAACTCGCTGTACGTACCTTGATGCGCATCGCCGATGAGACATTGAAGGCGAGTGGGGTGGATAAATCACAATTAGACTGGCTGATACCCCACCAGGCAAACATAAGAATCATTGAAGCGACTGCGAATAAACTTGGTTTGCCAATGGACAAGGTGGTGGTGACGATTCGTGAACAGGGAAATACCTCAGCAGCTTCGGTGCCGTTGGCACTGGATACTGCAGTACGTGATAGTCGGGTGAAACGCGGTGATTTACTGCTCATGGAGGCCTTCGGTGGCGGTTTCACCTGGGGTTCGGCATTATTGCGATTTTGACCTTAGGTTATGCAGTCGTTAAATGTTACAAAATTATACGCTCAGCGCATGGATACCACTGTGGTTAGTCAGTTTTTGATCAAGGAGCCAAGCTGATGAGTCTGGGAATGATGTTTCCGGGGCAAGGGTCGCAATCAGTCGGTATGTTGCAATCATTGGCAAGCAGCGAACCTATCATTGAGCAAACTTTCGCACAGGCATCTGAGACATTGGGCTACGATCTATGGAAATTGTGCCAGCGGGGCCCTGAGTCCAGATTAAATGAAACAGAGCAGACTCAACCGGCCATGCTTTGTGCGGGAGTGGCTGTGTGGTGTGTCTGGTGCGCACGCGGAGGTGCTTTGCCGGCGATCGCCAGCGGTCACAGCTTGGGTGAATATTCAGCCCTGGTGGCTTCGGGAATATTGGAATTCACGACAGCCGTCAAGCTGGTCCAACAACGCGCACGGCTAATGCAACAGGCGGTGCCCGTCGGTGAGGGTGCAATTGCAGCTGTGCTTGGCTTGGAAGATGAGACGGTAATATCAGTTTGTGCTGCGGTCAGTTCCCGCGGTAAACCGCAACGGGTTGCGGCAGTGAATTTTAACGCCCCCGGCCAGGTGGTGGTCGCTGGGCATAAAACCGCCGTTGATGATGCATTGATTGCCTTGCGTGAGGCGGGCGCTCGACGCGCGGTTATGCTGCCGATGAGTGTCCCTGTGCATTGTGAATTAATGCGCCCTGCGACGATGGAGCTAAGCCGTTATCTACAGCAAGCAAATTATGCAGGAGGACAATTCCCCGTCCTGCATAATGCCGATCTGGACTTTCACCAGGGGGCGAATGAGATAGCGGCCGCGCTGGAAGCACAGTTGTATACCCCAGTGCGCTGGGTCGACTGTGTCCGCAAGATGATGGCCTCACCGGATCGAATTCTCATTGAATGCGGTCCAGGTAAAGTCCTGGCCGGTTTATGCCGGCGAATTGATCGTACAATTCGTTGCTATTCTATTTTTGATTCTCAAAGTTTGGAGCAGGCCCTGGAGGCCAGCCACGGGGAGCATGAGAATGAGTCTTGAAGCTAAAAATGTTTTGGTAACGGGGGCAAGTCGTGGCATAGGCCAGGCAATTGCCAGATCCTTTGCGGAAACGGGTGCGCGGGTTGTTGGCACCGCCACCACTGAGGCGGGTGCGCAGGCCATTCAGGATGCACTTGCAAGCACGGACGGCCTGGGTGTGTGTCTGGATGTCAGTGTCCCCGAGTCGATCGCAAATGTTTTTAAGCTTTTACTTAAACAGCAACGAAGCCCTGAAATAGTCGTTAATAACGCGGGCATTACGCGAGATAATCTGTTGGCCAGGATGCGCGAAGATGACTGGCAGCAGGTTTTGGACACTAATTTGAGTTCTATATACCGGGTTTGTAAAGCCTGCGCCAGGGGGATGATGAAAGCCCGTTTTGGCCGTATCATCAACATCAGTTCAGTGGTTGCGGCGACGGGGAATCCTGGTCAGGCCAACTATGCTGCTGCGAAGGCAGGTATGGAGGGTTTTACCCGTGCCCTGGCCAGGGAACTCGGTGGGCGTAATATTACGGTAAATTGTGTTGCGCCAGGATTTATCGATACCGACATGACCCGTAAACTTGAGCCAGCCCAGAGGCAGTCCCTGTTAACACAGATACCACTTAAACGATTAGGTGATGTGCAGGACATCGCGGCTGCTGTATTATTCCTCGCTTCAGACGCTGGTGGCTATATTACAGGTGAAACTGTGCATGTGAATGGAGGCATGCATATGGCATAATCTATAAATTACTTTATGAAAACCGCTTAATTAATTGATATTTATATGAATCATAATTGTTGCTCAAATCCATGCCTGGGTTGCAACTTTAGGGTTTTAAACTAAACTAGGCGCCCGGTCCGAGCAGGACCGTTACCGCGATTAGGAGGATCAACCTGCAATGAGTAGTGTGGAAGAACGCGTCAAACAAATCGTCGTCGAGCAACTTGGTGTGAGCGAGGATGAAGTCAGTGGAGATTCGTCATTTATTGATGATCTGGGTGCGGATTCTCTGGATACCGTGGAATTGGTCATGGCGCTCGAAGAAGCGTTCAACTGTGAGATTCCCGACGAAGAAGCCGAGAAAATCATGACGGTGCAGGACGCAATCAAATACGTCAACGATCACACCGAGTAAGCAGACCGGCTCTAACAGGGCCATGGTCAGCCAGACAGGTTGGCCATGGCCCTTTTCATTTCAAGGGTAGGCATCGATGCGTCGTATTGTCGTTACCGGTTTGGGAATGGTGACTGCCGTTGGGCATACCGTTGCCCAGACCTGGGAAAATATCTTAGCCGGTAAAAGCGGTGTTTCAACCGTGGATCACTTTGACAGTAGTGGTTTTTCCTGTCGAATATCCGCCAGTGTCAAAGATTTAAACCTCGAGGGCTACCTCAGCCCCAAGGAAGCCCGGCGCAACGATCCCTTTATTCATTACGGGATCGTGGCGGCAAAACAGGCCATCGTGGACAGCGGCCTTGCCGTCACGGATGAAAATTCACAACGGATTGGTATCGCAATCGGCTCTGGGATAGGTGGACTACCCGGCATCGAGCATGGCCATGAAGTTTACGCCAAGGGTGGACCACGCAAGCTATCGCCGTTTTTTGTGCCCAGTAATATCATAAACATGATCGCCGGAAATATTACCATCGAATATGGGATAAAGGGGCCAAATTTCGGCATTGTCACAGCCTGTTCCACAGGGACGCACAACATTGGCGTTGCCGCACGCATGATTGAGCGTGGTGATGTGGATGTCATGATTGCAGGTGGAGCGGAAATGGCGACTTCACCAACCGGATTGGGTGGCTTTGCTTCGGCGCGGGCCCTGAGTACCCGCAATGACGAACCTGAAAAAGCCAGCCGACCCTGGGATCGTGACCGGGATGGGTTTGTGCTCGGTGACGGGGCAGGGGTGATTGTGCTGGAAGATTACGAATTTGCACGCCGCCGTGGTGCCAATATTATCGCCGAATACGTGGGCATGGGGATGAGCAGCGATGCCTACCACATTACCTTGCCGCCGGAGGATGGGGATGGTGCCCGGCGTTGTATGGATCTGGCACTGGCTGATGCCCATCTGGACAAGAGCGCAGTCGATTATGTCAATGCACATGGGACATCGACTCCGGCCGGTGATGTCATTGAAGCCAGAGCGCTAAAACAGTGTTTCGGTTCCCATGCTGGAAAATTAGCCATCAGTTCCACAAAATCAATGATAGGTCACCTCCTGGGTGCAGCGGGTGGGGTAGAGGCCATTTTTACGATCCTGTCGATACGCGATCAAGTTGTGCCTCCCACTATCAATCTCGATCACCCGGGTGAGGAGTGTGATTTGGATTTCGTTCCGCACCACGCGAGAGAAATGAAGGTTGATGTCGCGTTATCCAATTCATTCGGTTTTGGCGGAACTAATGGAAGTGTGGTTTTTAAACGACTCGATTAATGCTCCGCCACATCGCCCGGTTGCGCGTTAACGCCAGTCGTTTTTGTGCGGAGAGAAATGCGAATACTGCGCCGCTTGCTGATTTTTCTGTGGATTGCTGGTCTGTTGTCTGGCGCAACGTTTTATCAAATTCATGAGCAGGCGCTGTTGGCGCCAATGCCTTTGCACAAAGCTGAGAAGTTCGAAGTGCCAGCCGGTGCAACCCTGGACTGGGTTGCGGGGAAACTGGCCGCGCGTGGCTGGCTTCAATCACCCCCATTTTTGCATTTGTACGCTCGCCTGGGCGGGCAGGCGGAGCAGCTGAAAGCGGGCCGTTATCTACTTACCCCTGGGATGTCGGTGTGGCAGGCCATACTGCGTTTCAACCAGGGCAAAGTTTTGCAAAGCGCATTCACTATTGTTGAGGGGCGCCGTTTTAAGGAATTACTGCTCGCTCTGCGTCATTCAGAAAAGGTTAAGTGGACCTTGGAGGGGCTCTCCGCTAAGCAGATCATGGCGATTCTGGGCCGCCCGGATGTTGCTGCCGAGGGGATGTTTTTTGCCGATACGTATAAATTTCCCGATGGCACGACGGATAGACAGTTGTTAAAGCGTGCCATGTTGACGTTGGATCAAAAACTGGCACAAGAGTGGGCAGGGCGGGCAAAAGATTTACCCCTTGAAAATGCCTACCAAGCGTTGATTCTAGCCTCTATCATAGAAAAAGAAACCGCTGTTGCCCAGGAACGGGCGCTGATATCAGGGGTATTTATCCGCAGATTGCGTAAGGGTATGCGGTTGCAAACGGATCCTACGGTCATCTATGGTTTGGGTGAGCATTATGACGGCAACCTGAGGCGCCGGGATTTGCGCACAGACACAGCATACAATACCTATACTCGTTTCGGATTACCGCCAACACCCATTGCCATGATCGGATTAGATGCACTACATGCTGCATTGCACCCGGATAAAGGCGAGGCAATGTATTTCGTTGCGCGGGGCGATGGCCACCATTATTTTTCAAAAAACTATGCCGAGCATCAGCAGGCAGTGAATCGGTATCAGCGAAAATTGAAACCCAGGCAAAAGAAAACCGGCGGTGGTAATAACTGATATGACAACAAGTCGCGGTCGTTTTATAACGCTTGAAGGCATTGAGGGTGCGGGAAAATCCACGCAGGTACAGGTGTTGCAGCGCTATTTTCTACAACGAGATATCGATGTTTGTCTGACCCGGGAACCTGGTGGTACGCCTATGGCTGAGAAGATCCGCGCGTTATTGCTCGATCCGAACAGTCCTGCAATGGCCGCAGATACTGAGTTGCTGCTGTTGTTTGCTGCCCGTGCCGATCATCTGGCGAATAAAATCCGTCCGGCCCTGAGCAAAGGCCAATGGGTGGTCAGTGATCGTTTTACCGATGCCAGTTATGCCTACCAGGGTGCAGGGCGCGGTGTAGATCAAACACGTATCCACGCCCTTGAACAATGGACACAGCGTGAATTACGTCCGGATCTCGTGCTGTTGCTGGATCTTCCTGCTCAGGACGGGTTGCGGCGGGCGGCATCGCGGAGCAGCAAGGACAGGTTTGAGAGCGAGACGTTGGAATTTTTTCACAGGACCCGGGAATGTTATTTGCGAAGGGCAGCAGAGTATCCCGAGCGATACCAGATTATCGATGCGCGAAAGCCGGTAGAAACGGTAGGACAGCAGGTGGTGGTGGCTCTGGATCGTTTTATGGCTGGCATAGGGCCTGGAAGATAATGCAGAAATTACCCTGGCATCATCGACAATGGGAGATGCTTGAAGCAGCCCTGGAGCAGGACAAATTGCATCATGCGTTGTTGGTTCACGGCCAGCGAGGCCTGGGTAAGCAGCAGTTTGTTGATCGGCTGGCCGCGCTGTTGTTGTGTGAGTCTACGCTACCGGCCCGGGGGCGCCCGTGTGGCGAGTGTCGCAGCTGTAACTTGCTGGCAGCCCATTCCCATCCGGACCAGTTGCGGTTGCACCCTGATGAAGGTAAGACGCAAATTTCCGTGGCACAGATTCGAGCATTGATCAGCGAGCAGTTGTTGACCTCACACTATGGTGGTTACCGGGTCGTTCTATTGGCGCCTGCCGATGCTTTGAATTCTAATGCTGCCAATGCATTGCTGAAAACCCTCGAAGAACCTCCCACCAGGTACGTATTCATCCTGTTGAGCGAACGTCCCACGGCATTGCCCGCAACCTTGCGTAGCCGTTGCTTGTCCATTTTGATTAATGCGCCACCAAAAGCGCAGGTGATTGACTGGCTGAGCCAAGCGTCAGATGTAGACATGGACTGGGAATTTTTACTGCACTGGACGGGCACAGCACCACTGACAGCACTAGAGACAGCCGACACGGAATTCGCAGCAGCGATTAATGCCCGGCTTGCCGGATTGGCAGATTTGGTGTCGGGTCGTAAGGACCCTTTGGCCATTGCCGAACAATGGCAAAAGTCAGGCATGGCTGACGTTCTGGATTGGCAACTGCGGCTTATTTCGCAGCTGATGCGCCAGCGTACGCTCAGTGAATCTGCGGCTCAGGCCGCCTTGCCGGCTTTGGCCGAACTTACAGGACATCTGGACTTTCCCGGCTTGAATCGTCTCTACGACGCCATCATGGAATTGCGTGATGCACAACTGCGGAACTTAAATCCGAACGACAAATTGGCGCTGGAAGGGCTGGCAGTCACCTGGCGACTTGCATCAAGTCCCGTGACTGCGCCAAACTAGCCGGTATTGGTTCACTATCGGCCCGACAAAACATGCTTGTGGGCTGAGAACCGCATCGTTGCAGTACAGGAGAGAGAATTTTGGCCGCACCCAAGCCCGGAATCCTGTCCCTCAGCATACGGGACAAGAGTGCGTTGTACGCGAGTTATATGCCATTCGTTAAAAATGGTGGCTTGTTCATTCCCACCAGTAAATCCTACAAGCTCGGCGATGAGGTATTTATGTTGCTGACGTTGATGGAAGACAAGGAAAAAATGCCGATTGCAGGAAAAATTGTCTGGATAACGCCCAAAGGCGCACAGGGCAATCGCACTGCGGGTATCGGCGTTCAATTCAGCGATCTGGACAAAGGGCAGACCCGCAACAAGATTGAAAATGTCCTCGCCGCCGCACTCAAATCGGATCGGCAGACGCACACGATGTGATTTGACAAATGTGCAGGTAGGAACGAATTTTCCGGATGCCCGGAGTTGTGTTTATGCAGATCGTCTTCTGAGCTTTCCTACATTCGCCCTAAACGTTAGATATCACCTATGCGCTACTTGATAAATCTGTTATAAAACAGGTAAATAGGGCTTTTATCTAAAGTTTCAATTAAAGTTTTTAAATGTTGTGCAGATACAATACTATGACTTTTGTGCCTGTTGACACTGACATTTTCTATCCGTGGGTAAAGCTGTACCTTCGCCTCGAGGGTATGGATGCCGTGTGTGGCCTGATCGGTTAGGTATCTACACCATGACCGTCAAACAGTCAGCAGCCGAATCTGAGCCGGAGACGCTCTCGGTTCTGGATCAGATCGCAATGAACACGGCCAATGTCGACAGTGAGGTCGAGCGACTGGCTCAAGCCCATTTACTCGCGCGTTCGCGCGGTTTTGCTGGATATTTCCCCGTTGCTGTAATGGCGATTCTGTTGCTTGCCCGGGGTTCAGTCAGTGATGGTTCAGTCAGTGATACTGTGTTAGTGGCTTGGTTTACGCTATTTTTGCTGCTGAGCCTGCTTCACTGGCGCACTGCAATCTACTTTGACGACCACAAGCCCGTCTCTGGGGGTGAACCTCAGCAACTCGTGCCACTCTACCTGAGCATGGTGCTTCCCGGTTTGGTGCTCGGTGTTGTCATTGCGATGTTTGAACCACGGCTTGAATCGCTGGATTTCAGCTTCATCGCCTTGATTCAAATGACGTTATGCACTGCAGTCATGATTGATATGATGGCAGCTAAAAATGCGTTCATGTGGTTCCTGCTGGGCATTCTGGGACCGGAAGTCGTGGTGTTTATAGCCGCTGGCGATGGGGCAGGGGTGTTGTGGCTCCTGGCCATTTTGTTACTCGGTTTGGCCGTCGTATTAGCCCTGATGCACCATAAGCTGAATCGGACCCTGCACGCTGATTTACAGTTGGTCGTGGAACAGCGCAATATGCTGCGCTTGCTTGAAGATAGCAATAGCACACTTTATGAAGAACGTAAGGTTTTGGCGACTGAGTCGAGAACGGATGCATTAACGGGTCTGGCAAATCGGCGACTGCTGGAAGAAAGCCTGGCGGCGGAGTGGAATCGGTGTCGGCGTGGCAAATTAACCTTGTCAGGGGTATTGCTTGATATCGATTTTTTTAAGGCTTATAACGACATGTTCGGCCATGATGGCGGCGATGAATGTCTGCGTCAGGTCGCGCAAATTCTGGCAGCAAGAATCCGTCGAGCTGGGGACCTGGTGGCGCGTTATGGCGGTGAAGAATTCATGATTTTATTGCCCAACACGGACATCGACGGTGCCTGTAAAGTTGCTGAGGAGGTCCGCAATGACGTCTTGCAGGCACAGATATCACATCCAAAATCCAGTGTTAGCAAAAGTCTCTCCATTTCACTGGGGGTTGCATGTCTTGTCCCGGATGCCAGCATGCAGCCATTGCAGTTATTCAAGGCAGCAGATTTAGCCCTGTACGAAGCTAAATATCAGGGACGAAACCGAGTAATATTAGCGAACCAGCACACCCTTGAAGCTGCTCGCCTCGCGGCCCAGGGCATGATTGGCTGACTTGTCCTGCGGTGTTGGCAC
>CAZAWX010000063.1:0-16875 GCA_964488985.1 uncultured Ectothiorhodospiraceae bacterium
CATGGAACCGTGGTTCAATTCCAATCCCATTGTCGCGAATCCTGATTTTCCAACCTTCCTCCATCAATTCGCAATCCAGTTCAATTACTGGCGACTGATCGCTACGGTACTTGAGCGAGTTACCGATCAGATTTTGCAATAATTGCCGCAGTTGCGTATGGTCAGCCAGCAGCACTGGCAAGGTCCCCGATTTTATCTCAGCACCGCTGTCAACGATCGCCTTCATCAAGTCCTGCTGCACCTCTGCCAATACAGATCCAAGTTCGACGCGAACCGCTTGTCCGCCCTGGGTAGATACCCTGGAATAAGAAAGTAATGCCTCAATAAGGGATTTCATCCGCTTGGTTCCATCCACTGCAAAACCGATCCAGCGTTGCGCCTGAGAATCGAGCTGTCCCTGATAGCGCTGCGATATTAACTGCACAAAACTGGCAACCATTCGCAATGGCTCCTGTAAGTCATGAGAGGCCACGTAGGCAAATTGCTCAAGCTCAGCATTGGATTGTTCAAGCAAGCGTTGGCGGGACTCTAGATCATGGACCAGTCGCTCGTGCTCGCTGATGTCGCGGATGATGGCCAGTATAGTGGGAGATCCTGGCGTGCCGAGTGAACTCAGCGTCAATTCAATTGGAAACCGGCTGCCATCGGCCCGTTGTGCAACCAGTTTTCGTGGCTGCTGCAGGTTTTTGGCTTTCCGATTATTGCGATAATGCGCCAGGTACCTGTCGTGCCCGGAGGCAATATCTGGCGGCATAAGCAAATTAATATGCTGCCCTAAGATTTCTTGCGCACGATGCCCGAACATCTGCTCGGCCATCGCACTGAATGTTTCGATGCGACCCTCAAGATCCGTGATAATCAATGCGTCGTGCAAGTTATCCAAAATTGCCTTACGACGTTGACTGCCTTGCGCAAGAGCAGCCTCGGCATGGCGATAGGTTTGTGTCAGATTGACAAGAAGACCGATCAGCACACAGAGATAGCTTAGCTTTTTCAATACATGGGCTGCATCAAATTGAAAATCAAATAGATGCGAGGAAGTTGACATGAACATCAGTTGTGCAATCAAGCCAACGATCAATGACAACACCAACCAGTGATTAAATGTGTCGAAGCGCCACCGCCCGGAGCGCAAATAGCCACATAGTGCCAGGGCAAAAAAGATCGCAGGAATCAGTTCCTGCGGACGATGCAGGAAAATTTGCGGATAATATGCTGCTGGCAAAGGTGTTACCGCAAAAAATGCGAAACTTGAAAGTGTGAACAGGCATGAAAGTCCAAAGACGAACCACTCATTGGTTGCTTTAGTGCTGTTCCCACGACCCAGGTGCCAACTCGCCATCAGGCTCAGGCACATGAACACTGAAAGATAAAATCGCGATGCCACCCAACTCCAGGGGATCAATGAATTCAATTCTGAGGGATACAATTGATAGAACCAGACACTGGTAACCAGTGCATGATATCCATCCAGAAATGCTGTACCGATAAAGCCACACCCAATAAACACAAAGGTGGTATCTCTGCGACTGTAATAACGTGCCAACGCCACGAAACCGACAAACAGTGCCAACAATGTCGCCACAGTTTCCATCAGCGTGTGTAGTTCAGCACTGCCACGCCATTGACTTTCACGCAACAGCAAGTATCCGGTCACCAAAATGATCGACAACAGCCAGTATTGTGCAGCACGGCTGGGGATGAATTTTGTCAATGCGACTCCCGAATCGACTTTATACGACTGTGCGAAGTCCCAGGCAGATCTGCTAAAGACTCATCGCGAATGATTCACCACCAGTTTACGCTATAGGCATTGAAACATTCGATCAATGCACCTGTGGCGATGGATCAAGACAAGTCTGCCCCAACAGGTGCTTAAACTCTGGCACATGCTGAGGACAGCTAAACAGAAATCCCTGAGCCATAGCACAATCATGCTCGCGAAGAAATGCATGCTGCGAATCGGTTTCCACACCTTCTGCAATTACTTTACGGCCCAAACCCTGGGCGATGGACAATATACCTGATGTGACCAGATTATTGTTGCGTTCACTGATCTTTGAAATGAAGCTGCGATCGATCTTGATTGTATCGAAAGGAAAGGTAGCCAAATAACCAAGGGATGAATAACCTGTACCGAAATCATCGATGGCGATTCGAACCCCCATCCCATGGAGTTCCTGTAGTGTTTTGACATTGGCACTGTTTTGCTCCAGAAACAACTCTTCGGTGATCTCAATCTCAAGATCAGCCGCTGCCAACCTGGTACGACGCAAAATATCCGCGACTTGCTGCACGAACTGTGGCATAGCGATTTGACGTGGCGAAACGTTGACCGCGATTCGTACGCTTGAGTCTGAACTGGTTTGCCACACTTTGCATTGCTCACAGGCCCGTTCGAGCACCCACTCGCCCACCTCCCGTATCAATCCAGTTTTTTCCAGCGCCGGAATAAATTGTCCGGGAAGCAAAAGTTCTCCATCAGGATCTCGCCGCCAGCGCAATAAAGCCTCACCGGCGCAGATTCGACCCGTCACACAGTCAACGATAGGCTGGTAAAGGAGTTCGAATTCATGGTTTTGCAATGCTTTGCGTAACGCCATCTCAAGATCGAAGGATTGCCTGACTGCAACACTCATGTCATCGGTGTAAAATTCCGCGGTATTGCGGCCATGTTCCTTGGCACGGTACATGGCAATATCTGCATTGCGAATTAATGTGCCGGCATCCTTGCCGGCGTAGGGATAACTGGCAATGCCGATGCTCGGGGTGATGCGTATCTCGGCAGCATTTACCATGAAGGCAGGTTGGAGTGCGCCCAAGAGGTTTTCTGCCACGTGCGCTACAGAGGAAGCTGAATCGACATCCTCCAGCAAAATAATAAATTCATCACCACCAAGTCGCGCCACAACATCGCTGGCACGCACGCAGTCCTGTAAGCGCTTGCCGACCAACTTGAGCAATTCATCCCCTGCATCGTGACCTAGAGTGTCATTGATATTTTTGAAATGGTCGAGATCCAGAAACAGGATATCGGTGTCTGAGTGAAAGCGGCTGGCACGTTCCAGAGCGTGATCCAACAAACTCATGAAATAGGATCGATTCACCAGGCCCGTAACAGAATCATAACGAGCCATTTCCAATAACTCACACTCACTATGCTTACGCTCAATGGCGTAGCGTACTGCACGGCATAGCAGCGCCGGCGTGTAGTGTCCCTTGACCAGGTAATCCTGAACACCTGACTCTAATGCTTTGATAGCCGTTTCCTGGTCGTTTCGGCCACTGAGGACAATGATTGGGGTCGTTGGTAAACGGCAGTTGATTGCCTCGACGCCCCCAAAGCCGCTGGTGTCGGGTAAACCGAGATCGAGCAGGACCACGTCGGGGGTTCTTTTGTCAATACAATCCATCGCTACCTGGATGCCGTTTGCCACTTGCAAAGTGGCCTCCAGGGTTGATTCCGCCAGAGACAATCGCGCCAGTTCGACATCCCCGGGGTTATCTTCCACCAATAAAACACCGACTGGATAATTCATCTGCGTCATCCGCTGACTCTAGTAATCTAATTGACCTTCTTCATGAGAATTATCGGTAAAATTGACAAACAGCTTTAATTAATCTGCAAACTGCTCAGTTCAAACGCTTGAATTAATGGTTACACATAGGTTAATTCTTAAGCACAACCATTTGATAACACAGAAGTTACAATGATCGCGTTCGAAAACCACAGAGAATCGCAATGGACTTTACACTGACCGAAGAACAGCAGGCGCTATGTGAAACCGTGCAACGTTTTGCCCGCGAGGAACTTACCGGCCCGGCCCGCCAGGTTGAGGAAGGCGATACTCCACCGGGGTCTGAAATCCTCAAGCGCTACGCAGAGCTTGGCTTGCTCGGTGTCAATCTCAATAGTCGCTATGGCGGTGCCGGGATGCAGCATCTGGATGCGGTGCTGGTCCTGGAAGAACTGGCAAAAATCTCGCCGGGCATCGCCTTTCCGGTATTTGAATCCTGTTTCGGCCCTGCTCTGGCCATTGCCCACTTTGCCGACGAACCGCTACGTCAACGCATCATCCCCAAAGTATGTGCCGGGGAAATAACGGTGGCGGTGTCAATGTCCGAGCCCAATGCCGGTACCGCCCTCACCGACCTGACAACCCGAGGCAGCATTGAACGTGATCACATTCGCATCAATGGACAAAAACGCTGGTGTTCCGGCGCCGGTCATGCGGATGCCTATGTGGTGTACTGTCGTTTGTCCGATGCGCCGGGAGCCAAAGGGATCGGTGCGGTGCTGGTGGAAAAAAATTGCGGCGGGTTGAGTTTTGGAAAACCAGAGCGACACATGGGCTTTCGCGGGATCCCCAGCGCCGACATGTTTTTCGATGACGTTGAGGTAGCGCTTGAAAACCTGGTTGTACCCGCTGGTGGTTTCCGGAAATTAATGGAAGCTTTTGATCTGGAACGCTGTGGCAACACCACCATGAGCCTGGCTATTGCCCAGTCCGCTTTCGATTGCGTGCTTGCCTATATTCAGGAACGGCGGCAATTCGGCAAACCTCTGGCAGACTTCCAGGCCGTGCAACTCAAACTTGCCGATATGAAAATGAAAATTGACGCCTCACGATTGCTGCTTTATCGCGCTGTGGTCAATGCCCAAAACAGACTGCCTTCCATGGGCGAGAGTTCCATCGCCAAGTGCTTTGCCAACGAAATGGTGCGTGAGGTGACCGGCAACGCCATGCAGTTGATGGGCGGATATGGCTATTCCAAAGCGTATCCAATCGAACAAAAACTTCGTGACGGCTGGGGCTGGGGTATTGCTGGCGGCGCCATCGACATTCAAAAAGTCAACATAGCCTCGGCACTGATCGGGCGACGCTTCGATCAGCGGCGATGAATTCAACATTGCCACACAGCAATTGCGGTTTAATTCAAAGGCATCAATAAAGGCGGTGCCGGGAAGGCGGATTTCACCTATGATGGAACACATAGCAACTACAGGCCTAGTCTGCATTATTCATGAACATCCGGCTGCGGAAGCGGACGACCCCAAGGAAGGGGGAGGTAGAGCGAAGCAGGAGCCAGAGCCGAAATGCCTGCATCTACGGTGTTGCACGAGAAAATTCCTGCTCAACGTACAGACAGTACGCCTGCGCAGGAATTTCCTCGCGCGCCTTGTAGCTACAGCCATTTCCACTCCCTCGCTCGCGCGTTCATGAATAATGCAGGCTAGGGGAAATGGTGCCGCAGGTTGATGCAAGGAGGGATTTGCCATGACCGATACAGAATTTGGATGGAATGACACCTTCCTGATTGGCATTACTGAACTCGATCATGAACACATGATGTTGTTCGACGATATCAACAGACTCCACAATGAATTGACCTCCCTGAACGATAAAATAGCCATTGAGAATTGCCTGGGAGAAATTTTCGCCCGTATGCAGGCCCACTTTGCACTGGAAGAACAGGTCATGCAGGATCATGACTACAAATTTTATGCCGAACATAAACACCAGCATGATGAACTGCTCGACCACTATACCGAACTGATGATGCGTTACCTGAATCATGCAGACACCACCTCCAGTCAGGCACTTGAGAGTGTATTAGAGCACTGGGTCGTCGAACACATTATCTCCAGTGACCGAAAAATGAGCCTGATGATCCAAGATAGCTAATCCGCAATGAATTCGTTACAACAGCGCTCATAGCACTCTTTTGCACGGGAATTCACTAATGCCAATGACCATCACCGACATCAATGTTTTTATGCTTCGTGGCCCAGCCAGTGACCGCCCGCATTGGGTGAGCAATTTCATTGTTCCGACGGCCAATGAAATCCTCATCCGAATTAAAACCAACGAAGGCATTGAAGGCTTCGGTCTGGCCACCAGTTATACCAGCGCAGAACCAATTCTCGATGTTTTTCGCAGCGGTATAGGTGAACGCATCATCGGCGCCAATCCATTGGCGCCTGAACGGATTTACCAGGATCTGTTCTCCTTGACATCAATGCGCCTGGCACATGAAAAAGGCTGGAGCCGTGAGGCGCTGATCAGAATATCAGCCGCCGTAGATATTGCCTGCTGGGATATTATCGGCAAAACTGCCGGTCTGCCTCTCTATCAATTATTCGGCGGCTACCGGGACAGGGTCCCCTACTATGTGACCTGTGGCTACTACCGTGATGGCAAAGATCTCGCTGAGTTACGCGAGGAAATGGAGATACTCAAAGCACAAGGCCATAAGGGCTTCAAGGCCAAGGTCGGCGGCTTGAGTCTTGCTGAAGATATCGAGCGCCTGGAAGTGATTCGCGAGGTGATTGGCGACGACAATGATCTGATGGTCGATGTCAACCGCGCTTGGGATTTGCAAACCGCAACCGAGGCCGTTCGTGCGCTCGAACCACTGCAACCACGCTGGCTCGAAGAACCCTTACGTTGGGCCGATGATCGCCGCGAACTGAAGCTGCTGTCACAACGCACCCGCATCCCGTTATCGGCAGGGGAAAGCGAAATCACCAGTTATGGCTGCCGGTCGCTTCTGGAAGAACGGGCGATTCAAATCCTGCAGTTCGATGTCACCATGTTTGGGGGTTTCACCCAGGGCCGTAAAATGGCTGCGCTGTGTGAACTCAACCATGTCCAGGTCACACCGCACCACGATTGTTTCATTCATGCCCAGTTGGTCGCCTCCACCCCGGCTGGCTGTTTCGTCGAGGCCTTTACCGATCCGGAACGTGATCCGCTGCAGGCAGAACTGTTCGAGAATCCACCGGAAATAGCCAATGGCTGGCTGGCCTTGAATCGCGATCCCGGCCTCGGCCTGACCTTATCCGCAGCAGCCATTAAAAAATACGGCCAACGCGTGATCTGACTCTGCACAGAGTGATTGTCTGAGTCGCCAACTCAGCCTATTCTGCTGCTTTCCAACCTCGCGCCAAAGGAACGCCGTTGAGCACCGTGCAAAGCAGAAAACTACGCCGGGGCCGCAAAGCCAAACACCAGGCTGAAGCCGCACAGATACAGGTAGCCCCTGCTGGATTCAATCGCAAAATTCCTTACTACGACTTTCTTGATGACGAAGCCCTGAGCCGCATGGAAGCACAGGCGGACTGGCTGCTGGAAGACATCGGTATTCGTTTTCAGGGCAATGCAAACGCACTACAACGCTGGCGGGATGCAGGCGCCGATGTCCAGGGCGACATCGTTCACCTGCCGCAAGGACTGGCGCGTAGTCTATGTAAAACCGCGCCGCAACAATTCACCCAACTGGCACGAAATCCGCATCGCAGTGTGCAACTCGGTGGCCACCACGGCGTCTTCGCCCCCGCCTATGGCTCACCCTTCGTACGTTGCCTGGATAAAGGCCGCCGCTACGGCAGCCTTGAAGATTTTCACAACTTCGTCAAGCTCACCTACCTCTCGCCCTGGCTGCACCATGGCGGTGGCGTGGTCTGTGAGCCATGTGATATTCCAGTCAACAAACGCCACCTGGACATGATCTATGCCCACATGCGCTACAGCGATAAACCATTTCTCGGCGCCATTACGTTAAAAGACCGCGCCGAGGAGACGATTGACATGTGTCGGATCCTGTTCGGATCCGAGGTCATGGAAAACAACTGCGTGGTCATGGGCAATGTCAACACCAACTCGCCGCTGGTGGTGGACAAGGTTGCCAGCGAGGCGATTGAGGTCTACGCCGGGGCGAACCAGGGCATGATCATCGTCCCCTTTATCCTCGGCGGCGCCATGGGGCCGGTTACCACTGCCGCCGGTCTTGCCCAATCGCTTGCCGAAGCCATGGCTTGTGTTGCCTACACACAACTGGTGCGCCCCGGAGCCCCGGCAGTGCTGGGCAGCTTTCTGTCCTCCATGAGCCTTAAATCCGGCGCCCCTACTTTCGGCATGCCCGAGCCAATAATGTCGAATTATGTCTACGGCCAACTGGCCCGACGCCTCGGCGTACCCACCCGCTTTGGCGGCGCCCTTACTGCATCGAAACTTGCGGATGCCCAGGCGGCCTACGAGAGTGCCGATAGCCTGCAGTCCACCGTGCTCGGCGGCGCCAACTTTATCTTGCATTCCGCGGGCTGGCTGGAAAGCGGACTGGTGATGGGCTATGAAAAATTCATTCTCGATGTGGATCGCCTCGGCGCCATGCAAAGGCTACTGCAGGGTATGGCCACCGACGACAACGCCTTGGCTAGAAGTGCTTACACGGAAGTTCCCATTGGCACGCATTTCCTCGGTTGTAGTCACACCATGAGCAATTACAAATCGGCCTTTTACGACGCGCAACTGTCAAATTCGGAGAGTTTCGAACAGTGGACGGAAGAAGGCGCGCATGATGCCGTGGCTCGGGCGCATAACAAGTGGCACGGCATGTTGGACGAGTACGTCATGCCTGAACTCGATGCGGGCATCGATGAGGCTCTGCGTACCTATATTGACAAAACCCGGCAGTCCAGGGTCGACGCCTGGTACTGAAAATAACTGTATTATTTAATAGTTTTTGATATGACGAACAGCGATCCTCTGCTCGAGCCTTTGCAACTCAAACATCTGCAATTACGCAACCGGATCCTGTCCACTGCCCACGAACCGGCGTATGCCCATGACGGCATGCCCGAAGAACGCTACCGGCGCTATCATGTCGAAAAACCCAAGGGCAGCATAGCCCTGACCATGACTGCCGGGTCGGCAGTGGTCAGCCGGGATTCCTGTTCCGGATCGGCGATGCGGTATCAGGGCGTAACATCCATGCCGCCATTTATGACGCCCAGCGATTACTGAGAACCTGCTAATGCCAAACCCCTACCCGCATGTATTCAAACCGGTTGCCCTGCGCCACAAAACCTTACGCAACCGTATTGTTTTTGGCGCCCACACCGCGAATATGGCGGAGCAAGGCTTACCTGGTGAACGCCACCTGGCCTATTATCGGGAACGGGCCATGGGTGGCGCTGCCATGCTGGTCATTGAACCCATGCCAATCCATGCGGCAGCCGTTCTGACCCGGGGTAATTTTCGCCACAGCGATGATGCGGTGATCCCGCATTTCAGGCGCATAACCGATGCCTGCCATGAACAAGGCGCCGTCATCGTCCAGCAACTCTATCATGTCGGCCAGCACGGTGATGGTGATAATTCCTGGCATCCCAACTGGTCCCCCTCGGGGTTGCCAAGTTACCACGATTCCGATGGCAGTCACGCCATGAGCGAGTCAGAAATCGAAGCCACCATTGATGGTTTCGTCCAGGCCGCCCGGCGCTGTCAGGCGGCAGGATTCGATGGTGTGGAAGTCTGGGCAGCGTATCACTGTATTATTGATCAGTTTTGGACACCCTGGTCAAACCGCCGCCAGGACCGTTGGGGAGGCAGCCTGGAAAACCGCACCCGGTTTTCCAGAGAAATCCTGCAACGCATCCGCAAGCAATGTGGTGATGATTTTATCATCGGCCTGTCGGTTTCAGATGAACCGGATTACGACATCACCTTGCAGCATGAAGCCATGACCGAAGTCATTGTTCGCCATGACAGGGATGCGCTGGTGGACTATGTGAGTTGTGGCACAGGCGGATATTTTGATTTTTATAAACTGATGCCAACCTTCCTGTATCCGGAGAAACTCGGCACTGCACTGAGCGAGGTACTCAAAAACAACGTTCGTAATGCCCTCATCACCTGCGAGAGCCATATCCGCACTCCGGATAATGCCCAGGCCGTACTCGCTGCAGGTCAGGCCGATCTGGTCTCCATCGTTCGTGGCCAGATCGCTGATCCGCATCTTGTCAACAAAGCACGGGACAATCGCTCGCAGGACATTCGCGGTTGCCTGTCCTGTAATCAGATGTGCTGGGGGCGACGCTACCGAGATTACTGGATCTCCTGCGTGGTCAACCCCTCTGCCGGGCGTGAATTTGAATGGGGAGGAGATCGATTCACCCCCGCAGCCAAACCCCGCACCATCATGGTGGTCGGCGCCGGGCCTGCGGGACTGGAAGCAGCCCGGGTCGCCGCAGAACGCGGCCATCAGGTTACTCTGTATGAAGCAGGTTCACATCCCGGTGGCCAATTCCGGCTTGCCGGCCTGCAACCCCGGCGTGCCCAGATACAGGATTTGATCGAGTGGTATGAGCGACAACTGCAGCGCCTGGAGGTACCCGTTCACTATCACCATCCAGTGGATGCCAATGAGGCGCGCACTGCCGGTGTGGATTGCGTGATCCTTGCCACTGGATCGTTACCGGCGGACAGCGGTTTTCAAAAATTCATGCCGCAACAAGCCACCCTGCCCGGTTTCGATTCAGCCAATGTCTATGCAGTTGAGGCGGTCATGCAACGCAGCGCCCGCCCTGGCAAACGAGTCGTGGTGTTCGATGAAGCCGGGAACTGGCGCGGAGGTGGCACAGCCTGGAAACTCGCCGAGGAAGGCCATCAGGTCACACTGATAACGCCGGATCCCATGGTCGCCCGGGAACTGCAACGCACAGCGGCTGATTTTCCTCTGCGCAAACTGCTGGCCGAGGCTGGTGTGCGCTTTATCACCGAGTCCGGCCTCCTGAGTTGGAGTGACCAAGGTGCTGAAGTCGTCTCCTACCTGAGCGGCGAGAAACAAATGCTGGAAGCCGATTCACTGGTATTTTCTGGCACCAACGTTGCCGAAGATTCCCTGGCCCGGGAGCTAGACGGATCAACTTTCGAGGTCATCAATATTGGCGACAGCCTCGCCCCCCGGCAGGCCGCCATCGCCATTTACGAAGGCCGCAAGGCGGCGCTTGGACTGTAGAGTGACTCTGGACTCAGTCAATAACATCACCCTGGATGCGGCGGCATTTAATTCCGGCCCCGCCTGCCCGGCTGTGGGGCTCAGCATCGTGGTGATGAATCCGGCACTTTTGCATGAAAATTTTGCGAATCGCTGCGATGTCTATCTGAAACGGATAGAATCGAACCATGGCGCATATATTCCCGGTGCCCGGAGGGCCGCTAATCGCCGCCGTGCGCAAACACAGGGGCTCAATGTTGCCACTGCTGTCATCGAACAACTCGAACAATTTGCAGATCTATGAAAAAAAGGACCTCGCCCCATGGCTCGAACGGCTGACGCAATTATTATCGGTACCGGCATCATCGGTGCCGCCACCGCCCTGGAAATGGCGAAAAAGGGTTACAAAACTCTGTCCATTGATAAAAACCCTGCTGCCGGTTACGGACCCACCAGCGGTTCCTGCGCGATTATCCGGGTTCATTATTCGACTCTGGAAGGCACCGCCTTTGCCTATGAAGGTTACTTTTACTGGCGCGACTGGCGTGAATATCTCGACGCTGAGGATGAACGTGGACTGGCCACGTACCACGACACGGGTTGCCTGGTCATGTGTACCGAGCAAAATCAATTTTTGCGCAATCATATCGGCCATTGCGACGCCCTCAACATTCCCTATGAACTCTGGGATGAAGCACAAATCACCAAGCGGCTACCCGTCTATGATTTAAAAAGTTACTGGCCACCTAAACGCCTCGATGCAGAAGGATTCGGCCAGCCCAGTGAGCGGCGTGTAGCCAATGGCGTGTTCTTCCCGACCGCGGGCTATGTCAACGATCCGCAACTCGCAACACACAATTTACAGCGTGCCGCCGAACAACATGGGGCTGAATTTTTATTCAATCAACGGGTCATTGAAATACTGCACAGCGGTGGCCGGACCAGCGGTGTAAAACTTGCCGATGGCAGTGAAGTCCACGCCCCGGTGGTGGTGAATGTGGCTGGACCTGCATCGGCGAAGGTGAATCAAATGGCCGGGGTGCTCGACGACATGACCATCAGCACCCGCCCACTGCGCCAGGAGGTCGTACACGTACCCTCCCCTGCAGGGTTCAATTTCGAGGCCGATGGCATCGTCGTTTCCGACAGTGACATCTCCTGCTACTGCCGACCGGAAAGCGGCAACCATATTCTCGTCGGCAGCGAAGATCCGGAATGCGATCCCCGGGAATGGGTGGATGATGAAAACTATGATCATGAATTCACCGAGCAATGGACCACCCAGGCCTATCGCTATGCACAACGCGTGCCCGAACTCGGGATCCCCTCGCAAAAACGCGGCGTGGTGGATCTTTATGATGTCAGCGATGACTGGATCCCGATCTATGACCGCTCAGCTCTCGATGGTTTCTACATGGCCATTGGCACCAGTGGCAATCAATTCAAAAATGCCCCCATCGCCGGTAAGCTCATGACCGCCCTTATTGACTATTGTGAAGCCGGTAACGATCATGACCGCCAACCATTGCAATTCCACCTGCCGCACATTGACCGGGATATTGACGCCGGGTTTTATTCTCGTAAGCGTGAAATCAACCGGGAGAGCAGTTTTTCGGTATTGGGCTGAAGACTGATTCATGTTCGCTTGTACAGTTACCTGAGCGCGCCCCAACACCGGAGACAACGACCATGCGCATCAACCGGGAAGAATCCACGGCAAAACGCAAAACCAAACACGCTCGGGCCTACTGTTGTTTTTTCCCGCTCGCGGCGCTGAGTCTGGTGTTAGTGCTGCTGCTGTCGGTATCCGTTGGAAAGCAATTATTTGCTACAGTGGCTCTCTTGGTACTTGCTCCGCTTGCTGTAGCAGCGGTGGTAACGACTCCCATGGGGATGTTTTACACCCTGTTCATTCGCCGGGATACGGCGTTGCATTTCATTTCTTTTCTTTCTGTGGTTCAAATTTTGGAGCTGTTTGTTGCCCTGCTCGCCCCGGGACTGCACATCCTTACGGGTTCCGTCTACAGTTTTCTCGTTACGGCATTTTCAGTGTACTGGTTTACGAGTGGTTATAAATATTTTTACCCGTGATGATGCTGACTGCCTACGAACAACAACTTGCCAGGAAAACAATTCGCCGGAAAAAACTATTTCTGGCCTTGTCCCTTGTCAGCGTTGTGGTGGGGTTGGGACTGGCGGGCTATTCATTTTGGCGAGCATCCACCACAACTGATTTTGACGCCGGAATTCACTTTGTTCTGGTGGTACTGATTTTGCTCAATGCCAGACAAAATCTGCGCCAATATAACTACGCAAAAATCCTTGAAGCCGTCTGGGTTCCTGACGAGCCGAGCAGCGCCGATAAAGACTAGCAGGGATTCATAGGTTCGTTCTTAAGCGCAACAATGTGGAATCACTTGCACTGCCAGCCACTAATACTGTTATAGTGCGCGCCGTTGGGTGCTTTCGGTCTGCACCGACAGCTACTGACCCGCAGTTCCGCGGATGTCGGAGCCCTCTACCATGACAGCCCTGGCCGACCGTAGACAGACCACTGGATGTGGCTTCAGGACGGGCGTTAATCGGAGTTTAATAGATGTTATTTTCACAGCTCGGCCTGTCGGCCGAATTGTTGCGTGCGGTTGCCGAACAGGGCTACGAGCACACCACCCCCATTCAACAGCAGGCCATTCCGGCCGTCCTCGAAGGACGCGATGTACTCGCCAGTGCGCAAACCGGAACCGGTAAAACCGCTGGTTTCACCTTGCCTTTACTACAACGACTGCAGCGTGTTGGCAGCACAACTCGTCGTCCTGTGGTGCGGGCGCTGATTCTTGTCCCTACCCGGGAACTTGCCGCCCAGGTTGGCGAGAGCGTGCGTGTATATGGGCGCTATCTGCCATTTAAATCCACCGTCATTTTCGGTGGCGTCAATATCAACCCGCAGATCTCCACGCTGCGCCAGGGCGTTGACATCCTGGTGGCGACACCGGGGCGATTGCTCGATCACCTGCAACAGGGCACATTGCGGCTCGACAAGGTTGAAACCCTGATCCTGGATGAGGCGGATCGCATGCTCGACATGGGCTTCATTCGCGACATTCGCAAGGTTATTAAAGTGTTACCGCCGGTGCGCCAGAACCTGCTGTTCTCGGCCACCTTTTCAAATGAAATCAAACAACTGGCCAATGGCCTGCTGAACTCTCCTGCTGAAATTCAGGTTGCCCGACGTAACACCGCTGCCGAGCAGGTCACACAAATTGTCCACCCGGTGGATCGGGCGCGTAAACGGGAATTACTCTCCCACATGATCGGCCATAACAACTGGCGCCAGGTCCTGGTTTTTACCCGCACCAAACACGGCGCCAACCGGCTTTGCCAGCAACTCGAACGCGACGGCCTGAGGGCAGTGGCCATTCATGGCAACAAATCCCAGGGTGCCCGCACCAAGGCACTGGCCGATTTCAAGAGTGGAAAAACACCAATACTCGTCGCCACCGACATCGCCGCACGAGGCCTTGATATCGAACATCTCCCTCATGTCGTGAACTACGAATTACCCAACGTGGCGGAAGATTATGTCCATCGCATTGGCCGCACCGGCCGCGCCGGTGACGCTGGACATGCCGTCTCACTGGTGTGTGTCGATGAGCATAAATTTCTGGCCGACATTGAACGGTTGTTGAAACACAAAATTGAATCCATCATTGTCCCGGGCTATGAACCGGATCCGAGCATTAAAGCTGAACCTGTCGGCAAAAGCCGCAATCGACGCCCAGCGCGCGATGCACGACCCAATGAGGGCCACAAACGCCCCGCCGCCGACAACAACCGACGCCATAAAGGCAAACCACACGGCCAGCGGCAACGACGCGCCAGCTAACCTGGTTATAGATCAATGACCATCTGGGTCGATGCCGATGCCTGCCCGGGGGTGATCAAGAACATCTTGTTCAAGGCAGCACAGCGCAGCAATATTGCGCTGACGCTGGTCGCCAATCAGCCCCTGCGCACACCGGCCTCGACACAGATTAAAACCGTACAGGTCAGTGCCGGCTTCGATGTGGCCGACGATGAGATCGTCAAACGACTCGTCGCCGGGGATCTGGTCATCACCAGTGATATTCCCCTGGCAGCCCAGGCCATCGAAAAAGGCGCGCTGGCCCTCAGCCCCCGAGGCGAATTGTTCGATGCCGAGAATATTCGCGGCCGTCTGAATATGCGTGATTTCCTTGATACCCTGCGCGCCAGTGGCGTCAACACCGGTGGCCCTGCGGCCTTGAGCCAAAGTGATCGACAAGCCTTTGCCAATCATCTTGATCGGTGGATCACGCAGCACCTACCATGAACCCCCACCCCAGTTAGACCTGACAACAATAAGCCTGTGTTCCGGGTAAGAAAACAACTTTTTCTTGTAAATTCATCCGCTCTTTTGTTTATAACAAAAATTTTATTTATATTGATTATTAGGCATAATGATTAGCCGATCTATTAATCACATGACAGTTAACAAGGCTTGATACCTGGAAGAAAAATAATAATTAAATTTTTACCACCATATCTGCCTGGGATTGACGCTGTCTCGTTAAGGATGGTCAAGGTGAATAAAAAACTGCTCCATGCGTTTTTGGCATTTACCCTCGGATTCCTCAGTGGTGGTGCCGCTCAAGCCAATCCCGACGGTGCGCAAGTAGCCCACGGTAAGGTCAGCTTCGCAAAACCCAGTTCCGGCGTACTCAACGTCACCAATACCCCAGGGGCCATCATCAACTGGCAGCGTTTCTCGATTCAAAACGGCGAGACCACCCGCTTCCTCCAGAATTCTGCCACCAGCGCCATTCTCAACCGGGTCACCGGCCCCAACCCCTCCGCCCTCCTCGGGCGTCTGTTGTCCAACGGCCGGGTGTTCCTTATCAACCGCCACGGCATCGTCTTCGGGCCCAACGCAGTCATCGACACCGCCGGCCTCGTGGCATCGACCCTGAATATCACCGATCAGGATTTTATTTCCCAGAACCTCAAATTCCAGGGTGACCGTCAGTCCGGCTCGATTGAAAACCAGGGCTATATCAAGGCCGGCGCCAACGGCAATATTTTCCTGATAGCCCCGAACATCAAAAACAGCGGCATCATCGAAACCGACGGTGGAAAACTGGTACTGGCCGCGGGGCAAAGCGTGACCCTGGCGAGTCTGGATTCCGACGACATCGTCTTCGATGTGCAGGCGCCGGATAACGAGGTGGTGAACCTCGGCAGCCTGCTCACCCACGGTGGCGCCGCAAGCATGTTCGCCGGCACTATCAGGCACGCGGGTACCATCAATGCCGACAGTATTACCGTCGGCAAAGACGGCAGGGTGCAACTGCTGGCCAGCGCCGATATCGAGATGGCGGGCGCTGCCGCGATCACGGCCAACGGGCCGCGCGGCGGCACGGTCACGATCGAAAGCAGCGGTGACACGGTCCTCGATTCCGGGCGTATCGAAACCAAAGGCAGCACAGGCAAAGGCGGCCACGTCGAGGTCCTGGGGGAACGGGTGGCCCTGCTCGACAATGCAACCATCGATGTCTCCGGCGATACCGGCGGCGGTGAAGCCCTGATCGGCGGGGATTACCAGGGCAACAACCCCGCGGTGAAAAACGCCCGCCAGGTGTATGTCGGCGGCACCACACGCATCCGCGCCGACGCCCTCACCTCCGGCGACGGCGGCAAGGTCATCGTCTGGTCCGACGACAGCACCCGCGTTCTGGGCGCGATCACTGCCGGCGGCGGCACTGAGGCAGGTGACGGCGGCCTGGTCGAAACCTCCGGGCATCGCCTGGATGTGAGCGGGGCCCGGGTCAGCGCCAGCGCCCCCAACGGCGCTCCCGGCCAGTGGCTACTCGATCCCATCAACGTCACCATCGGCAGCGTCGATGCCAACGGCGCCCTCGCCGGCGGCATCTGGAGCCCCGCCGCCAGCGGCTCGACCATCGCCAACACCACCATCGAAGCGGCCCTGGCCGCCGGCACAAGCGTCACCGTCACCACCACCGGAGTCCTTGCCGAGGCCGGCAACATCACTCTCAGCGCGGCCCTGTCACAGACCACGGC
>CAZAWX010000064.1:0-16650 GCA_964488985.1 uncultured Ectothiorhodospiraceae bacterium
ACGCCGTGAATCCGTCCATGGAGGCTCGGTCGCAGCATCCATGCTGCTCACGGTCCAGCTTGGCGGGCGGACCCCACTCGTAACACAACGATATTCTGAAAGACCATCAGGTATGGTTAAGGTTCCCGGATGCGGGTCGTTTACCTTTATTGTAATCAAGCAAAATTTTAATGACGCCATCTTCGCGGCTGATGGCCAGTTCGAAGGCTTCCTGGGCACGGCTGAAATGCACCCATGTGGGCGAGTAGTTGTGTGAACATCAGTCCGATGGGTCCTTGACCGAGTATCAACACTGTTTTGCCGATGACAGAATCGAGGCGTCGTAGGGCATTGATAACCGTCATCAGAGGTTGTGCAAGGACATGTTCGGAATGAATTGGCCCGTGGTGTAAGTGTACATGGGAAATTCTCCGAGCGGACCTGATTGGCTGGATTTGCCTCAGGTCGAGTCGTCTAATATAGGCGTTGCGGCAGTAGTAATGCATAAGATAGGCTTGGCAATTCAGATAATGTTTGGCAGACCAATGAACTTAGAAACGATTCCTCGCTCTTCCCGGGTGTTGATCTATAGCCACGATTCTTTTGGACTTGGACATTTGCGGCGCTGCCGCACGATCGCCCATTCTCTCGTCGCGCAGCGTTCTGATTTATCTGTATTGATTCTCTCCGGGTCGCCGATTATTGGTAGTTTTGATTTCCGCGCCCGAGTGGACTTCGTTCGCGTTCCCGGTGTCATCAAGCTGCGTAATGGAGAATATTCAGCACTCAGCCTCCATCTGGATATCAGTCAAGTTCTGGAGTTGCGGGCCTCAATCATGCAGCACACGGCTATAACGTTTGCCCCGGATGTTTTTATCGTCGATAAGGAACCGTTGGGTTTGCGCGGCGAGATCCTTGATACACTGAAAATACTCAAGGCGATGGGGACTCGCCTGGTATTGGGCTTACGGGATGTCATGGATGATCCTGACTTGTTGAGGCGGGAATGGCAGCGCAAGAACCCAGTGCCGACCTTGGAGGAGTTGTATGATAATATTCTGATCTACGGATTGCCCCAGGTGTGTGAACCACTGGTCGGCTTGGATATACCTGAATCAGTGCTGCACAAGATCGCCTATACGGGTTATCTAAGAGGACCTTCCACCAAACTAAGCCCGCAGATTACCTCGGTAAGAGCGGTTGGTGAGCCGTATAT
This sequence comes from uncultured Ectothiorhodospiraceae bacterium, assembly GCA_964488985.1. Lineage (GTDB taxonomy): Bacteria > Pseudomonadota > Gammaproteobacteria > HK1 > HK1 > CAZAWX01. The sequence continues at coordinate 1,196 of CAZAWX010000064.1, forward strand.
ATTGGTGACTACAGGCGGTGGGGGCGATGGTGAGGCACTAATAAACTGGGTTTTGAGCGCTTATGAACAAGATGCTTCGATACCTTATAAATGCTTGCTGGTTTTCGGGCCATTCATGCAACCCTTGCGGCGTGAACAATTTCGCACCCGGGTAATGCGCCTGCCTCAGGTTGATGCCATTACTTTCGATGCCCATCCAGAACAGTTAATCGACAATGCACTTGGCCTCGTGGCGATGGGAGGTTACAACACGTTTTGTGACATCCTGAGCTTTGATAAACCGGCAATTATTGTTCCGCGAACCAAGCCGCGGCTTGAGCAATATATTCGTACTTCCCGTGCTGAGTCCTTGGGTCTGGTGCGCATGCTGGATGGCCGCAAAGGGCGGCATCCGCACTTGATGGCGGCAGCACTTAAAAATCTTCCTGATCAGAATCCGCCCAGTGCAACTGTGGTCCCGGGATTATTGGAAGGATTGGATAATATCGGCAAACTTCTCAATCAGTGGTTATCAGCGGACAATCAGTCCACACAGTTATCTGAAAATAGTGTCTAACAGTCGCGTTGCGATGACCCCGGCCATCGCCTTTATCCTCAAAGGGTATCCGCGGCTTTCGGAGACCTTCATTGCGCAGGAAATACTGGCGTTGGAGCACGCTGGGCTGAATCTACACATCATTTCTTTACGCCACCCGACAGATCGCCACCAGCATCCGATGATAGAACGGATACAGGCACCAGTGAGCTATTTGCCAGAATATCTACATCTTGAACCATTACGCGTAATAAAGGCGTGGTGGCAGTTACGAAACTCGCCAGCCTATCGGCAGGCCCGCAAGTTATTCATTGCGGATTTGCTGCGAGACTTCACACGTAACAGGTTTCGCCGATTCGGTCAGGCGCTTGTTGTGGCAGCTGAGCTTCCTCGGTGTATCGTACACCTGCATGCCCATTTTCTGCATACTCCTGCTTCAGTAGCGCGTTATGCCAGTTATCTCAGGGGCCTACCCTGGAGTGCCTCAGCACACGCAAGGGATATCTGGACATCGCCGCAATGGGATTTGCAGGAAAAATTATCTGAAGCTAAATTTGTGGTGACCTGTACGGCGCTTAACGCGAGACACCTAAAGAGCTTAACTAACGATCCGGATCGTATCGATCTGGTCTATCACGGTCTTGACCTGCAGCGATTTAAGCGGCCTGAGCCACAGGCGAAAATTGCACATTCAGACTCGACACAAGCAGTGCGTTTGTTGTCCGTTGGCCGGGCGGTGGAAAAAAAAGGCTATCGGGTACTACTGGATGCGTTGGCAGCGTTACCCACGAGTTTGCCCTGGCAATTTCATCATGTAGGTGATGGGCCGTTACTGCGCTCTTTACAACAACAGGCGATCCACTTGGGGATTGATAAACGGATACATTGGCACGGGGCACTTGCCCAGCAAGATGTGTTGTTACAGTACCAATGTGCCGATATCTTTGTTTTAAACAGTCAAGTGGCTGGCGATGGTGATATGGATGGACTGCCAAATGTCCTCATGGAGGCACAAAGTCAGCGCTTGGCATGCATAGCAACGCGGTTATCGGCAATCCCTGAATTGATAGAAGACCAGGTGACTGGCGTGCTGGTCACCTCCGGGGAGGTGAATGAGTTAACCTCTGCGATGGCTGCTTTGATCCGGGATCCGGCGACTCGTATGCAGATGGCCCAGGCAGGTGAACACCGGGTTCGAAGCGATTTCGGCATGCAGGCTGGAATCACTAAATTACTGGGTCATTTTTCGTGCTTGGAAGATATGGAGTGAAGATCGCCTTTTATGCGCCGATGAAATCACCAAACCATCCAGTCCCATCAGGGGACAGGAGCATGGCACGGGCCTTACTGTCGGCAATACGCCTGGCAGGATATGAACCTGAGTTGGCATCAACATTTCGCAGTTATGAAGGCCAGGGGAACCAGCAGCAGCAACAGCGACTTCGTCTGCGGGCCGCAATAATACGCCAGCGCATACTCAATAAATATTTAGCTATGACAGCGCAGCAACGCCCGGCTGCATGGTTTAGTTACCACCTTTACCATAAAGCGCCGGATTTATTGGGACCGCAAATTAGCCGTACCCTGAATATACCCTATATCGTTGCTGAGGCCTCCCATGCGCCTAAACAGGCAGGTGGACCCTGGCACGATGGATATCTTGCAGCACGTGAGGCAATGTTAATGGCCGCATCGGTAATTGCGTTAAATCCGGTAGATATTGCTTGCGTGGAACAGTTGCTGGCCACGTCTCATGGCGTAAGTGATCGAGTTTCAAGATTACCGCCTTTTTTTGATGCCCAGCGGTTCCGCAATTGGAGTCAGCAAAAAGATGCCTGTAGAAAATTAAGTATTGAATTAGGTTTGGAGCCGGATATTCCGGTGCTCATTTGCGTCGCAATGATGCGTAGTCGGGCCAAGATGGATTCCTATACATTATTGGCGGCGGCGCTAAAAGCGATGACACAGATTCCGTGGCAATTGGTTATCGTTGGTGATGGGCCGGCACGCAGACAGGTCGAGTCATTATTCAATGATTTTTCAGGCCGGGTTCGGTTCGTGGGTTGTCAAAAGGATCGTCGCCTTGCCCAGCATATGGGGCTGGCGGATATTTTTGTTTGGCCGGCTATTAATGAAGCCTGGGGGATGGTGTTTATGGAAGCTGCCGCTGCAGGATTGCCCTGTGTTGCCGGCTCTGCGGGAGGGGTTCCTCAGGTTGTATCGGATCAATATAGTGGATTGCTGGTGCCCGTAGCAGATAGATCAGCTTTTGGTCGTGCGTTATTAAAGCTGCTGACTGATTCAAAATTTCGCCAAAAGTTGTCTAAGGGTGCGATTGACAAAGTTCTTGGAGAACATGATTTACAGTCTGCCGCGACCAGATTGGAAGCAATATTCGTTGCGCAAATAATCGACACATTATGATTGCCGTGTAGCCAGAGTGCAGATTAAAAATGGAGTGGTATGAAAATATTGTTTATCAGACACGGCATAACCGATTGGAATTTACAACGACGCATTCAGGGGTGGACGGATATTCCTTTAAGTGACCGTGGGCGTGCACACCTTGCAAATCAGCAGTTACCTGAAAAGTGGCAATCAGCGCAGTGTTATACAAGTACATTACAGCGCACCATAGAGACAGCACAGTTGCTTTTGGCCCGCAATAGCTGTCCTGTTGAGGCCCTGTGTGAAATGCAATGGGGTCAATGGGAAGGCTCGAGCTTGAGCGATCTGAGGGAAAAGTTGGGCGATCAATTCATCAAAAATGAGCGTAAAGGATTGGATTTCAGGCCTCCAGGAGGTGAGTCACCACGCCAGGTGCGTCAGCGTTTGAGCGATTGGCTACAGTCATTGGCGGTGGAGAATAAGCGGATCGTTATCGTGACTCACAAGGGGGTCGTACGTGCCGCATTGTCTTTGGCCAGTGGGTGGAGTATGCAGGATAAATTCACGACGAAAATTGACTGGTCTTGTGGACACGAATTTGAATTTTCCCGTGATCAGGGCTTACGAATCAAGAAATTGAATATCGCCTTACAGGTGGCTGTGCTATCCGGTATTTGAAGCGCTGAAATTTGGATAATCTGGACCTGTTGCAGGAAATTACGATAGTTTAGTACCTAAGGCAGAAGGCACTGTCAGGTTGGAATTGCTGTCTTTCAGGACCAATGCTTAACTGGTACTCTTTAGCATGATATAGCGAGCATGATATAGCGAATATGTGCACGTTATCTGACTGCACTGTTTACTGATGGTGAATACGGAGCATTGGGCAATGGCCATTGTGGGCAGAATCTGTGCGCCAGCTAAAAAGCGCTCATTAAACGTGTCATTGAATTTGAATAGGGGTTGTTCTGGCAGGGATCATCTGGCAGGGATCTGAAGTGGTAATGAAAATTTGCACCGGCAGTTGAATCAGATCCAAAGTACGCACAGGATTAAGGGCTCAAGGATGAGATATGCATGATCCTTTGCTGACTATCGACCATCTGGCCGTCAGCTTCAACCTGCAACAGGCAGGAATCATCGAAGCGGTACGTGGTGTTTCCTTCAGCATTCCGCGCGGCAAAACTCTTGCGCTCGTCGGTGAATCGGGCTCGGGGAAGTCAGTCATTGCCCAGGCCATTATGGGAATTCTCCCACAACCAGCACAGATAGATTCCGGACTTATACAATATCACGGGTCCGATCCGAGCGCAGAGACAATCGAACTTGCCAGCCAGGATCCCTATGGCAACGTCATGCGCGGGATCCGCGGTGCAAAGATTTCCATGATCTTTCAAGAACCCATGACCTCATTTTCACCGCTGCACACCATAGGTGACCAGATTTGTGAAACGGTTCGTCTACACCAAAAAGTTGATAAGCCACAAGCCAGGGCAAAGGCACTGGACGTACTTGATCAGGTTGGTATCCCAAATCCTGCCAGGGCAATTGACAGCTACCCGTTTGAACTATCTGGAGGCTTGAGGCAGCGGGCGATGATTGCCATGGCGCTCGTTTGTCGTCCGGCACTGCTCATAGCAGATGAGCCGACCACGGCATTGGATGTCACCATTCAGGCACAGATTCTCTGCCTGTTGAGGGATCTGCAAACCGAGCTCGGCATGGCAATTCTTTTAATTACGCACGATTTGGGTGTTGTAGCCAATTTGGCCGATCAAGTTGCAGTGATTTACCACGGCCAGCTAATGGAAAGCGGATCTGCGGAAGATATATTCAAAAAACCGGGCCATCCATATCTACAGGCGCTTATGCGCGCCGTGCCACGCCTGGATCTTAAACCTGGTGAACGCTTGACGCCCATTCGCGAGGTGCAACGCAGTCCCGGCGGATACCTTCAGGCGCGTACAAATCTGCACAATGATCAGTTACAAACCCCGGTATTAACCATTGCGGGGATCAATAAAACGTTCAGCAAACGTAAAGGGGGATTATTTGCAAGCCACAAGCCAAAATCACAGCCGCGATCGCTAAATAATATCTGTTTGTCGATTGAACGCGGGGAATGTCTGGGGCTTGTTGGTGAAAGTGGTTGTGGTAAAACCACGCTGGCGAAGATCATCATGCGCGCCGTGGAGCCGGATTTCGGAAAAATACATTTTAATCAATCGGGCCGTAGCATCGATGTTCTTAAACTTGATGGGGCAGATTTACAAAAATTTCGCAGGAATATTCAACTGGTCTTTCAAGACCCGTTCGGTTCCCTGAACCCGCGAATGACGGTGTTCGATATTATTTCTGAACCGCTGCTGATTCATGGGCTGGGGAATGCTGAAACCAGGACGACAATCGTCAGGGAGCTGATGGGGCACGTTGGACTTGATCCCCGATGCGCGGCGCGATATCCGCATAGCTTTTCAGGTGGCCAACGCCAGAGAATCGGTATAGCCCGGGCTTTGGCTTTGAATCCTGAGGTGTTGATTTGTGATGAACCCGTTTCGGCATTGGATGTGTCTGTGCAGGCACAAGTTTTAAATTTGCTCAGAGATTTAAAGCAAGAACTAGGCCTGACTTACCTGTTCATTTCCCATGATTTGTCAGTCGTTGATTATATTGCCGACAGAATTGCGGTGATGTGCGCGGGTGTCCTGGTGGAACTTGCTCCTCGGAAGGCGTTGTTTAAAAACCCGCTGCATCCTTACACGCGCGCATTGCTCGCTGCAGTGCCCAGAGCAGATCCTGACGCAAGGTTGGATCTCAATGATCTGATGGAAGGGAAATCATCCAATCCAGCCAACTGGCCAGCTCCATTTACGCTCACTGACGAATCGTTACCCGAATTGCTAGAAGTGGAACCTGCACATTTTGTGCGTGCTGAACTCTGGTCCAGGCAGGATCTGTCATGAGTCTATGGGTAAATTTGCGTGGCCTGTTTTTACCGTTGTTACTGGCTGGGCTGATATCCATGCCCGTTATGTCACAGGATCAAGCTCTGGAAATGGCGATGCGGGTGGCGAACGGCAGTTTGCCGCCACTAAAGGAGCGCCTGCCACAACCGGCAATGAAAGTGGTTATGCCTGAGTTGGGCAATTATGGAGGTGAACTGCATTTGCTTATGGGTCGTGCCAAGGACATTCGCCTTATGACAGTTTATGGCTACGCCCGACTGGTGGGTTACGACAAAAGTTTTGAGTTGGTGCCGGACATACTTGAGCGTGTCGACGTCTTTGAAGAACGAATATTCACACTACATTTACGTAAGGGCCACCACTGGTCGGATGGTGCCGCCTTTACCAGTGATGACTTTCGATATTGGTGGCAGGACATCGCCAACAACAAAGAGCTGTCGCCTTTTGGGCCTCCGGTCACTTTACTGGTTGACGGTAAACCGCCGCAGGTGAAATTTCCCGATGCATTTACGGTGCGCTACCAATGGGATAAGCCAAACCCGTTTTTCCTGCCGACCCTGGCGGCAAGTCGGCCACTGTACATCCATGCGCCAGCCCACTATCTCAAACAGTTTCATGCCAGCTACACAGATCGTAAACAATTAAATGCGCAGGCACGCATTGTCGGGCAACGTGACTGGGTGGCACTGTTTATAAGTAAATATCGACCTTATAAAAATACCAACCCGGATTTGCCGACGCTTCAGCCGTGGAAAATTATTACTCCTGAACCTGCGACCCGGTTTGAATTCCAGCGTAATCCTTATTTTCATCGCGTGGATAAAGATGGGCGACAATTGCCGTACATTGACAGGGTCATTATTACCATTGCGGGCGGTAAACTGATTCCAGCTAAAACTGGTGCCGGGGAAAGTGATCTCCAGGCCCGTCACCTGAAATTTAGCGACTATACATTCCTCAAGGCCAGTGAAACGCGAACAGCTAACCAGGTTCGGCTGTGGAAAACAACCAAGGGAGCACACCTGGCGTTGTTTCCAAATTTAAATGTGCGGGATCCACAATGGCGTGCGCTGGTCCGTGATGTGCGGTTTCGGCGTGCTCTATCCCTGGCGATCAATCGGCATGAAATTAATCAGGTCATTTATTTTGGCTTGGCCCTGGAGGGTAACAATACGGTCTATCCAGACAGTCCTTTGTATTTACCGCATTATCGCCAGGATTGGGCTCAATATGATCCGGCACGCGCCAATGCACTGCTTGATGAAATGGGCCTGGTGCAACGAGATGCACGGGGTCTGCGGTTGCTTGCGGATGGACGATCGATGGAAATCATTGTAGAGACTGCGGGAGAAGACACGGAGCAAAGCGACGTATTGGAATTAATCGAGAGCACTTGGCGAGAAATTGGTGTCAAACTTTATACTAAACCGTTACAACGTGAAGTTTTTCGCAATCGTATTTTCGCTGGCAAGACGTTGATGTCCATTTGGGGTGGGTTGGAAAACGGGCTGGCAACCGCAGCAATGAGTCCACAGGAACTGGCGCCGACCGATCAAATGCAATTGCAATGGCCAATGTGGGGACAATTTTTCCAAACAGCGGGCCAGGTGGGACAAGCGCCGGATTTGCCGTTGGCAAAAAAGTTATTGAACCTTAACAAAAAGTGGGTTGAGGCCGACCAACCACAAAAGCGCCGCGCCATCTGGGGGAAAATGTTGAACATAAACGCCAGTCAGGTTTACACCCTGGGTATTATCTCCGGTGTTCCACAGCCCGTGGTCGTTAACCGGAATTTGCACAATGTTCCGCAACAGGGGATCTATAATTGGGAGCCTGGGGCGCATTTTGGCATTTATCATCCGGACACGTTCTGGTTTTCCAAAGGAGGCAATACGCCCTGATGTTGCGTTATTTACTACATCGATTGCTGGTCATGATCCCAACACTACTCGTGGTCAGCGTGTTGGTGTTCGTTATTATTCAATTGCCCGAGGGAGATTTTTTAACCAGTCATATTGCTGAACTCGAATCCCAGGGTGAAACCGTAAGTGAGGAAAAAGTTGCGTTTTTGCGCCAACAGTACGGGCTCGACAAGCCGCCGGTGGTACGTTATTTCTCCTGGCTAACAGGAATGTTGCAGGGTGATTTTGGTTATTCATTCGAATACAACCTGCCGGTGTCCGAGGTCGTTGGGGATCGATTGTTACTCTCGTTTGTACTGTCGTTTTCTACAATATTGTTTACCTGGGCCATAGCTTTCCCCATTGGCGTGTATTCGGCGACGCATCAATACAGTTGGGCCGATCATGGCCTGACGCTATTAGGGTTTCTAGGCCTGGCAACGCCCAATTTTTTACTCGCATTGGTGCTGATGTATTTTGCGAATGTTTTATTCGGAACCTCTATCGGTGGCTTGATGGCACCTGAATATCTGAATCAACCGATGAGTGGTCAGAAATTACTCTCCATACTCGAGCATTTATGGATCCCTGTGATCGTAATAGGAACTTCCGGTACCGCAGGAATGATCCGGCGCCTGCGCGCTAATTTGCTTGATGAGTTACAGAAGCAGTATGTCATTACCGGCAGAGCGAAAGGGCTGCCACCATTGAAATTACTTCTCAAATACCCGCTACGCATGGCACTCAATCCATTTGTCGCCGATATCGGTAATCTGCTTCCACAGGTTATTTCAGGGGCTGCAATCGTTTCGGTGGTGCTTTCGTTGCCCACCACGGGTCCGATGCTGCTTTCAGCATTACAAAGCCAGGATATGTATCTGGCAGGTTCATTTTTGATGTTTCTGGCGACGTTAACTGTCATCGGTATGTTTGTATCAGATGTGGCCCTCGCCATGCTTGATCCGCGAATTCGCCTCGATAATCAAGTGTCATGATAAGCCAATGAGTTTGTCCTCAAACAATCCTGACGTCGTCGAACATTTCGTTTCCTGCGAGCCATTTGATCCGCACAGCGTTGAGGCCCTCAGTCCACAGCAGGAACGGTACTACATGGCCTCACAATGGCGCATGATGTGGTGGCGCTTTATGCGTCATCGTATTGCTGTTTGTGCGTTGTCAATCCTTGGCGTTTTGTATTTAAGCGTACCGTTCGGTGAGTTTATCGCACCGTATAATCTGCATACTCGTCACACCGACTATATTTATGCACCGCCGCAATCAATTCACTTCTTCGATTCAGGAAATTTAATCGGTCCTTTTGTATATCAATACAGTTATCGGTTGAATCTTGAAAATTTAAAGCGTGAATATACGCAAGACCGGCAAAAAATATTATCTGTGCGGTTTTTTTGTCGGGCAGATGCGTATAAGTTTTGGGGGCTGATAGATACCGATGTGCACTTAGTCTGTCCCTCGCTGCACGGACCGATGTTTCTGCTTGGTACCGACCGGTTGGGACGGGATATACTTTCCCGAATGATCTACGGTGCCCGAATCTCATTGACCGTCGGTTTAATCGGTATCGCCATCAGCTTTACTCTGGGAATCATTCTGGGGGGGATGGCGGGTTATTACGGAGGATGGGTTGATAGTGTCGTGCAACGTATGATCGAAGTGATTCGCTCATTTCCTGAATTACCCTTATGGATGGCGTTGTCTGCTGCATTACCGGTTACCTGGAGTCCAGTGGGTGTATTCATCGGGATTACGGTGATTTTGGGTTTGGTGGACTGGACAGGGCTGGCCCGTGCTGTAAGGTCGAAATTACTGGCCCTGCGTGAGGAAGATTTTTGTACCGCTGCCGTTTTAATGGGCGCCACTCCGGCGCGTGTTATCGGCCGGCATTTGTTGCCAAACTTTATGAGTCACCTGATCGCCTCGGCAACGCTATCCATTCCTTCCATGATACTGGGTGAAACCGCTTTAAGTTTTTTAGGGCTGGGTCTGCGTCCACCTGTCACCAGTTGGGGTGTTTTGCTGACCGAAGCTCAGAATATCAATGCGGTTGCTTTGTATCCCTGGCTTTTGTTTCCTGTAGTCCCGGTCGTCATTACGGTGCTGGCCTTTAATTTTCTCGGTGATGGATTGCGTGATGCAGCAGATCCGTACAAAACCGATTGAGGGCTTGTTGCTTTTGATGCGGTTTATGCCAGTCCTGAATAAAACATATCCTGTGCGCTGAAGCCTCAAGTTCCTTGGCGATCGCCCGATACCCGCTTTAGGTTGATTGATATTAGGAGTGTTACCAGTGCTACATGAGGCAACGGCACCAGAGCGCCAGATCCCGGGCGTTATGGGACAGGATGTGTTGGGTCGCGAACTGGAAATTGAGCTTGCCCGCAGCCGTCGCTATGAGAATCCGTTCGCCTTGTTACGTCTTACAGTTAAAGATGGCCAGGGCCAGGTGCCGGAAGCAGAGCTTTTACATCACCTTGGCGGCAGCCTGCGACTGGCAGTACGGTGGTCGGATTCTATCGGCAGGGAGGCCGATAACCAGTATTTAATTCTTCTGCGCGAAACCCAGAGCCGTGGTGCCAGAATTGCGGCGGAAAAATTACTGGTCACTATTCGTGAGGATTTGGCTGTGGCTGCTGAATCTTTATGCTTCAGAGTTCAGACAGCAGCCTGGCGCAAAGGTGATCACCTTGGAGCCCTGTTGGAGCGCCTGGACCGTTAAGGGCTCTGGTCAAAAATAAATTATCGTGCCTGGGTAGCATCCCGGGTGATGACATCATCAATATGCCAATCGTAGTTAATCACAACCTGCGGCCGCAGCATGGCAGCGACTGAGCAGAACTTGTCAACGGCTAGTTTTACGGCCCGTTCTATACCCGCAGGCTTCAGATTATGGCCTTTGATGAAAAAATGCATATCAATTTGCGTAAATACCGCTGGTATATCATCTGCGCGTTGCCCATCAAGCTCTACATAGCAATCGCTAATTGATTGGCGTGACTTTTTCAGGATCTGGACAACATCAAACGCGCTGCATGAGCCCAAACCTATCAGTACGGCCTCCATCGGCCGAATACCCAGGTTACGCCCCCCGTGTTGTGGGGATCCATCGATGACCAGGGCATGCCCGCTGCCGGTTTCGGCGACAAAACTGACCTGCTCGTTCCACTTGATGCGTGCTTTCATGGGTTCGTTACTCATAATTTAAAATTTTGATTCAATTCGACAGCTTTACTCTGCTCGCATACACTGGACCACAGTGGTAACAGGGGAGCGTGAATATGACGAACGTGCTTGTGGGGCGGAGCAATGAAGCCATTGAGCGACTGCTCGAACATTGCCACCAGCGCAATTACCCGGCTAAATCTACCATTATTCATGCAGGTGATGCGTCCTACGAGCTTTATTACCTGGTCAGGGGCTCGGTCTCGGTACTTTTTGAGGATGATACAGGCCATGAAATTATCCTCGCTTATCTCAATGCAGGTGATTTTTTTGGTGAAATCGGCATGTTCGATGAAAAAAATGAAAGAAGCGCCTGCGTGCGTGCCCGTACCCAGTGTGAGATTGCCAGCATCAGTTATGATCGATTGCGCAGCCTGACCACGGAATTACCGGAAGTGTTGTATGCCATGCTGTCACAAATGGCGCTCAGGTTACGCAATACCAGTCGTAAGGTCAGCGACCTTGCCTTTATGGATGTATCCGGCCGAGTTGCCCGTACCCTGCTGGATTTATGTAAGCAACCCGACGCCATGACCCACCCGGACGGTATGCAAATCCGTATTACCCGCCAGGAACTGGGTCGTATCGCCGGCTGTTCCAGAGAAATGGTTGGGCGGGTGTTAAAAACGTTGGAAGAAGAGCGTCTGGTGTCGGTCAAGGGTAAAACCATTGTGGTTTTTGGCGCCCGCTAGGCGTCTGTCCCAGCGACTTGAGAAAGAGCCTAGAGAAGCGAAATTTCCGGCTCAGCGCGGCAGGTGGCCGGCAAATAGCTGTGCCAACCGGGCACCGGGATCACGATTGCGCATAAAGGCTTCGCCGATTAAAAAGCCATGCACATTATGCGCACGCATATAGGTGATATCCGCTGCGCAGTGAATCCCGCTTTCGGTAATGACCTGCCTGTCTGATGGAATCAGCGGCAGCAGTTTTATCGTCGTCTCAAGGTGTGTTTCGAAATTGCGCAGATCCCGGTTGTTGATGCCCAGCAAGGTTCCTTGTAAAGGCAAAGCGCGGGCAAGTTCTTGCGCATTATGCACCTCAACCAATACATCCATGCTCAGGTGTTGTGCGAGACCGGCAAGATCATGCAGTTGGGCATCGCCCAGGGCGGCAACGATGAGCAGTATACAATCGGCGCCCATCGCTCTGGCCTCATAGACCTGGTACGGATCAATCATAAAATCCTTGCGCAGAACTGGAATATCGCATGCTGCCCGCGCCTCGCGTAGTGCTTGTGTACTGCCTTGAAAAAATTTTTTATCCGTCAAGACTGACAATGCCGTTGCGCCGCATGCAGCGTAACCACGGGCGATTTTGGCCGGATTGAAATTTGCGCAAATCAAGCCTTTACTCGGCGAGGCTTTTTTTATCTCGGCAATGACGCCGCTATGGCCCGCCGCCATGGTCTGTTGCAATGCGTGCGCGAAGCCCCTTGGCGGTGAGGCAGCCTGTGCCAGTTCGGCAACACGACGCATTGACACCTGTTCTGCGCTAGCCACGATTTCCTCCGCCTTATGGCGGATGATTGTTGTGAGAATATCGGTAGAGGCATCCATTGACTGTTTTACACTCTGGGACATGGCTGGCGGTGTCTTGTTAGTCTGCATTATTCATGAACGCACGAGCGAGGCAGTTCCGCTTCCGTAGCCGGGTGTTCATGAATAATGCAGGTTAGATTGATCTTTAATCTGCCAGTTGCTGGCTGAGTTCAGCAAGTGCGTGAATACGTTGTTGCGCCTGGCCATTGGCGATGCATGTTTCGGCCAGAGAAATTCCTGCCTTGATATTTTCCGCAAGATCGCAGGCGTAGAGTGCTGCCCCTGCATTTAGCAGCACGATATCGCGGGCCGGACCGGGTTCGCCCGCGAACACACCTTCAATCATGGCCAGGCTTTGTTGCGCATTATCGGCGCTGATTGCGCTCACCGGCGTTCGGCTCATTCCATAGTCTTGCGGCGTGATGGTGTAAGTGCTCAGTTCCCCATTACGCCACTCCGCCACCTGGGTCGCGGCGCCTGTGCTGATTTCGTCCAGGCCATCATCGGCATGTACAACCAGCACATGGCGGCTGCCTAATTGGCCGAGAACCTGGGCCAGAGGTTGAATCAATTCACCAAGAAATACACCTATCAACTGGTAAGGTGCCCGGGCGGGATTGGTCAGGGGGCCGAGTAGATTGAAGATGGTGCGCACGCCCATTTCACGGCGCGGACCAATGGCGTGCTTCATGGCACTGTGGTGGCGGGGGGCAAACATGAAACCGAGTCCCACATCGTTTATGCACTGCGCCACCTGTTGTGGATCCAGATCTACGCGTACCCCGGCAGCCTCCAGGACATCGGCGCTACCCGAGGCGCTGGATACGGAACGGTTACCGTGTTTGGCGACATGGCCCCCGGCGGCGGCAACGATGAAGGCGCAGGCGGTAGAAATATTGAAGGTATGGGCGCCGTCACCCCCGGTGCCGCAGGTGTCCACAAGGTGTGGGACATCAACCTCAACCGGCGTAGCCAGATCCCGCATGACCCGGGCAGCTGCGGTAATCTCCGTTACAGTCTCGCCTTTCATGCGCAGTCCAACCAGGAAGCCGCCGATTTGCGCCTGAGTCGCCTCACCCGTCATGATGGACCGCATCACCGCGGTCATTTCGGCATCATCGAAATCCCCGCCTTCTGTTACGCGTTGTATCGCCCCTTGCATATCCATCATTTAAGTCCTCTGGTCCAGATGTAGTGCGAATACGGCTCCGTGCTCTTGCCATTGCAAAATTCAACTGCCTGCAACGGTAATTCTGCGTGGGCCAGCGTAAATTATGCCGTCAGACGAGGGTTCAGGCAAAAGGTATTGGTCATATCATCGACTTTTGCCATCACAGCGTTAGAGTTGTCAGGCCAGCAAATTGGTCAAGGCGGCCAATGACCGCATCGGGTTTTGCGGTACCGATATCGTCGCCGTGGTTGTAACCGTAACTGACGGCCACTACCGCCATCTGCGCGGCACGCGCCGCTTCAACATCGTGGACCGAATCTCCAATCATCAGGCATTCACTGCTGCTCTTGCCCAAGGTTTGTGCGGCGTGCAACAGTGGCTGTGGATGTGGCTTTTTAAACGCCGTGGTATCACCGGCAACGAGCATCGCAAAGTAACTGCGAATTCCAAAGGCTTGCAGTAACTGTTCACTGAAGCGTGTCGATTTATTGGTAACACAGGCCAGTTGTATGCCGGCCGCAAGTAACTGCCCGATGCCCTCAACGACGCCCGGATAAAGGCGACTGTGCCTCCCATTATGCTGTGCGTAATGGGAGGTAAACTGGTGCTGAGCTTTGGCAAATTTTACAGCTTGCGCTTCATCCGTAAAATTTCCGGTCAGGCTGCGATGTATGAGGCGATCGATGCCATTGCCGACATAGCCCGCTATTTGCTGTTGTGGCTGGGGATCCAAACCAAGGTCTGCACGCATTAAGTTGACAGCAACACACAGATCGGGAACAGAGTCGACGAGAGTGCCATCCAGATCGATGAGCACCAGATCAGGCCGGGCAAGCAAGGTCATGGCCCGGGCGTTTCAGCTACGGACCGTGTTGATCTCACGGCGTAGACCCTGAATTGTTACGCCGTAATCCGCAGTGCCGAAGATGGCCGAACCGGCAACAAAAGTATCGGCACCGGCCCTGGCAATGTCGGCAATATTGTCGGTTTTGACACCGCCATCGATTTCCAGGCGAATCTCCAGGCCGCTGTCGTCAATCCGCTTACGTACAGCACGCAGTTTATCAAGAGCGCCGGGTATAAACGCCTGACCGCCAAATCCGGGGTTGACCGACATAATCAGAACCATGTCGAGTTTATCGAGAATATGATCCAGATAATGCAGGGGTGTCGCCGGGTTAAAAGCGAGTCCCGCTTTACAGCCTGCCTGGCGAATTAATTGCAGGCTGCGGTCGATATGATCAGTCGCTTCCGGATGGAAGCTGATGTAGCTGGCTCCGGCATCAATGAAGTCACCGATGAGCCGATCCACGGGGCTGACCATCAGATGAACATCGATGGGCGCCTGTATCCCGTGAGCGCATAAGGCTTTGCAGACCAGCGGGCCGACACTCAAGTTCGGCACATAGTGGTTGTCCATGACATCAAAATGAATGATGTCCGCGCCGGCGACAAGGACAGCTTCGACCTCGTCACCGAGGCAGGCGAAATCCGCCGCCAGAATGGACGGGGCGATGAAGTCTGGTTGCATAAACAGGTGCCTCACAAAATACTTTGGCACTATACCGATTGCGGAGTTCGCTTTAAACCTCCAATGCTATCTACGGTTCTGAATCTGTAGCGTTTTCTTTTAACCTGGCATGCAAACCGATAAGTTCTTGAGCGCAACCGAAGTGGAATCGATGGGTGTTGGTGGAGGAAGTGTATGTGGCAGGG
>CAZAWX010000065.1:0-7403 GCA_964488985.1 uncultured Ectothiorhodospiraceae bacterium
TTGGACGAATATCACCCAACCGGCCCCACTCAACCTGGGGTTCCGCGGCTACCGCAGTTTGTGAAAAAATCTGTCTCTCCCCACATTGATCTACCAGCGAGCCTGCAACCCGCGCCTGTTAACCCTATATCGGCTATGCTTCGGGCTTCTTCAGTGGCAATGTGAAAGATCCTTGGTAGTGCGGGTATTGAGTAGCCGGGAAAACCTTAATTACAGTTTAACTAACTGATAACTATAGATATTAAAGTACACTTATTCTTTTGAGGTCGGCAGCAAAAAGATGAATGACCGGACCTCCATGGCTATATAGAGGCTTGCATGGCAAATATGATTCTTGTTACCGGTGGTGCTGGATTTATCGGCAGCACACTGATACATCACTTATTGAACGACACCGATATTTCAGTGGTCAATGTGGACAAGTTGGCTTACGCCGGTTCACGCCTGAATCTAAAATCCCTTGAATCCCACCCGGGCTACCATTTCGAGCAGGTCGATATCTGTGATGGGCCAGCCTTGGCGGCCGTATTTCAGCACTACCAGCCATGCCAGGTCATGCATCTCGCAGCACAGTCTCACGTTGACAGATCCATTGATTCACCGGGGGAATTCATTCAGTCAAATATCGTCGGCAGCTACCAGTTACTGGATTGCGCCCTGGAGCATTTCCGTTCACAGGATCAGGCCGGGAAAGAAAATTTTCGTTTCCTGCACGTTTCCACGGATGAAGTTTACGGCTCTCTGAGCCCACAGGCACCAACCTTCAGGGAAAATGATGCCTACCGACCCAATTCGCCCTACGCTGCGAGCAAGGCTGCCTCAGACCATCTGGCGATGGCCTGGCAGCGGACCTATGGCTTACCGGTACTGATATCAAATTGTACAAATAATTACGGGCCTCGCCAGTTCCCGGAAAAACTGATCCCGGTCGTTATCCTCAAGGCCTTGCACCAGGAACCTATTCCCGTATATGGCCGTGGTGACAATATCCGTGACTGGTTGCACGTTGAGGATCATGTCAGGGCACTGAAATTAATTCTGGATAAAGGCCAGATTGCCCAGAGGTATAATGTAGGCGGCCATTGTGAGGTATCCAATCTTGACTTGGTGAAGCAAATTTGCACCCTCCTGGACCAACTTCAACCCTTACCCAAAGGCCGCAAATACGCCAGCCTCATCACCTTTGTCAGTGACCGGCCGGCACACGATCTGCGCTATGCCATGAACACTGCGAAAATTACCTCAGAGCTGAATTGGCAGCCGGAATTTAATTTCGAGACCGGGTTGCAGGACACGGTGCAATGGTATCTGCACAATCTTGACTGGTGCAAAGAAGTGAGTGGCAGTGAAGCTGTCGGTGAACGCCTCGGACTTCGATCTCAGAACCAGTAGGCACAAGTGGTCATCACTTTGGAGACCCGTTGCATCGCCCCTTTCACAGCAACGGGTAATGTAACGGCACCACTGGACTGCGCACCGAGCGCATGATGTTGTTCGTCCTCACGCATTTGACGGATGATGGCAAGACTGCGGGTATCTTCAGCAGGTAGACGTTGTAAATGACCATCAAGGTGGCGAACGACCTGATGCTCGGTCTCAGCCAGAAAGCCGAGGTTAACCCGATCACTCACAGCCCCTGCGGCAACACCTATCGCAAATGAACCGGCATACCAAAGCGGATCCAGCACACTGGGGCGTGAATTCAATTCCGTCAGCCGTGTTCTACACCATCTAAGGTGGTCCGACTCCTCATCAGCCGCCCGAGCCAGTTGCCCACGCAGATGTGGGTTGCGTGCCGTCAACGACTGCGCGTGATAGAGCGCCTGGGCGGCCACTTCACCGGCATGATTAACCCGCATAAGGCCTGCGCAAAGACGCCGCTGAGTGTTATCGAGTTCTGAATCCGTCAGGTGTTGTGCCGGATAGGGACGGCCCGTACCACGCGAACCACCCGCAACAGTTGCAAGAACACGATCCAGATTCTCAACGACGACATCGGCTAGACGATTAGAACGGGGGTTCATGGCAATCACGGACCTCAAAACATATTTAACCGCTAGAGTACCACCGAAAACGCCACGTTTGGTCAGGGTTTTGCCAAGATCGAATCCAAATCGTTTTTCAGGTATTGGCTGGTTTAAATTCAGGCATAAAAAAGCGTTTTGATATGCAATTATTCAGTTGACGAAATGGCCTTTTAACCGTTATTCTTCGCGCCTTTTTTGCAGCACAAAATTTGGAGCAGGTCATGAGGGGCACATTCAGTGCAAAAGCAGGACAAATTGATCGTCGCTGGTACGTAGTAGACGCAGAGGGTAAACCTCTCGGACGACTCGCAACGGAGTTGGCCCGGCGCTTGCGGGGCAAACATAAACCCGAGTTCACCCCACATATGGACACCGGAGACTATCTGGTGGTCATCAATGCAGAAAAGGTTGCCGTAACGGGCAACAAGCGTCAGGACAAAATGTACTACGATCACACCGGCTACCCCGGTGGGATCAAGTCCATCAATTTTGACAAGCTTCAGGCAAAGGCCCCGGAACGTATTATCGAACGGGCCGTCAAAGGCATGTTGCCAAAGGGTCCATTGGGCCGGGAAATGTTCCGAAAGCTCAGAGTCTATGCCGGAAATACCCATAAACATGCATCACAACAACCCGAAACCCTGAGCTTCTAAGGCTCAAACGGACACCTTCACCGATACAGGCTTCAATCCCATGGCAGTAGAAACTCATTACAGCACCGGTCGTCGTAAATCTTCGGCAGCGCGGGTATTTCTAAAACGCGGCAATGGTCAGATTATGGTCAACCAACGCCCACTAGATGAATACTTTGGCCGTGAAACATCTCGTATGATTGTGCGCCAGCCCCTGGAAAATACCGAACTGCTTGACGCCTTTGATATCACTATCAGTGTCAAGGGGGGTGGTAACAGCGGCCAGGCAGGTGCAATTCGTCACGGCATCACCCGTGCCCTGATAGAATATGATGCCAGCCTGCGCAGTCCATTGCGCAAAGCAGGTTTTGTCACCCGGGATGCGCGTGAAGTGGAACGAAAGAAAGTCGGCTTGCATAAAGCCCGTAAACGTCCGCAGTACTCCAAACGCTAAACACTAACAGCGATGTCCGGATTATGTATCCGGGCATCGCAATCCATTGCATAGTTGAATTCTACCGCTACTTCTGAAACTGCTGGCGACGCGTTTTAGTGTGCTGAGACTGTTGCCATCAGCAACAGTTTGAAAGTCTCTTTTCTGCTACACTGGGGCTGATGCGTTAAATACACCAGCCCCTTCAAGATGGGTGTATTTACAAAGGGTTGATTTTGGGGGTTCGTCTAATGGTAGGACAGCGGACTCTGACTCCGCCAGTAGAGGTTCGAATCCTCTACCCCCAGCCAATTTTCCCCTAAATTAAGATAATATCCCAATCAACCCGACATATTATCCAGCCCAAAGTTAGGAATATCGGCCAGGTGATGGTTCGGTAGCCTACAATAAAGCTAGAATGCCCCCCTGTTCAGTTGAGTCGGCAAATCATTGTGGATGTACCTGGCTTTAAGATAAAGCGCACCATAGGCAAAGGTGGTATGGCCACGGTGTATCTGGCCATCCAGGAATCGCTGGAACGCGAAGTCGTTCTCAAGTGCATGGATTCCGAACGCGATGGCGGCTCAGATTTCATCAATCGCTTTTTGAACGAGGGTCGCATCATTGCCTCCCTTCAACATCCGCATATCATTACTGTTCATGATATTGGCACCGTCCATGACATGGTCTGGATTGCCATGGAGTATGTCCAGGGTGGCGATCTCAAGGCAAGGCTGGAACGCAGTATCGAGCCGATAGAAGCATTGGAACTTGTGGCCAATATTGCCCAGGCCCTGGGCTATGGCCACCAGCACGGCATCGTGCATCGGGATGTCAAACCAGCCAA
This sequence comes from uncultured Ectothiorhodospiraceae bacterium, assembly GCA_964488985.1. Taxonomy (GTDB): domain Bacteria; phylum Pseudomonadota; class Gammaproteobacteria; order HK1; family HK1; genus CAZAWX01. Next base: position 3,940 of record CAZAWX010000065.1, read on the forward strand.
TATACTGTTTCGCGAAGACGGCACCGCATTATTGACCGATTTCGGCATCGCCAAACAAGTTTCCCAGGATAACGAATTGACTTCAACCGGGACCATTCTCGGCAGTCCCTATTACATGAGTCCTGAGCAGGCTGAGGGACTACAGGTCGATGGCCGTACGGATATATACAGCCTGGGCGTCATTCTATATGAAATGCTTACCGGTGAGCGCCCTTATGTCGGTGACGCAGCGGTCAAAGTCATCATGCAGCATATTCAGTCGCCGATTCCAAAAGTACCGGAGTCTGTGCGTCGATTTCAGCCGCTCATTAATATGATGATGGCTAAAAACCGTGACCAGCGGATAGCCACCACGGATGCTCTGGTCGCCGAAATCAGGAAGCTTACCGGGACTGTAGATACCGAGGAGGGTGAGTCACAAACCGCCCCCAGCCGTGTCCAATCCATTCAACAGCAACCCTGGACTCCCCGCAAGCGTCTGACCACACTCTTGGCCTGTACCAGCCTGATCATGGTCGCCCTGGGAATATTTTACGCCTATGCCATGGCCTTGCAGCGAGCGGCCGTCGTGCGCGTCAGGGATGCGGACCGGACTGCAAACGTAACACAGTTGAGTGTCCCACAAACATCTCCCCCACCTGCCCCCAATACCCCAGGCAATGTTACGAATGCCCAGGTAATACACGCGCTGGAGATGTTGGCCAACAATAGTCTGCGCGACGATCGTCTCACTCAACCTGTAGCGGATAACGCCTACTATTATTTCAGTCGCCTGCTGGCGCTTGATCCTGACAACAACGCTGCCAGGAAAGGTTTTGCAGATATTGCCGAACGCTTTGTGGTTCTGGCGGAGCAGGAATTTTCCAATAACAACGATACAAAAGCGCAGTCTTATATCGCCTTGGGATTGCAGGTGGACCCAAAGAATAAAGGTTTGAATGATCTGCGTGGTTTTATCGAAAATAAAGACGAATCCCTCATCGATACTTTTCTTGGATTGTTTCGCTCAGGTAAATCCTGACGCTTCACCAAAAATTAACCTTGATATCAGGGCGTTTTCGCCCCCGCAGTGATCTGCTTCGCGCTTTGCCGATCGAACTGACCCACCAGGGATTTGAGTTTGTCGATCATGCCAGCATCCACAGCATTGCTATCCGTTCCATCGTTTTGATTTTGTGCTTGCTGTTGCTGCGCCTGTTGCTGGGCATTCTCAGCGGCTATCCGATCAAGACGAAGCTTGTCTTCCTTTTCACGCAGCGCCTTACGGCGCGCCGCCAACTCCAATCGGCGTAGCGCTTCAGCTTGCTGACGTTGCTGAAATTCTTCAAACGCCGCATTACGCAGTTCCTCGCGCTGGGTAGGGGGCAATGCTATTGATGTGTCATCGATGAGGTTTCCTTGATTAAAAACTCTCACCCGTGGACCGACTGTTCCACTGCGATACCAGGCCGGCGGAATACCCGATAGCTGGATATTCTTTTGATCGGGATTCACCCACTGGTACATCCGTGCCTGGGCGACGCTAGTCACCCCAAGTACCAGCAACAGACAACTGCCCAATCGCATCTTCACCGTGTCACTCCTGACCATCATCACATGTGTGTCAGTATAGCAGACTCAATTTTCTACTGAAGAACTCAAGAATCGAGCGACCAGATCATTGAGAAACCGAAATCCCAACTCACTGGCCTGAATTCGCTGTGCATCGACGTCCAGTAAGCCCATGGCCGCTGCTGATTCCAGAGTATCCTGGACAACACTGAGCTTTAAACCGGTGCGTGACGCAAACAGTCCGGATTCGAAGCCATCGACCAACCGCAGTGCATTCAACATAAACTCAAAGATTCTATCGTCATACCCCACCGGTGTGTTTTTCATGTAACGTGGCCCTTGCAAGGTTTGCATCTCGCGCTGATATTGACGCGGCTGAGGCCATTTTATAGTACGACTGATACGCCACGAGCGCCCCTCGGTCAGTTTCCCATGAGCACCTGCCCCGATACCCAGATAATCACCAAAGCGCCAATAATTAAGGTTATGCCGGGCGCGGGCGCCGGGCTTTGCGTATGCTGATATCTCATAGCGAGCATAGCCCGCTGCAGCCAGCAACTGTTGACCGCTTTGCTGCATATCCCAACCAAGATCGGCATCTGGCAGTAGCGGAGGATTATGAAAAAATGCAGTATTCGGTTCCAAAGTCAGTTGATACCAGGACACATGATCCGGTCCAAGCGCAATCGCTACGCTCAAATCCCGTTGCGCTTCATCCAGGGTCTGCCCCGGTAGCGCATACATCAAATCCAGATTAACGCTGCGGGCACCACTTGCAATTGCAGTTTCAACTGCTTGCACAGCCTGTCGACTATCGTGGATCCTGCCGATGCGTTGCAATGCAATATCATTAAAGCTCTGTATACCGATCGAAATCCTGTTCACCCCGGCATGCACAAATTCGTTGAAGCGCCCCGCTTCTATCGTGCCTGGATTTGCCTCCAGTGTAATCTCTGCACACGCATCTATTGCCACTATACGGGCAACACCCGTCAACAGGCTGGCAATACTATCGGGCTGAAACAGGCTCGGCGTCCCGCCACCAATAAATATCGTTCCAATTGTCCGGCCGCGAACTCGTGCAGCTTCATGCTCAAGGTCGCACAACAACGCCTGAATATATTCAGACTCGGGCAAGTTTCCTTGCAAACGATGGGAGTTAAAATCACAGTAAGGGCATTTTTGTACACACCAGGGAATATGGATATACAAACCCAGAGGCAGATCTACCGGAGGTGGATCTACCGAAGGCAGATCGATACTTGCAGAAATCTCTCCCGGCAACGTCATCATTGCGGCTAAACGTTGCTCAGATGCGCTACCAGCGCACGAACTGCCTGGCCACGATGGCTGAATCTATTTTTAGCTTCCGGGCTCAGTTCGGCTGCACTGCGGTCTTGTTCGGGGATGTAAAAGACCGGGTCATAACCAAATCCACCCCTTCCCCTCGGGGCGTCCAGAATACGGCCTTGCCAAATCCCCTGCACAACCACTGGTGCCGGATCTTCCGGTCTTTGCAGATACACCATGAGACATCTAAAACATGCGCTGCGGCGATGATCGGGAACGCCGGACAATTTCCTCAACAGGAACTCCAGATTCTGCTGGTCATTGGCGTTCTCCCCGGCAAAGCGGGCCGATCGTACCCCGGGAAGTCCGTGCAGTTCGTCGACCTCTAAACCGGAATCATCTGCAATTGCAGGTAATCCGCTGAGTTGTGACGCAGACCTGGCCTTATGCAGGGCATTTTCAAGGTAGCTTGGTGCCGTTTCCTCAACTTGGTTTTGCGTATACCCCGCCAGGGATTCAACCTGCCAGCCAAGGGGCGACAATAGTGTTTCAAACTCGATGATTTTGCCCGGATTCGAACTGGCGAGAATCAGCCGCTTACCCACCTCAACCACAGCTTCCGG
>CAZAWX010000065.1:7503-16342 GCA_964488985.1 uncultured Ectothiorhodospiraceae bacterium
CACAGCTTCCGGTTGCCTCCAGTGCTTCACGTTGCGCCGCCAATAATCGATCAATACCGCCCTGAGCCAAATCCAGCATCGCGTTCAGTTCGTCGCGGCGAAAAGCGTGTCCTTCAGCAGTACCTTGGATCTCAACGAAACTACCCGCCTCATTCATCACCACATTCATATCTGTTTCAGCTTCGCTGTCTTCCGCATAATCAAGATCCAGCACCGGCATCCCCTTGTAGACCCCCACCGAAACGGCCGCCACCTGTCCAAAAAGAGGGTTTCTTCCAGGACGTTTGATCTTTTTTCCTGCGGGAACCTGTTGCAGGTGCTGTAGACAGTCAGCCAATGCTACATAGGCACCGGTGATGGCTGCGGTTCGTGTTCCGCCATCTGCCTGTATAACATCGCAATCCAGTGTAATCGAACATTCACCCAAAGCTTCAAGATCCACCGCTGCGCGTAAACTGCGACCAATCAGCCGTTGAATTTCCTGTGTACGACCGCTTTGTTTACCACGGGCAGCCTCGCGCACCATACGTTCACCGGTCGCCCGCGGCAGCATTCCGTATTCAGCCGTCACCCAGCCCCGGCCCGTGCCACGTAACCAGCCAGGCGCTCTTTCACTGATACTGGCTGTACACAACACCCGGGTATCCCCGGCTTCGATGAGTACCGAGCCTTCGGCGTGACGGGTATAATGGCGTTGGATTTTTATCGTTCGCAATTCGTCGGCTGCCCTGTTACTTGGACGCATTATTTCAATCCCTGCTATGTAAATGGAGTTCTTGGCCGGCCTTTGCTTGCAAGGCCGCCAGATATTATCCTGACTTTCACGGAATAAGGCCATCGCAGGCTTAGCTTATCCAATCGACCAGACCAGGGTGTTACCATGCCGGGTTCAAATCAATAGCAAGGAATTCCAATACAATGCTGCGCAGTATGACCGCTTATGCCAGAGCAACAATCGACGCCGACTGGGGCCAGGCCACCTGGGAAATTCGCAGCGTGAACAATCGCTATCTGGATGCGGTCTATCGCATGCCGGAAGAACTGCGCAATATCGAACCCAGGTTGCGTAAAGCCATCAACAAACGTATCCACCGGGGCAAAGTGGAGTGTAGTTTACGAATCAATATCACAACCCGGCAAGAAGACACGCTGGAGATAGATGAAAACCTGGCCCGGCAACTGTCGCAGGCTGCAACCAGCCTCGCCGATCTGGCACCGAACGGAGATCGATTACGGGTAGGGGAAATTTTGCATTGGCCAGGGGTCATCCGGCCACGGGCCACAGATTTCAGTCCACTGGAAGCACCGGTTCTGAAGTTGTTCGAATCAGGCTTGGACGATCTCGTCGCAACCCGGGAACGTGAAGGCACGCAAATACACGCAATGGTCAGTCAGCGTTGCAACGAAATTTCCGCTATTGTCGCGGCCCAACACCCCCGCCAACCTGCGCTGATTGACGCCGCCCGCCAGCGTTTGCAACAACGTCTGGCAGAAATCATGGAACATCTTGATCACGAACGTGTCGAGCAGGAAATTGTGTTGCTGGCTAATAAATCCGATGTCGCAGAAGAATTGGATCGCCTGGACACACATATTGCCGAAGTTCTGCGTGTTATCGAACAGGATCAGGCGGTAGGGCGGCGCCTGGATTTTCTCATGCAGGAGCTCAACCGGGAGGCAAACACCTTTGGCTCAAAATCAATTTGCGCCCAAAGCACTCGGGCCAGTGTTGATCTAAAGGTTTTGATCGAACAGATTCGAGAGCAGATACAAAATGTCGAGTAACCGCAATACCACGCCAGAGATACCTGAATATGGGCGGGGCAGTGTATTTGTGATCAGCGCTCCATCAGGGGCCGGCAAAACCAGCCTGGTACGTGCTCTGGTAGAAAATGATCCGGCCTTGCGGATCTCGGTTTCCCACACGACCCGGGCAATTCGCCCGGGCGAAGTTGATGGCGATCACTACTATTTTGTCAACCGCCAGACCTTCCAGCAAATGTCCAGTGAAGGCGCTTTTATCGAACATGCCCATGTATTTGGAAACGACTACGGAACTTCGCTGCAATGGGTTGAGAATCAACGACAGGCGGGCTATGACATTATTCTTGAAATTGACTGGCAAGGTGCCCACCAGGTAAGAGAGAAGGTAGGTGACAGCATTGGGATCTTCATTCTTCCACCCTCCCTGGAACAACTTGAACGTCGTTTGCGCCAGCGCCAACAGGATTCAGCCACTATTATTGGCCAGCGGATGAAAGCCGCAGTGGAAGAAATACACCATTACAGTGAATATCCTTACCTGGTCATTAATGATGATTTTACCAGCGCCCTGGTCGATTTAAGGGCTATTATAACCAGTCACCGTCTGCGCCAATCCCGACAATCGCACCGACATGCAACTCTTCTCCATAGATTACTGGCAACAGAGCACATGGAATGAGTACAATGCTCGGTTTACCGGGGCATATTAGCCTCGCTTGATTTACTGAGGAGAACATACATGGCCCGAGTCACGATTGAGGATTGTCTTGACAAGGTTGGCAACCGATTTGAACTGGTACTTTTAGCGTCCAAACGAGCCCGTCAGGTCGCCAGGGGATCAACCCCGTTGGTCGCTGAAGAACGCGATAAGCCTACCGTAATTGCCTTAAGGGAAATTGCCGAAGGCCATATTGATTCTGACAGTGTGCTTGAGGACACCCCGGCCGACTTTCTGGACGCGGACAGTGCCAATCTCGAAGCTGAATCCGGCGCACCCACAGCACCACCTGCTCTTTAAGCGGGACCTATCCGTTCAGGCCTTTACCCCTCAGCGCATTTGCGGTTAAAACATCGGTGCCATGTTTCTTATCAGCGACCTGTGCGATATCACTGAGGGCTACCTGAAACCCGATCAGGTAAAGGAGATATACCGCGCCTACGAATATGGCGCTGAAGCCCACGAAGGCCAGCAACGTGCATCGGGTGAACCGTATATTCACCACCCGTTGGAGGTGGCGCGGATACTCGCCAGTATGCGCATGGATTACCCAACCATTGTTGCGGCCATTTTGCACGATGTCATCGAAGACACGCATACCATCAAAACCAATATTGAAACGGAATTCGGTACCGAAATTGCCGAACTCGTCGATGGTGTCAGCAAACTGAACAATGTCAGCTTCGAGAGTCGTGTTGAAGCGCAGGCCGAAAATTTCCGTAAAATGCTCATGGCGATGGCCAGGGATATTCGGGTCATTCTGGTAAAACTGGCAGACCGTCTGCACAACATGCGTACCATTGGCGCACTGGATATGGAAAGGCGTCGGCGCATCGCCCGCGAGACACTGGAAATCTACGCCCCCATTGCTGAACGACTGGGCCTGAACAGCATTCGACTGGAACTTGAAGATCTCGGTTTCAAAGCATTGCACCCTGATCGCTTCAGGGTTCTGGCGGCGGAAGTTAAAAAAGCTCGCGGCCATCGCAAGCAGGTCATTCGCCGTATCGAAACTGCCATTAAACGACGTTTGCGCCAGGAAGGATTGAGCGGCCAGGTGGCAGGCCGGGAAAAACATCTCTACAGCCTGTATCGCAAGATGGAGCAAAAAGGCCTGTCCTTCGCTGATGTGATGGATGTCTATGCCTTTCGTATCATCGTTGACAATGTCGATACCTGTTACAGGTTACTGGGGGTCATTCATGGCCTGTACAAGCCCCTGCCCGGGCGCTTTAAGGACTATGTCGCATTACCCAAGGCGAACGGCTACCAGTCGTTACACACCGTCTTGTTCGGGCCTTATGGTGTTCCTATCGAAGTTCAGATACGCACTGAAGACATGCACAAAGTTGCCGAGACCGGTATCGCTGCACATGGTCTGTATAAGACAGGGGCAAGCGCAAAAGGCACCAATGCCGCACAAAAACGCGCCCGGCAGTGGCTGACCGAATTGCTCGACATGCAAAAGCAGGCTGGAGACTCTATCGAGTTCCTGGAAAACGTCAAAGTTGACTTGTTCCCCAAGGAAGTCTACGTCTTCACTCCTGCTGGCGACATTATGGAATTGCCCCGTGGGGCAACGCCTGTCGACCTTGCCTATACCGTACATACGGACGTCGGAAACCGCTGTATAGCCGCTAAAATTGACGGCCGTTATGTGCCACTGTCCGCTGTACTGGCAACAGGACAGAATGTGGAGATTGTGACCGCGCCATGGGGCCGGCCCAATGCCCACTGGTTAAACTTTGTTGTCACCGGCAAGGCCCGCGCAAACATTCATAATTTTCTCAAGGGCCTGCGCACCGAAGAGGCACAAGCCCTGGGTCGCCGATTGCTCAATCAGGCGCTTGCCGCCGAATCGCTTTCCATTGATGAAGTTCAGTCCGAGCTCCTTGAGATTTTGCTTGAAGAATTGGAACTTGGTTCTATACAGGAATTACTGGAAGATATAGGGCTTGGCAAACGAATTGCACCGTTGGTGGCCAGGCGACTGTTGCCTGAATCGCACCCGGAATCTGCGGCTGAACAGGCGGGTGCCAGCCGGCAAATTGCCGGAGGCAATCCCGTCTATATCCATGGCACTGAAGGTATGGTGGTAAATTTTGGACGCTGCTGCCGGCCTATTCCAGGAGACGCTATCGTCGGCTTCGTCAGTTCTGGTCGTGGCATCGTCATCCACACCACCTGGTGTAAGAACATCGCAGAATATTCCGACCAGCCTGAAAAATGGGTCGAAGTCGATTGGGAATCGGACATCAAAGGCGAATTTCCAGTCGATATACGCATCGACACCAATGACCAAAAAGGGGTTCTTGCCACTATCGCGGCAAGCATTTCTGAATTAGAGGCCAATATTGAAAACGTCACCATGGAAAACCGCGATGGCATGCACACGTTGCTGAATTTCACCATCAATGTTGAAAATCGTGCCCATCTGGCACATATCATCCGCCATATTCGCGGCCTGCCCAGGGTTACCCGGATTACCAGAGCGCTGCGTTAGCAACGTCGACGCCGACAACAGCATCAACGACTAGAGGAGCATCACAGATGTCCAAAAAGATCATCGCCACCGAGAAGGCCCCCCAGGCTATTGGCACATATTCCCAGGCAGTTGAGATTAATGGGACAGTATATCTGTCCGGACAGATTCCACTGGATCCCCAGAGTATGCAACTCGTTGACGGGGTACGTGAACAGATTGAACAGGTGTTTCGTAATCTGGAATCCGTCACCAAGGCCGCCGGTGGGAGTCTTGATGATGTGGTCAAGTTGACAATTTATATGACCGATTTAAACAATTTTGCCACGGTCAATGAAATTATGGCGCAATTTATGACCGAGCCCTATCCGGCACGCGCAGCAATTGGCGTGGCCAGCCTGCCCAAGGGCGCAGAAGTGGAAATTGAAGGCATCATGGTGACGGGTGCATAGACTGCAAAGAGGCAGAAATAACAAATGCAGCAGTGCGATCCGGACAACATCCTTCGCCAGCCTGTAGATTGCCTACACGGCGCTGGACCGAGAATATCCGCACGGCTTAAGGCTCTCGGCATCCATACGGTCCAGGATTTGCTGTTCCATTTACCATATCGGTATCAGGATCGAACCCGAATCACTCCCATCGGCAGTCTCCAGGCGGGCCGGGAGGCGCTCATCGAAGGTGAAATCCTCGCCACGCAAGTCACATTTGGTCGCCGCCGCGCGCTGCTGTGTGCTGTAGATGACGGCACCGGATTAGTCCATCTTAGATTCTTCCATTTTTCCAAAACGCAACAACTCGCCTTGCGCAAAGGTCTGCAAATTCGTTGCTTTGCACAAGCACGCCAGGGTCCCGGTCACTTGGAAATGGTTCACCCACAATACCGCTTATTGACACCCGGGCAAAGCGAGGATGTCGAAGCTCAACTGACCCCTGTCTACCCCGCAGCAGAGGGACTCAGCCAGAAATTACTGATTAAACTTACAGAACAAGCTTTGGCCGTACTACGTAAAGAAAAAATTGAGGAGCTTTTACCGGCTGGATTATTGGCTCAATTTAAATTTCCGACGTTAAATGAAGCGTTGCTGAGCGTGCACAGACCAAGCCCTGAAATCGCCCTGTCAAGTCTAAACCAGCAAGGCCACCCAGGACTGCAACGCCTCGCCTTTGAGGAGTTACTGGCACATCGCTTAAGCCTGCGTAAAGTGCGCCAGGATTTGCACAAACAACGCGCACCAATTCTAAAATCTGACGGAAAATATAGACAGAATTTATTGCGCCGACTCGGTTTCGAGTTGACCGGTGCTCAACAACGGGTTGACCAGGAAATACGTCAGGATTTGCGACAGCCCCATCCTATGCACCGACTACTGCAAGGCGATGTTGGCAGTGGTAAAACTGTTATCTCCGCAATGGCCGCTCTGCATGCCATTGAGGCCGGATATCAGGTGGCATTAATGGCGCCCACGGAAATACTTGCCGAACAGCATCTGCAGACGTTCGCAAACTGGTTTGAACCCATAGGACTGGCGCCTGCCTGGCTCACAGGAAAGCTTGGCGTGGCACAGCGAAAGCCAACACTGGTGACGATCGCTAACGGTCAGGCAAAGCTGGTCATCGGTACCCATGCCTTATTTCAAGAAGGGGTGAGTTTTAAAAACCTGGGTCTCATCATCGTTGATGAGCAACATCGTTTCGGAGTTGATCAACGTCTTGCACTGCGCAGCAAAGGGGCAGATGAAAACGGCAACCTGCCGCATCAGTTGATCATGACAGCCACGCCGATTCCCCGCACCCTGGCTATGACCGCCTATGCAGATCTAGATACCTCAGTGATCGATGAATTACCACCACACCGCACTGCGGTCGAGACTGTCGTGATTCCGGGTACACGCCGCGCTGAAGTCGTAGCACGCGTCCATCATGCTTGTCGCCACGGCCAGCAAAGCTATTGGGTTTGCACACTGATCGACGACAGTGAAACACTCAATGCCAGTGCGGCACAAGACACCCATGCAGCCCTCAGTGAGGCATTACCCGACTTGCGGGTAAGACTCGTTCACGGTCGCATGAAGTCCGCTGAAAAAGAATCTGTAATGGCCGAATTTAAAGCCGGCGACAGCGATTTGCTGGTGGCCACTACCGTCATAGAAGTCGGCGTGGATGTCGCTAACGCCAGCTTGATGATCATTGAAAATGCCGAGCGCCTTGGACTTTCTCAGCTGCATCAATTACGCGGACGGGTGGGTCGAGGCGCAAAGAAAAGCGTTTGCGTGATGCTTTACACAGGCCCGTTGAGCCCAAATGCCCGCGCCCGCCTGGAAATTATGCGCCGTACCACTGATGGATTTGAAATTGCCCAGCGTGACCTGGAATTGCGTGGCCCAGGAGAGGTTCTGGGTACCCGGCAAACGGGCCTGCAACAACTTAAAGTCGCCGATCTGACACGTGACCACGCATTGCTGCCAGACGTCGCCACGGCTGCGACTACATTGTTGGCAGAGTATCCAGACAATACCGAAGCCCTGATTCGGCGCTGGGTAGGCACAGCCGTTAATTATGCGTCAATATGAGTTTTGCTTTTGTCAATTCCAGGACACTAAGTTCTGAGCTGTCTATGTGTGCGGTGATAGGAATTTATACTGGCGCTGAGGACAACATCTTCTGGCGGTGCACCGGGGACGGAATCGAAGCGGCTGGCGCCAAAGCGCTTCGCAGTGGCGATGTGGCAGCCCTGGGCCGCGATATCGTCCACTCCGTCACTAACCCGTCACCCCGACCAACGGGTGCGATTCATATATATGGCGGTGATTTTTTTGCAGAGCCCCGGAGCGAGTGGGATCCTGACCTGCTGACAGAACAACCCTATAGTACCGAAAAAACACTGCAGTTATTCGCCGCTGCCAATGCTCGCTACATGGTTGAACAACAACAATCCGCACACTGACTCTGGTAGGAGGTAGCCCAGAAGCTACCCCCCTGCCAACAGAACGGTACGTACCGGCTTTTCACCACTCGCCGGGCGGCTCTTTCTGATCGCACTACGATCACGAAGTCATCAGCCCAGCAACAATACCCGCTTTCTGATCATGCCTTGGGTTCAATCGAAGAATCTTGCCTCCAAAATATTGGCCAGTTCTACTGGCGCCCTTAGTCGATACTGAGCGATTCACTGGCGCTTGCTACAAAGCGGCCAATTGGATCCATGTCGGCAAAACTAAAGGACGTGGAAAGCTTGGACCAGCGGGTAAACAGAATGTGTCGGTCAAAGATATCTGACTTTATCCGCTATGCCGCCGGTTCAAAGAACAGCTAACCGAATGACCTAATCTTGGTGGGTTGGCCGAATATTTACTTTCCGCCGCGCAACAGGTCTTTGATATCCTTGCGGATCAACCTTTGATCAAAGTGCCAGTCACGACACCTGTGCGACAGACTTTGGCCCCGACGATACGTTTCAAGGACATCCACTTTGCCTATCCATGCGCTCGGCAGCCTGTGCATAAGGGCCTCGAATTTGAGATTGGAGCTGGTGAGCGGATTGGCATTGTCGACACCAGCGGCAGTGGCAAGTCCTCCATCGCCCGCTTGCTGGAACGTTTTATGATCCCCAGTCCGGCATCATTAAGATAGGTGGTAAAGATATCACCCAGCTGGCGCTGACTGACCCGCGTCGACATCTGGCGTTGGTCAGCCAGGTTAATGCGCGGGGCACCACCACCTTGCTGGAATTAAGCAGTGATCGCGAGCGCATGCGTCCAGCCGAAACCTTGATCAACGCAGCCTCAACAGATGAGGCACAAGCTGAGGATTTTGTCCTTCAGGCCACGGTTCGAACTGGCTGGAGACATTCCGGGAACTCGCCCAGTTGATTG
>CAZAWX010000066.1:0-16300 GCA_964488985.1 uncultured Ectothiorhodospiraceae bacterium
AAGGATTCAAAGAAAGCAAAAGGACACAAACGATGACGGAGCCACTTTGGAGACCCTCCCCTGAGCGGATTGAAAACGCCAACATCACCGCTTTCAGCCGCGAAGCTGAACGTCGCTATGGCACGCCTTTACCCGATTATGCCGCTCTGCACCGCTGGTCCGTGGAGCGGCGGGAAGAATTCTGGGATTTACTCTGGGACTTTTGTGGGGTTATTGCCAGTGAACGGGGCGACACGATCCTTGAACACGGCGATCTTATGCCAGGGGCCCACTGGTATCCCCAGGCACGGCTGAATTTTGCCGAGAATCTGCTCCGGCGCCGGGATCAGGGCACGGCGATCATTTTTCATGGTGAAGACAAGGTCCGTAAACAACTGAGTTACGCCGAACTCTATGACAAGGTTTCATGCCTTGCCCAGGCGCTGGAAAAGTCTGGGCTTGGCGTTGGCGACCGTGTCGCGGCATATATGCCGAATATGCCGGAAACCATTATCACCATGCTCGCCGCTACCAGCTTGGGCGCCGTGTGGTCTTCGTGCTCACCAGACTTTGGCGTGCGCGGAGTGGTTGACCGCTTCGGGCAAATAAAACCGAAAATACTGCTCTGCGCCGATGGCTATCATTACAACGGCAAAAGCCATGATTCCCTGGCCAGGGTGGATGAAATTCTTGGCGCCATTCCGGAAATCGAGCAGGTTCTCATCGTGCCTTATGTGAGTTCGGAACCGGATCTCTCGGTTCTTGATGCGCATCAGGACAGGCAAATTGATCGCTTTGATCTCTGCCTGGATCGGTATCAGGCCCAGGACATTGCCTTTGCGCAACTGCCCTTCGATCACCCTCTGTACATCATGTATTCGTCCGGCACCACCGGCGCACCGAAGTGTATTGTTCATGGTGCCGGTGGCAGCTTACTGAAGCATTTGTCAGAACACCGCCTGCACAGTGATCTGAAACGCGGCGATCGACTGTTTTACTTCACCACCTGCGGCTGGATGATGTGGAACTGGCTGACCTCAGGACTGGCCAGTGAGGCAACGTTGATTCTTTATGACGGCGCACCATCGTATCCTGACAGCAACCGACTCTGGGATTTGGCACAAGCGGAACAGGTGACGATTTTTGGCACCAGTGCCAAGTTTATCGATGTGGTTAAAAAATCCGCACTGACCCCGGCAAGCAGCCATGATCTTTCCAGCATCCGCGCTATTTTATCGACCGGTTCACCCCTGGTTCCGGAAAGCTTTGACTTTGTCTATCAGGGCATTAAAGCGGATGTGTGTCTGTCTTCGGTAACCGGTGGCACCGATCTGCTCGGTTGCTTTGGGATCGGCAATCCTGCCCTGCCGGTGTATCGTGGAGAAATTCAATGTAATGCCCTTGGTATGCAGGTAGAAGCCTTCAATGAGGAAGGCCAACCGGTCATGGGAGAACAGGGCGAACTGGTCTGCACCAAGGCTTTTCCCTCCATGCCGATTGGGTTTTTCAACGATGCCGATGGTTCCCGTTACCATGCGGCTTACTTTGAAGCCTATCCGAATATCTGGTGCCATGGTGACTGGATCGAACTGACCGGGCATGGCGGCATGATCATGTACGGCCGTTCCGACACCACATTGAATCCCGGCGGCGTACGCATCGGCACTGCTGAGATCTATCGCCAGGTGGAGCAGATGGATGAGGTGATGGAAGCCCTGGTTATCGGCCAACAATGGCAGGGGGATGTACGGGTCGTGCTGTTTGTCGTGCTACGCCCGGAACTCGAGTTGGATGAGGTGTTGATCACCGCGATCAAACGTCAGATCCGCGCCAATGCCACGCCCCGGCATGTCCCTGCGAAAGTCCTACAGGTGGCAGACCTGCCGCGCACCAAAAGCGGGAAAATCACCGAACTTGCGGTACGCGACGTGGTACATGGGCGCAAAGTCAAAAACAAGGAAGCTCTGGCCAACCCCCAGGCGCTGGACTATTTTGCGAACAGAGTCGAACTTGAGAACTGATTTTTCACCCCGCCCGCATTTATTCACAAATCCGAACCCGGTCGCCTCATTCAGTCCTCGCCGATAGCCTGCAGTAACAGCGCTACATTGCGGGCGCCTTCCGCACCCGGGACTTCCGGCTCACGGTGCTCGCCTATGGCGGCGACAAAATCCGCAATCTCACCGTAATACGGATCCACCTGTTCGAAACTGAGGGCGCCAGTGTGGGTGGTGATACTGCCATCGCCCTCCGCCCCAAGTGTATTTTCACACAGTGCAAAACCTTCGCTACCAAACACCTCCATACGCCGGGGTGCATCGAATAAAACGGAGGTGCAGATTTCCGCCGTTGCGCCGTTTTCAAACTGCAACGCCAGCGCCGCTGTCTCATCATGCGGGCTATTCCAGACGGCATGATTGATGACGCTGGCAATTTTGCTGATTTCGCCACAACCCGGCCCCATGAACCAGCGCACCTGATCCAGGCAATGTGTACCCACGCCGGCCAGACTCCACCAACGACCAACCTCCGTACCGGCACGCCAGTTCTCGGCATTTGGATGCTTGCGCGCCCACATCAGCCGCATATGGCGAATCTCGCCGAAATCGCCATTCGTTGCCATTGCCTGTAATGACCGATGTCCCGCATGCCAGCGTAAATGATAAGCCACACCGAGGCGCACATCGGCACTGCGGCAGGCTTCGACCATGGCGTGTGCATCAGCATTTTCCGTGGCCATAGGCTTTTCGGTTAAACAATGCTTACCCGCCCTGGCCGCAGCAATCACCTGCGCTGCGTGCAGTTTGTCAGGGCTTGCAAAAATCACCCCATCTAGCTGCGGATCGGCCAGCAGTGCATCCAGATCAACATAAGCCGGCTGTGGCGATTGCGCACCATGGGCATTGGCAAATTCCCCCGCCCGTGCCATATCCCGACTCAATACACTCCACAAACAGGCGTCAGGCTGTGCATTGAGCGCGGGCACCAACGAACTGGAAGCAATCTTGCCGGTACCGACGATCGCAATTTTCAACGACATGGGATTTGTCCTTCAAAGATATCGTTCAACATAGAAACTCGGAGCACTTTAACATATGGACGACCGGGCATCCGCTGGCCAACGCCGATCGATCAACCGTCATTCAGGTGACAAGCCGAAAGCCAGCCTGGTTGAATTTCCTTCAGTGCCGGTGCCTGTTCACGGCAGCGTGGTAACGCATGGGGACAGCGCGGATGGAAGTGACAGCCGGAAGGCGGATCCAATGGTGAGGGGATCTCACCTTCGACCGGTTTGAACTTAGAATGACGTGTCTCCAGGCGCGGCACTTCATGCAGCAATGCCTGGGTGTAGGGATGATTCGGGCCGCGAAACAACGCCTCGGTCGTGGTGCTTTCCACCACCCGCCCCAGGTACATGATCACGGCCCGGTCACTGATGTGTTCGACGACCCCCAGATCATGACTGATGAACAGGTAGGTCAGGTCGAGTGATTCCCGCAGGTCCATAAACAAATTCAGAATCTGCGCTTGAATGGAAACGTCCAGGGCCGCAACCGATTCATCACAGACGATAAATTCTGGTTGTACAGCCAATGCCCGGGCGATGCCGATACGCTGGCGTTGACCACCGGAAAACTGGTGGGGATAGCGGCGTTTAAAATCAGGATCGAGACCACACTGCAACAGCACCCGATCCAGGTATTCATCCAGTTCTGCACGGGAAACAAGGCCATGGACCTGCGGTGCCTCGCCGACAATGTCCCGTACCCGCAAGCGCGGATTCAAAGAGGCAAACGGATCCTGAAAGATCATTTGTACCTTCAATAACGCCGCCCGGCGATCTGCCGCACTCATGCCCGATAATTCCTGGCCGCGAAATTTCATCGTTCCCTGGCTGGGTTCAAGAATGCCGGCCACCATGCGTCCCAGGGTCGATTTTCCACATCCCGATTCTCCCACCAAACCCACCACTTCACCGGCGCTAATATCGACATTCACGCTGTCCACTGCATGCACGACTTCGTCATGCAGGTCGGCACCAAATCGAGCGAGAATCTTTTCAGCCAGGTCAAGGTGTTTGACAAACTGCCGGCTCACGCCCCGGGCCTGAATAATTGGCTCGCCAGCTTGCATACTTTTCCCATCCGTCATGCCGGTTCGCCCTTGTTCAGTGGGTGAAAGCAACGATAACTTCGCGCCGCGTCGAGCCGGGTAATGGGCGGTGCCGTCTGACATTGCGCGCTGGCATAGGTGCAACGCTCATGGAAAGCGCAACCTGGTGGAAGATTCAGTAACGATGGGGTCATCCCCGGGATTTGTTTCAGCCGCTCACCATGGGTGTTGCGGCTAGGTACTGAACCGATCAAACCATCCGTGTACGGGTGCATGGGTTTGTCCAGTACCTGATCAATTCGGCCCTGCTCCACATCGCGTCCCGCGTACATGACGCAAATTTTGTCAGCAAGACCTGCGACCACCGTTAAATCATGGGTGATCCAAATCATTGACGTCCCGGTCTCGCGACACAGCTTTTGCGCCTCGAACAGAATCTGCGCCTGAATTGTGACATCCAGCGCGGTGGTCGGTTCATCGGCAATGATCAAATCCGGCTCATTCAACAAGGCAATGGCAATCGCCACGCGCTGGCGCATGCCGCCGGAGAACTGATGCGGATAGGACTTGAGGCGTTCATCTGGTGAGGCAATGCCCACCCGCAGCAGACTTTCTCTGGCCCGTTGCAATGCCGTTGCACGGCTCACTTTCTGATGCGCAGTAATGGCCTCGATCATCTGCGTATCAATGCGCAGCACTGGATTCAAGGTCATCATCGGATCCTGGAAGATCATGGCAATATTCTTACCGCGCAACTGACGCATCTGTTGATCATCCAACCCCACCAGTTCGCGACCCAGAAAACGCATGCTCCCGCCCACCACCCGGCCGGGTGGATCGACCAGACCGAGAATCGAAAACCCCGTCACGGTTTTACCGGATCCGGATTCTCCAACCAGACCTAATACTTCACCCCGGGCAATACTGAACGAGATCCCGTCAACGGCTTTGACGACTCCGGACCCGGTGAAAAAATGTGTCTGCAATTCTTCGATTTCAATAACGGGTTGCGGCGTCATTTTTCAAGCCTGGGATTCAACACGTCACGCAGTTGATCGCCCACCAGGTTGATCGAGACGATGGTGACCAGCAACGCGATACCGGGGAACACACTGATCCAATAACGCCCGGACATCATGTACTCAAAACCATTGGCAATCAGCAGTCCAAGCGATGGCGAGGTCTGGGGTAACCCCACCCCCAAAAAGCTCAAGGTCGCTTCAAGGGCAATCGCCCTGGCGGTCTCCAGGGTGCCAATCACAATCATGGGGGGCAGGCAGTTGGGCAACAAATGCCGAAAGACAATACGCACCGGCGATAGCGCCAGACAGGCTGCGGCCTCCATGTACTCTTTACGGCTTTCAACCAGAGCGCTACTGCGCACGGTGCGCGCATAATAGGCCCATTGTACGGTGACCAGGGCGATAATAATTTTATCCACACCTTTACCCAGCACCGCAACCAGTAACAACGCAATCAGGATCGCCGGGAAACTCAACTGTAAATCCACAATACGCATGATGACGGTGTCGACCCGGCCACCGTAGTAACCGGCAAACAAGCCCACGGACATGCCGATGATCAGGGCGATAACGCCACTGCTGACCCCAACACCGAGACTGATGCGAAGCCCGTAAAATATCGCACTCAACATGTCCCGCCCGGCGCCATCGCTGCCGAGCCAGAAGGTGTAGCCGGTATACGCCTCACTGCCCGGCGGCAAGCGGCTTTCCATGATATCCACCACCGCCAGGTCGTATGGATTCTGATTCGATAGCCAGGGCGCAAACAACGCTATGAAGATAACGATCAATAATGTAAAAAATGAAATCGTTGCCGTTTTACTGGCGAAGAATGCTTTGCAAAAACGCCTGAATGGGCTGAGTTCCTGCCGCTTTTGCAGCGCATCACCCATCGCGGCCAAGGTCATGATTTGATGTCCTTGAGGCGGACCCGCGGATCGAGTATCGAGTAGAGAATATCCACGGTAAGGTTAATCAAGATAAAAATTAAGACAATGATCAATAGATAAGCAACGATCACGGGTCTGTCCAGAAGATCGATGGAATCGATCAACAGTTTACCCATGCCCGGCCAGGCAAACACAGTTTCCGTCACCACCGAGAAGGCAATTAAATTTCCAAACTCCAGGCCGATGACTGTTACCACGGGGATGAGGATATTTTTCATCACATGGATAAAAACGATCCGGTTGTTACGCAGGCCTTTGGCCCGGGCAAATTTTATATAGTCCTGGAGCATGACTTCCCGGGTACCGGCCCGCGTCAGGCGGATCACCAGGGACATCTTGAACAGCGCCAGATTGAACGCCGGCAACAGCAGATGCCGAAGCCCGTCGAGGGTGAGAAAGCTCACCGGTACCCCCCACAAGTCCACGGTCTGACCACGCCCTGTGGAGGGTAACCAACCGAACCACACGGCAAAAATCATGATCATCATCAACCCCACCCAGAAGGTGGGCAGACTGAACCCCAGGATCGAGCCCCCCATGATGATCTTGCTGGACTTCGAATCCGGGTGCAGACCTGCGTAAATACCCAGTGGTATCGCCACAAAAGCAGCCAGCAACAATGCAGCGACAGCCAGTTCCATGGTGGCGGGCATGCGCTGTAAAATCAGCTGCAGGGCCGGCGTCGCGAAGATAAAGGATTTGCCAAGATCACCTTGTACGGCATTGCTGAGAAAGTAGCCGTACTGTTCGACAATGGGCTTGTCCAAACCCAGGCGGGCAATGGTCGCGGCAATTTCTGCTTGGTCTGCCTCCGGACTGATGAGCAAGTCCACTGGATCGCCAATCACATTGACGCCGAAAAAAACGATGACGGACATCAGAAACGCCACCATCAGGCTTTGCATCAAGCGGCGAAGTATAAATACCGACACGCGTAATTCCGTAATCTAGATCGTTACTGCGGCCGGAGACGACCCGCGTCTCCGGCTGCAATACGACGAACAAACTTAATGTTCTATTCCTCGAACACTTCCATAGCCCGTGTGCGCTCATCAGTACGGGCTTTGTATTTGATCCCCTTGCGCGCCGCCCATGTGTTGACCTGATAGTGCAGGGGAATGATTCCCACGTCATTGATCGCCATTTCCGTCGCCCTGGCCAGCAGATCCTGGCGCTTGGCGTCATCAACTGTCGCCAGGGCATCCTCGATCAGCTTATCGACCTTGGCGTTGGAGTAGCGGCCACGGTTTGAAGCGCCAAAACCATGGGCCTTGTCGTAGGTGTGGATCAGGGATTTCAGCGGCGATGAGGCCTCGCCGGTGCCTGAGCCCCAACCCACCAGAATGAAACTGAATTCCGGCGTGCCATCAGAGCCACCCCTGGAGGCGCGCTTGAAATACACACTGCGGGGCATGGTCACCACTTCGGTTTTGATGCCGATACGGGTCAGCATCTGGCCGATGGCTTCAGCGATTTTCGCATCGTTGATATAACGATCGTTCGGACCGTGGATGGTCAGTTTGAAGCCCTGTGGATAGCCCGCCTCGGCCAGCAGTTTTTTCGCCCCAGCGGGATCGTATTTAACCGGTTTGAGCTTACTGCTGACACCGAAAAAGCCTTTCGGCAACAATTGTCCAGCCTTGATGGCCACACCTTCCATGACCCGTGAGACAATGGCGTCACGGTTGATGGCCATGGAGATAGCCTGGCGGACTTTAAGATTTTTCAGCGGATTTTTGATTTTGCCGCCGTCATTTGCTTTTACAAAGGGTGAGTCGTCGCGCTTATGATCAAGATGCAGGTAGATAACCCGGTTGGAGATCCCCTGGCTAAGGCTCAGAGTCGGTTCCTTTTTCAGGCGCTCGATATCGACCGTCGGCACGCCTTCGATAAAGTCCACATCACCGGCGAGCAGGGCTGCAACCCGGGACGGACCTGACTTGATCGGCTTGAACGTTACCTTTTTCCATGCCGGTTTCGGTCCCCAGTAATTTTCATTGCGCACCAGCACAATACGATCTCCTGGTACATATTCCTTGAACATATAAGGGCCGGTGCCGATGGCAGCTTTGCCGGAATTGTAATCGGCCGTCTTGGCGCCGGTGCCGTTCTTTTTCGAAATGATGTGAATTGTTGAAACATCATTGGGCATCAGCGGATAAGGCCGTTCGGTTTTGATATGCAGTGTGAAATCATCCACTTTGATGAGCGTCTTGCCCTTGGTATAGGTACCAAAACTTGAGGGGCTGCCCTCAACATCAGGTGCGCGCTTGAAGGTGAAAATCACATCGTCGGCGGTAAATGGCGAGCCATCATGAAATTTAACGCCTTTACGCAGTTTGAACTCCCAGGTGGTGTCATCCAGAGGTTTCCAGGATACCGCCAGGCCTGGCTTCAGGTTCTGACGTTCATCCATCAACACCAGCTCATCATACATGTGTGTCATGAGGCTGTTGTTTGGTGTCAGGTTATGGAAATGCGGATCCATTGAGGTGGGCTCCGAGGCCAGCGCGATGGTGATATCTTTCGCATTGACCGCAGGTGCCAGAGCAAGGCAGGCGCCAAGCGCCAAACCGAGTACGGGTTTCCAGGCGTTCATGAAACTTCCCCTTTTTGGTGTATCGTTATGGTGAACCGTCATATTGAAATGATCATCAGCCAGCCCCGCAGGCATCGCCATTGAGGTGCGGCTGAATCTCTCACTACTCGCCGGTAGCTTGAATCCCAAACATACTACAAGCATCGCCGTAGGCTGTCATCGTGCGCAGGCCCTGCACCAACCGTCAGGACGCTTGATCATTTTCAGGTTCAAAATTCAACCTCATCCACATCCCACTCGGTATCCTCATCCAGGGGATACACCGGACGCGGCAAGCCCTGCCAGTCGAAGCGCTCCAATACCGGCGAAGTGAGACCGGCAGTGTCGATCTCATAGACCTGTTCAGGGCCAAACCATTCATCAAACCCTGCCCTGAAATGGCCCCGCGATTTCACACAGACGCAACGTGCTGCAGCAATTTCAATGCCGAACATTTCAAACAACATTGGATCCGCGCTCTGCTGCCTGTCACTGATGACAACCGCTATCAGACCCGCCGTACCAAGCTCCAACGCCGCGCAACGCCCCAGTTCAAGAGTGCGTCCGGCGTGCAGACCCCGGCGACCGACGATATCGCCCTCATACAGGTGTAAAACCCGGGCGCTGCAACTGTAGCGATGATCGTGAGCGGTATTCGGCTGGCGGTTAAAGACGGCTTCAAAACGCGCCCCGGCGCCAAGTCGATGGGCTTCATCGGCCAGATCCCGATCATAAAATGATCCATAAATAACCCCGGGCACCTGCGCTTCGACCAGAGCCTCTAACAATTCCGTGGTGCGGCCGCTGCCGCCACCGCCGGGGTTATCGCCGGCATCGGAAAAAATCACCGCCGACGTTGACGGATTTGCCGCCGCGCGCCGGGCCAGCGCCACACCGTCGGCCAGGGAGGTTAACTGTTTACGAAAACGACTGCGCATTGACCAGGCACGAACCGCAAGCTCTTTCGCCAGAGCCCTGGCCAGATGTTGATCCTCACGTGCTGTCACTGTTATGGCCAGGCCATTTGTCGGACTGTCACTGAAGGCAAAATTACCCGTGATCGATACATTCAAAAGCGCTCCGGAGTGTTCCCGTTTGCGCCGCTGACCATAGTCGATCAGTTCGCCATAAGGCCCCTCGGCCGTGAGCAGATTGATACTGGCCGGAACCAGGGGCAGGCGAATAAAAGCGCTTTGCGGGCGCAGACCGGCAAGCATGGCACGCAGGGTATAGGCTGCCTCCTCACCGCGTTCCAGCATGTCAACGTGGGGGTTGGTCAGGTAGCTGATCAGCAACGCATTGTCCGCCATTTCCCTGGACACGTTGGTGTGCAGATCCAGGGTTGCAATCAGCGCACAGTCGCGACCTGTAAGCTTGCGGATCGCCTTGATCATCACCCCATCTGGATCCTGACTGGCGGTGCTGAGCATGGCGCCATGATTGGCGATATACACGCCATCGACTGGATCTTCTGCTTCCAGCAGGGAGAGAATCTGATCGAGGGTGGCGGCAAAGAAGGTGTGCTCAACCGGCCCTGCCGGCTGACATCCGGTCAGCACTAACGGCACCGGCGTCCATGGCCCGGTACGGTCCATGGCTTTGACAAACGCCGACATTTCCTTGGGGATGACACTGTGATCCAGGCGTGCCTCAGCCAACAATGTCTGACCCTGAACGAAAAATCGTTCCCTAAAATCCGCTTCCGTCGCCACGGGAGCAAATGCATTACTCTCCAACAGCATTCCGGCAAGCGCGATGCGTGGGGGTAACGACATCTGCTACTCCTTTTCGGTTTAACTCGATCCACTTATCCTGACAAGACTGTACTATAGCCACAAGGAAACGGATCTCTAATCCGCGCACTCAGGTTCTTGAGCGAATCTGTGCAATCCTTACAGGCAAGACCCGCGGCCGATGATCGAACCGCCTGATATCGAATTGCGCAGCACCAATGGAGAACCGTATGCAACCCACAGCTAAAACCCTGGAACTGATCGAACAATTGATCAGTTTTGATACCACCAGCCGCAACTCCAACCTTGAACTGATTGCATGGATTCAAAACTACCTCAACGATCTCGGTATCAGCACTGAATTGGTACATGACGAAAGTGGCCACAAAGCGAACCTGTACGCCACTCTCGGACCGGGCGATGTCCCGGGCTTTGCCCTCTCCGGGCATACCGATGTCGTACCGGTCGACGGCCAACCCTGGGATAGCGATCCGTTCAGCACCCAGCAACGCGGCAGCCGGCTGTATGGTCGTGGTACCTGCGATATGAAGAGCTTTATTGCCATTTGCCTCGCCCTGGCGCCGGAATTTTTAGCTCGGCAAATTCGCATCCCGCTGCATTTCGCCTTTTCTTATGACGAGGAGGTTGGCTGTATCGGAGTACGCGGGTTACTGCAGCGACTGGCAGCCCGGGAGATCAAACCGCGGGCCTGCATTATCGGCGAACCCACCAGCATGAAAGTCATCCGCGCCCACAAGGGCAAGATCAGCATGCGCTGCCATGTCCACGGCAAAGAGGCCCACTCCTCACTCATCCATCAGGGCGTCAACGCCGTCGAAGCCGCTGCCGAGGCCATTGCCTACCTGAAATCCATGGCCCGTCGCCATCGCGATCAGGGACCCTATGACGACGAGTTTGAGCCGCCTTACACCAGTGTGCATACCGGCGTCTTACATGGCGGCACAGCGCTGAACATCGTGCCATTAAAATGCAGTTTCGAGTATGAATTCAGACATCTTCCGCAAGATGATCCCGACGCCTTGCAGGCCGAGTTGTGCGATCACATCAACACCGCCATCCTCCCGGAGATGCAGGCGGTTGACACCAACAGCCGTTTTGAGTTTGAGCCGATGTCCCAGATCCCGGGATTTCAAGTTGATGAAGATGCGGAAATCACCCAGCTTGCAAAAGCCCTGTCCGGTTCCAACAGCACCGGCAAAGTCGCCTTTGGCACCGAAGCCGGATTGTTTCAGACCATGGCGGGAATTCCCTCGGTAGTGTGTGGCCCCGGCAGCATCGACCAGGCTCACAAGCCAAACGAGTTCATTGAACTTGAGCAGATCGCCCGGGGCGAAGCGTTCGTCCGCAAGTTGATCCAACATTGTTCTGACTGATTAATGATTCAGTCTATATTTTTAAACCGGAGCCCGGCATGACGCTACCCGACGATGCAAAAGACGATGCAAAAATGGCCCCCCGATTTATGGGGATCCCAACCTTCATGCGCACCCCATTACAACAGGATCCGACAGGGCTCGATATCGCCCTCGCCGGGGTCCCCTATGATGGCGGTGTCACCAACCGTCCCGGAGCCCGGCATGGGCCAAGGGAAATTCGCAACATGTCCACCCTGGGGCGATCGATTCACCACGTCAGCAAAATAGATCCCTATTCCTTATGCGCGATTGCCGATGTGGGAGATGTGCCATTTACGCAATCTCATCACCCAGAAACCGCCATGGAGGAAATTGAAGCCTTCTACAGTACCATTCACGCCGCGGGTGCCATCCCCTTGTCCGCAGGCGGGGATCATTCAATCACCTACCCTATTTTCAGAGCCCTTGGCGCCAGCGAACCTGTGGGCATGATCCATATCGATGCCCACACCGATACCTGGGATGCCTGGCAGGGCAACAAGTTCAATCATGGCGCACCCTTTCGCCGCGCCGTTGAAGCCGGGGTACTGGATCCCCATCGCACGGTGCAAATCGGTATCCGCGGCGCACAAAACTTTGCCGATGGCTGGGATTTTTCTGCCGCCAACGGCATGCGTGTCATCTTCATGGAGGAATTCACCTCACTGGGGGTCGATGCCGTTATCGATGAGGCGCGCCGCATCATTGGCGACAAGCGCGCCTATATCAGCTTTGATGTTGACGGCCTCGACCCGGTTTATGCACCAGGGACAGGAACCCCGGAAATCGGTGGTCTGACCACTATCGAAGGCCAGGCCCTGATTCGCGGTCTGCGCGGCTTGAATTTAATCGGCGGCGATGTCGTTGAAGTTTCACCGCCGTTTGATCCTTCCGGCAATACCGCCCTGGTCGGCGCCACATTGATGTATGAAATCCTTTGCGTACTGGCCGATGCCGTAGCCCGGCGCAAGAACGCTGCCTGAGGTGCAAACGCCCAACTCAGCTGCTGTGCAAAACGACAGTGAGCATGCAGAAAAAGGGATTGTCTTCATGGTCATCGCCATGCTCATGCTGCCGGGCATCGATGCGATAGCAAAATTTCTGTCCTCGAGCATTCCCTCCGGGCAAGTGGCCTGGAGTCGATTTTTCTTTCAGTCGTTTTTTTTGCTACCCATGGTGCTACTTCAACCCACCGGGCTGCATTTGCAACTGCCCTGGCTGCATGTGGCCCGGGGTACCCTGATTGCAGCGGCAACTTTATTCTTTTTTTCAGCTCTCAAATTTTTGCCTTTGGCCGATACGATCTCAATATTTTTTGTGGAGCCGTTAATCCTGACCTTGCTGTCGGTGGTGTTTTTACACGAACGTATTGGCTGGCGGCGGATCAGCGCCGTGTGCGTGGGATTTATCGGCGCTTTGATTGTCATTCGCCCGGGCTTCTCGGTGTTTGGTATCGTCGCTCTGCTACCCCTGGGTGCCGCCTTGTGCTTTGCCCTGTACCTGATCCTCACTCGCAAACTGGCGCAACATCAAAGCGCGGTCACCCTGCAATTTTACGCCGGAGTTTTTGGCGCCCTGGCCATGAGCCTGGCCCTCGGTGTCGGCACCGCCCTGGATATTGATGTTCTCAATCCAGTTTGGCCGAATGTGCAGGAATGGCTGCTGATGGCCTCACTCGGGATCATTGCCACCACCGGACACCTGTTCGTCGTCCATGCACTGCGTTACGCTGCGGCCAATGTTCTGGCACCCTTCCAGTATCTGGAAATCATCAGTGCAACGATCCTCGGCCTGGTCATTTTCGGTGATTTCCCCGATGCCGCCACCTGGTTGGGCGTCACTATTATTATCGGTTCCGGTGTGTTTGTTTTTTATCGTGAACGACAAGCAGCACGTGTCCAGCGGATTGCCGCGGGTACAGGCGCTATAAAAAATGGGTGAAGTCCTACAGACTCCTGGCATGATACGAAGATCAATATCGACGCTGTTCCCTGTCGCACTGGCGGCCTTGGTGGCAATTTGTCTGCTGGCGTTACCGGTAATCACTTTCGCCGCCACCAAATCCACTCCCGAGTCGATTGAAACCGCTCTGGTCCGGTGGAATTTTCAACTCGATTTATACGCCGCAGAGTTAAAGAACAAAGACCTTGATGGGACGGTACTCAACACCATTCAAAACCAAACGGAAGTCATCCGCAGCGCAACTGCGGCAGCACGCAAACAGGCGGCAGAAAAACTTGCCGATGTCAGGCAACTGCTCGACACACTGGGTCCGCCACCGGCGACAGGACAACCCGCTGAAGAACCCTCCGTCAGCGAGAAACGTTTTGAACTCAATTCCCGATTCGCCAAATTTAAAGGCCAGCAAAAAAATTCTGAACTGACCTATGCCCGGGCCAACCAGATTCTGCAGACCATTTCCGGCAGGCTTCGGGCACAACGGGCACAGACGCTATTGGAGCACGGGCCTTCGCCATTGTCCTGGGCCGTCATCGACAGCGCCGGGCCCCATCTGCTCTATGTCCTGCGGCAACTGGTCGAGGCGCCACTTGAGGAATGGGCACCGCTACTCAGCCATGGCGACCTGCCCAGGCAACCACAAAGGCCCCTGCTGGCGTTGTTGCTTGCTTTCGCCATTATCTGGCCGATCCGACGCTGGCTGTTACGGCGTTTTATCCGCGATCACTGTGTCGACGAACCCTCTTTTTCCCGTAAAACCATCACCGCCGTCATGATCGGTATCGCCCGAGGGGTACTGCCGGCCCTGGTCACCAGCGTGCCACTGTTATTGATCAACATGGAACAGCAAAAAGGCATCGCCGCGGACATGGTCATTGCCGCCTTAATGGGCATCACCTTCGCCCTCCTCACCACGGGTCTGGCCCGGGCAACTCTTGCGCCTTTTTCGGTCACCGGTTGGCGCATGACGCGATTGACCCATAACAGTTCCCGGCGTCTGTACCGGCGCATTGTAGCCCTGTCCTGGGCGGTCGCGGTCTTTATGTTTCTTGAAATACCCGCGGCAAAACATGTGCAGATACCGGTAAATCTGTCGATTTTCTACAGCTTTATCGCCGACACCATTATCGCCGCGTTTGTGCTGTCTTTGCTGCCAGCACGCTTGTGGCGTGACCGTGCCGGCCGTCCTGTGCAGCAGGACCGTAACGACAGCGGGCTCCCGTTCACCTACGGCGCTGTGATCAGGGCGACAGTCGCCACAATAGCCCTGGCGATCCCGGTAGCCTCCCTGCTCGGCTATGCAAATCTGGCCGACTACCTGACCAACAATCTGTTCCTTACCGGACTGGTGACAGGCGTCAGTCTGATAATGCACGGTCTGGCCCGGGATATCACCACCCTGGTCTTGTCGCGTCGCACTGGCCATGCGCCTGTGCTTGAAGGTGATCAAAGCCAAACCGAACCCGAGACCCGGATCCTGCACTTCTGGCTCGTGGCCAGCGTCGATTTAGCCCTGTTCATCGGTGCCGGGTTGATCCTGCTGACGGCCTGGGGCGTCGCCTGGAAAGATTTAAAAAACTGGCTGTTGGCATTGTTGAACGGGATTCAGATCGGTAATTTTACCTTCTCGATTACCGATCTGGCCTCTGCAATCGTGATTTTTATTATCGTCCTGGTGGCCACCCGGGCCCTGCAGCGGTTACTGGAACACCGGGTGTTTCCTCAAACACGTCTTGATGCCGGGGTACGTAACTCCCTGAAAGCAGCCACCGGCTATAGCGGCCTGGTCATCGCCTTGATGCTGGCCATTTCAACCATCGGCCTGGATTTATCCAACCTTGCCATTATCGCCGGGGCGCTGTCGGTGGGGATTGGCTTTGGTCTGCAAAATGTCGTCAACAATTTTGTCTCCGGCTTGATTTTGCTCATCGAACGGCCGATTAAAGTCGGCGACTGGATCGTGATCGGTACCCATGAAGGCTATGTGAGACAAATCAATGTCCGGGCCACGGAAATCCAGACCTTCCAGCGCGCCTCGGTCATTATCCCCAATGCGGAACTCCTGTCCTCGGCACTGGTGAACTGGACCCACAAAGACACCCAGGCCCGTGTCGAGGTCCAGGTAGGGGTGGCCTATGGCTCGGACACCGCCAAGGTTCAGGATCTGCTGCTTGACTGTGCAAAGTCACACCCAAAAGTCAGCCGCTGGCCGCAACCTTATGTTCTATTCCAGGATTTCGGCGACAGCTCACTGGATTTTGAAGTACGGTTTTTTATTGCCCAGGCAGACCAGACACGCCTCATCGCCAGTGATGTCAGGTTCGCTGTAGATGCGGCATTTCGGCAGCACGAGGTTGAAATTCCTTTTCCTCAGCGCGATGTTCACGTCAGGAATTTCTCGACTGCGGAACATCATACCAACAAGGATTTGGATCAAGAGTCAGGAAAGGAAGGGCACCGATAATTTATTGGCCGTACGAGAGCGCGAGCGCTACAGCGAGCGACGAAATTCATGCTGGGGGTAAGTGCCGAGGATCTTCAGCTTGGCGGA
>CAZAWX010000067.1:0-6482 GCA_964488985.1 uncultured Ectothiorhodospiraceae bacterium
AGCGCCACACAAATGACGCCGCTGATGATTGCGGATTTCAATAAAACCTGGCAAGTCATCGATCATCAGCCAAACACAGACAGCGGCTTTTCCGGCACCCTGCTCCGGAACAAACAGACAAACGAATACACCCTGGCTTTCAGGAGCACTGAAAGTAAAGATGAAAAGTTGGGTGGAGATCGAAAGCGTGATGGGCCGAATGGCGCGGATGGAGAAATTCTTAAGTATGGCATTGCCTACGGGCAAAGCATTGATATGCTGGCTTACTACGAGAGACTTAAATCCGGGCAATTAACACTCGGTTCGGAAGCAGGCGGCAATGCGTTCAAGAACCATATCGCAGTGGGCGGTAAGATTAATGTATCCGGGTATTCGCTGGGGGGTCATCTGGCACAGGTTTTTACCTTGCTGAATAATGCCGACATTATCTCCACGACCACATTTAACTCACCCGGCATAGGCACTTTCGACAACCTTGATCCTGCAACTCTACCCGGGGTTGTCGGCGCGCTTCGCCAAAAGATCGAACTGGTCGCATCCATTCTTAATGATCCATCACACATCATTACACTGGCCAACACACCAGGTGGTGAAGACATCACGATTCGAACACCAGAAGCTTTAAATTCTTTCGTAGCATCGCTGTCCGATATCAATGGCCAGCCAATAAAGTGGAATTCCCTTTATACAAATCCCCTTTATGCCATTGCACTGAAGATAGCCGAAGAATTCTCTCCGGGCGTCGTTGGTATTGAGTACATTGGTCAGGTGAGCAATATTCTTGACAGCATTGACAACGGTACGTTCCTTAAACAACTTGACCATCCCAAGCTTACAAATATCATCGGGCGTTCAGAGAATTTTGATCTGGAAATTGTAGCCGGATCATCCAATCTGTATGGACAGCGGCAAAAGATATTTATCGAAGATCAACCGGAAATAAACCTCATTTCTTTATCCTGGAAAGACTTCAAAAACGAAAGCTTCGCTTCTTTTACAAAAAAACTCGGTGACAGTCATAGCATTACTCTCATTGCGGACTCCCTGCTGACCTCTGACATACTGCAACGACTGGATGCAACGTTAACTGCCGACACGCTGACAAAACTTTACAGATTATCATCCGTCTATGCTGCTGAGTTTAATTCAGACTCTGATGAGGCTCCATCGAGTGAAGGTGATGCTCTCGAAAATTCGGTAAATTATCTTGGTCAACTGTTTTTCCCGGGATCATGGACAGACATCCCCGTTCTCTTCGAACGAATATCTTTTGGCAATCTCGAACAACGCAGCGTATTTCATGAAGGCATTGAGAAACTAAGAACACGCTTCGATCAATTTTCCAACACATCCATCAAACCCAACCTCAAACTCATCGATCACCTCAGTCCTGCCGAAATCGTTCAACTGGCAAAATCGCAAATCGAGTACCGCTATGCACTGAAACACCTGGGGTCATTTGTCGTTCTCAATGTTCCCGACCTGTATAAACCATTTATCGATTCCGGTGAACTTGATATTGAGAATTTTTCACAGCGGTATTTCCAGGAACGCAGTGAATTTCTTCACGCCTATTTTCAATCCGCCCTAACAAACTCTGACGTTGTTTTTGGCTCTGAATATGTCCAGTACTCAGATCGCGAAGATGGAACTACGCTACGCGTTATTGAAGCTGTTCCTTCATCAGTCATTATTGACCGTACCGTTGTATTTGGCTCCGAAGGCTATGATGCCTATACGGGTGATGCTCTCGCCAACACCGTGTTTGGACAAGGGGGATCTGATCAACTGCAGGGCGGTCCCGGTGAGGACTACCTGGAAGGTGGCCTGGGAAATGATTTTCTTTATGCGAACACGGACGATATAACCCTGGATGACAGCGTTTCCGACATATTGAATGGCGGCGACGGTCGCGATCTGTACACGGTCGGCAAGGGTGATATCGTCATCGATTCAGATGGTGAGGGACGTGTCCTTTATCTGGATCAACCGCTTAAATCCGGCCAACTGGAACCGGGTAAATCCACATACTTATCAAGTGATGGGAAGTTTCGTTATCAACTTGATGGTGCTGACCTCATCGTGACCGTGCTATCCACAACAGCGGCACAAATTAAAATTAAAAACTTCATTAAGCGCCCAGAAGGTTTTCTCGGCATCAAACTTGATGAACCCGTCAATGCCGCAGATGAATCAATTATTGTCGGCACAAGCGATCATGACCTTCTGGGGGCAAATTCAACCACGACACTGGTTCTGGCTAATGCGGGTGACGATGAAATCACCTACCCGGCCCAATCCAGCCCGGGACTGACCATCCTCGGTGCTGCCGGGGATGATGAAGTACAACCTGTATCCATCAGTAGTGACATCGAATCCGATCTTTCTCTCCAAGGTGGCCTCATCATCAAGGGTGACGAAGGCAACGACATATTGCAGGGCGCGCAACGCAATGATCGACTAGCCGGTGGTCCGGGTCATGACACGATTCTTGGCCACGGCGGCAATGATGTGATTAGTGGACATTCCGGCAATAACTGGCTGGGGGGCGGCGGCGGGGAAGACGATATCGTTGGTGGCCCGGACCATGATTTTATTCTCGGCGGTAGCGCCGGGGACACACTCATTGCAGCTGCCGGAAACGATACCTTGTATGGTGATGCACAAGGTTTAGGCGGTAAGTGGGATGGTTCAAGGCAAGCAGTAGTGCCTATTGAACCGGGAATTGGCGGTGATTTCGCAATCATCAATGAGTCAACGAATGCCGGTGATGACGTCATTTTCTCTGGTGATGGTAACGATCGAGCCTATGGCGGCGGCGGTAATGACATCATCAATGGTGGCATCGGGAATGACCAGCTTGAGGGTGAGGCTGGAGATGACACCCTTATCGGCGGTCAGGGCGCTGATATACTCTGGGGTGACATCAATCCGCAAACCTACGCCGATGACAACCTGATTATCGCCTCAGGAACCAACACCCCTGGCAATCTCCCCTACACATTAAAGTGGCGTCAGCATCAGCAACCTGCCGATAGTGCCGGCGATGACGTCCTGTTCGGTGGTGCGGGCAATGACACACTGCATGGCGGTTTAGGCAATGATACCTACCAGGGTGGCGCGGATAACGATGTTTTAATTGATAGCGCTGGCGATGACACCTATCAATTCAGTACTGGCTGGGGGTTTGATGTCATCAACGATAGCGATGGCATGGATACGATTGAACTCGATGCCAGTATTTCCCGCAACAATATCCTCATCCGCAAATCTGCCGCCGACTTAACACTGCTTGATACGGTCAGTCACGATCAGATCGTCATCCAAAACTGGTTCACTGCGGTGAAAAACCGAATAGAAACGCTTCGATTTGCTGATGGCACCACGATAAATGCAGCTGCTCTTGGCCTTGCGACAACGGCGCCTTTACCCGGAACGGCAGGAAATGATTACCTCGAAGGGGTCACAGCCAACAGTAATACCTTGGCTGGCGGCGCGGGCAATGACCACTTGATCGGCAAAGACGGGGACGACTTCCTGAGCGGCGGCCAGGGTGATGATGTCGTGATTGCGGGCACAGGCAATGATCTTTTATCAGGCGGAACCGGCGCTGACATTTATGAATTGAGCGGTGGTCATGATGTGCTCCAGGACGATGCATCCGACGGCGCAGTCAATACCGTGAAACTACCCCTCGGCGTGGGGTTTTCAGAGCTCAGCGCTGAAACGCGAAACAATGATCTGGTTATCCATTGGTCAGGTGCGAACAGCAGTGCCACCATCAAAGATTATTTGCAGCACCCGCAAACCTGGGCATTACAATTCGCATCATCCCAGAGCATCGATGTCAGCGATCTACTCAATCCGGGAACAGATCCGGGGGCACACTCACGCCAGACCGCGAGCAACTTTGAACAATATCTTTACGCCGGCCTGGCCGCTGAACTTGAAAGCCGCCGCAGTGGCGCTCAGGGCGTCGATGGGCAAAAGAATTGGCTAATCCATATCACCACCAATGCTGCACGTCTTCCTCCAGCCACCATTCCTGTGGACACCCCTAAGGGCTATTACGCCCCCAGCTATCCAGGTGTTAGCGCCAACGGTCTGCGCTGGGAATTTGCCGGTCCGACGCCCAACGCACTGCTCGACGGCGAAATTCAAATCATCAACACAACCGGCACCGGTAATAACGACGAAACAGGCTTACAGGACGACGACAAAGTGCTGGCCTTCCAGGCAGAAACACGTTTTGTAGATTTAGAACTGCTCCTGGCACTGCGTGTTGTTGCAACAGCCCCGCTTGTACGCGGTGATATTACAATCGTGGAACGCAACGTTGAGGCCGTGTTGGAACCCGATGATCCTCCCGTCTCCTGGCCGGTTAACACCGGGCTTGGCATTCGTTCTGCGTCAGTCGTCTATGGCACCTATCGCATTGAACGCATCAATACCGGTGCCGGTGACGATACCATTTACCGCCGCGCCAACTTTCTGAGTCAACATGCTCCGGCAATTGTAAATGCTGGCAGTGGCGATGATCAGGTGTATGGCGGGCAACAGGATCTGTTCATTGATGGTGGCGACGGTAACGATCTTCTAAAGGGTGGTTCGGGATTCAATGTCATACTGGGGGGCACCGGCAATGACGAAATTTCAGTCCATAGTGATCACCACGACACCTACCATGTCTTGAACGGCATGGCCGGGGATGACCATATCTCCAGCACCGGCCGGGCCATTATGCAAGGTGGGCCTGGGCGCGATCGCCTGGATGCCAGAGGCACGGATCGATTTCTCGACGCCTTCAATAACCTGGATGGCAATTATATTGATGGCGGTGATCACAATGACATCATTCTCGATAGTGGTTGGTCTGATTTTCTCAGTGGTGGCCGTGGCGATGATCAAATCACAGCGACTGCAGGATATGACGTTCTCGTTTACAACCGCGGCGATGGTAACGACACACTAAGATTTTCGAGTCCCGTCGTGGCAACGTTAAACTGTGGTGGCGAATGTACCGTTGCCGCAACGCCACCGCTGCGCATGACCTTGTCACTCGGCGGCGGTATCCGGCAGGAAGCCCTGCGTCTGGAACGCCAGGACAAAAATCTGCTGCTCCATACAGGAGAAGCAGAGTCTATTTTGATTGAAAATTGGTATCTCAGAGCACCCGATCAGGAAAGCCTCGCCCAGGCCCCCATTCAGACACTACAGATCATCGCCGCCGCACGTGATGATTATGTGCCCGGCACACCCGGCCCGTATGCTTCAAAAGCCGTCTATCAGTACGACTTCACCTCTATTGTTGCGGCCTTCGATAGCGCCCGGCGTAATGACCCGCGCAACAGTCAATTTTCACTGCGTGGCTGGTCGATTAAAGACACGCTGGCAACGGCTGACCTGCAAGGTTTTTCCAACCAGGCATTGGGCGCTGATTTAGCCGTCCAGTATGGACTGCGCGGAACATTGTCGGGCCTTGGATCTGACAGTGTCGAGCAGGTCGTCGAGAATGATTTTTTTGGGATCAACCCACAAACGCTACTGCATACAACCCCTACGAACAGCGGTCTGAACAAAGGCGTGTTCAGGCTCACCGGATCGGCTCTGACAGGAGAAAGTCAACGACAGTACACCGTATCGATCGGCACGTTACAGGACGACACGCTGACCGGCGGCGCAATGGCCAATCGACTCAGTGGCCTTGCTGGCGATGACACATTAACCGGCAACGATGGCAATGATGAACTCGACGGGGGGACTGGAAATGACCTGTTAAAGGGCGGATTCGGCAATGATCGCTACATTTTCGATGCCAGCACTGCAACGGGGCATGATCAGATCATCGATATCGGTGGCAATGATCGCGTTGTCGTCAAGGAACTGGCCCCTGGCAGTGTAATCACCGCATCCCGTCAGGGAGTCGATCTGGCGCTTTCATTTGCACCAGCGCAATCACTGCAGTTCAAGGATTGGTTTTCGATGCCTGCCCACCGCATTGAAGAATTCTATTTCGGCAGTCGAATTTTATCCGCCCGCGTCCTGGAATCATTGGCGACCTTCCCGGAGAACCTGCCACCTGTCATAAACAGCCCGATCCCCGATCAATTCGCAACCCAGGGCAGCACATTCAGCTTGCAGATTTCCGCGGAAACGTTTTCTGATCCGAATCCATATGATCCGGCAACTCTGGAGATCGTTGCAACCGATACCGGCAGTTTGCCCGCTTGGTTATCTTTTGATCCTGACAGCGCAATGCTCAGCGGCATTCCTACCGACGTCAATATCGGCTCACAAGAGATCATTGTTACCGGCACCGACTTCGGCGGCCAACAAGCAAGCACCACCTTTACGCTCAATGTAACCCCGGGGAGTGATAACCCACCGCAGATTGAAGCCTCCCTGCCCCATCTGTTCGGTCTGCCCGCAGAACCCTTTGAGTACCTACTTCCCGCAGAACAGTTTATTTTTCCACACGCGGA
>CAZAWX010000067.1:6582-16261 GCA_964488985.1 uncultured Ectothiorhodospiraceae bacterium
CAGAACCCTTTGAGTACCTACTTCCCGCAGAACAGTTTATTTTTCCACACGCGGATGCGCTGACCTTCAGTGTCTCCCAGGCAGATGGTTCGGCATTACCCTCATGGTTGGAATTTGATCCTGCCACACTGCAATTGCATGGTGTCGCCGGGTTTTCAGAAATCTTAAACCTGCGCGTCAGCGCCAGCAATGCTGCTGGCGAATCACTGACCTCTGAGTTAGCCCTGACAATCCTTGATGGCTCAGAGTTCGAGATCTATAACGGCACCTCTACAGATGATTTTGCCTATGGTCCGGACGCAGTGAGAACCGCCATGTTCGGCAATGGTGGAAATGATTTTCTCAGCAGTTCGAATAAAGATGATTTTTTGCGACTGGGCAATGAAGGCGGATCGGCCGACGCAGGTTCTGGCAATGACATATTAATTGGCGGCACAGACAGTGATGATTTAGTCCTTGCAGCAGGGAACGATTATGCAGACGGACAGGCAGGGGATGACAACATTTCGGGGGGCAATGGTGACGATGTTCTGATTGGCGGGCCTGGCAACGATATTCTTGACGATGACGGTGTGAGCGGCGCCATCATTGATTTTATCCCGCTAGGTTCTGATGCAGATCCCGGTGTGGGTGAAATTATCGATAGCGGCGAAGGCGAACTTTTCCGCCGGGTTGAACAGATTAGTTCATCCAATGACATTCTTCTCGGCGGTAGCGGCGACGACGAACTCTCAACGCGCTCGGGAGATGATCGTCTGTTTGGCGGACCCGGCAATGATCTGCTCTATGGCGATGCAGGCAACGATCTTTATAATGGCGGCAGTGGTGATGATTTTTACAGTTTTTATCTGGACGTGCCCCAGGGGCGCAACCTTATTGTCGATGAAGCAGGACTCGACACAGTTCGATTCGAGTACGCCGGGCAAAAAGAGCTAAAGGCAAAGCGTTCATTTAATAATCTGGTGCTCGAATTCGATCCACAAACCGCCTTTACCCTCCAGGGTTGGTATACAAAACCTGACAATCGTATCGAACGGGTCGAAGTTTTTTCCGGCGATAGTTTCAGTTCCACTCCGGAATTGACGCTGAATCCAGATCAACTCGAAACTCTGGCGGGGGCCATCAGTAACCGTACCCCAAAACGTATAATCAATCCCGACGACCGCACGTTCAGACAAGAATCAAATCTGTTTTTTACACTTCCAGCAGGCACTTTTACGGACGAAGATCCCGGCGACACACTGACGCTTTCCGCAGCATTGAGTTCAGGCGCCCCATTGCCCAGCTGGCTACAGTTTGATCCTGAAAGCGGTGCTTTTACCGGCATACCTACCGCGGCAATCCATGGTCCGCATTCCATTCAAGTCACTGCGACTGATCTAAATGGTGCGACGGCGCAAGCGACATTCACCCTGCACATTGACAGCAATCCGAGTCTAAATTACGTCCAGGGTGATGCCGGTGACAACGACATCATGGGATCTTCAGGCAACGATGTTATTCGCGGTGGCCCCGGTCAGGACAACCTGATGGGGGGCGCGGGCAGCGACATTTTTGTCGTGGAAGGCAACGATATTGACATTGACAGCTTTAATGGAGGCAGTGGTTTTGACCGGCTTCTCGGCGGCGAAGGTGACGACACACTGCGGCTGTTCAACTTTGTCGGGGCAAACCGTGTTGAACAGATCGATGGTGGCAATGGCCTGAACATCATTGCCGGTTCTAGCGGTTCCAACCGGATTAACCTTACTGGAATCGACATCCAGAACATTCACCATATCGATCTCGGTGATGGCCATGATCGATTTACGGGCAGCGTCAACAACGAGATCATTATTGGTGGCCGAGGCCAGGACTATCTGTCCGGTGGGGCAGGCGACGACACCTTTATGCTTGCGGGCACAGATCAAAATTTCGATACTTTTAGTGGTGGCCCTGGAGTGGACCTGATCCTAGGCAGTGCCGGGGATGACACAGTGCGTCTGCGTCATTTCATGGGCATCAATACCGTGGAAAAAATCGATGGTGCTGGCGGTATCAATACCCTTGCCGGGACACCCTCAGCGGACACGTTTGACTTATCCGCGACTGAAGTCATCAACATCCATGCCATCGATCTTGGCGCAGGCCGCGATAGTCTGATCGCAACCCCGGGCGATGACCGCATCATCGGCGGCCCCGGAGCAGACACCCTGCAAGGCGGTGCTGGCAATGATCGCTATGAACAGCAGCGCGGCGATGGCGTGGATCTAATCAGCGACAGCGCCGGTGTCGATACGGTCGCCTTCAAAGGCGATATCCGCCCTGATCAGCTTTGGTTTGAGCGCCAGGCACAGGACTTACATATCCAGACACTCGGCGGTCAGGATCAACTCACCATACAAGACTGGTACGCTGATCCGGATCAGCGTATCGAATCCTTTACCACCTCTGATGGGGGCCTGCTTGTCGAAGCTAATATTCAACAACTTGTCGAAGCAATGGCCGTTTTCGCACCCCCAACCCCGGGCCAGATCAGCTATGCCCCGGAAATTCACCAGGCACTGACTCCTGTCCTAGCGGCAACCTGGCAAAACTAACCCCGGCAAATCAACCCCGGCAAATCAACCCCGGCAAATCAACCCCGGCAAATCAACCGCTCGTTACCTGGATCGTACACCGCCTCGGTCAGAATCTGAGTTTTGCGTCGATCTCCGAGCAGGGCAATTTCAAGTCCGGCTTCAGCATTGGCAAATTCAGGCTCGACATAGGCAAAGGCCAGGCTCAAACCCGTGGTATGGCCATAGCCACCACTGGTGGTGATGCCGACGATTTTATCCCCCGAGTACACGGGTTCATTGCCAGCGACATCATTATCCCCGGCTTCAACACTGAGGTACAACAGCTTCAGAACCAGGCCATCTGCGCGGCGTTTTTCGACTGCGTCTTTGCCGATGAAGTCCTTGCTGAAATCAACAAAGCCCTCAATACCTGCTTCAAGTGGCGTGACCTCAGTCGTCAATTCCGTGCCCCAGGCCCGATAGGCCTTTTCCATGCGCATTGAATTGACCGCATAGGTGCCATAATTGGCGATACCGTGGGCCTCGCCCGCCGCCATGATGGCGTTATAAAGTTCGAGCATCCGATTCATCGGATGATGGAATTCATAACCCAGTTCGCCGACATAGGAGACCCGCAGCACGCGGCACTCGATCCCGGCCACACGCATCTCGGCGCCACGCAACCAGGGCAAGGCTTTGTTGCTTAAGTCTGCCTCGGTCAAGGTTGCAAGAATCTCCCGGGACTTGGGTCCGGACAACACCAGCACCCCCAGATCATCGGTCCGATTGACGATCTCTACATCTTCATCATCAGCAAGATGTTGTTGCAGCCAGTCCCAGTCATGCATCTCAGCGGTAGCCGCAGACAACACATAGAACTGATTATCCCCCATACGCGTGATCGTGGCCTCCGATTCAATACCACCGAGGGTCGTCAACATCGTGGTGAGAATGACCCCGCCCTGGCGCCGTGGCAGTTTGTTAGCGCAGAGGCGATTCAGAAAAGCCTCAGCACCAGCGCCACTGATGTCATATTTGGAAAAACTGCTTAGATCCAGTAATCCGGCCCGTTCGCGAACCGCCCGGCATTCTTCCGCCACAGCAGCAAAGCTGTTGTTATGGCGAAAACTCAAGTGCTCGGTTTCCCCTGCCTTGGGGAACCACTGTACGCGTTCCCATCCGTAGACATTCCCCATGCAGGCATCGGCTGCGGTGAACTGCTCATACAAAGGCGTGACCCGTACCGGACGTCCAGCCGGGCGTGATTCGCCAGGGAAGTACAGCTCATACATGTGCTGGTACTCCTCGACGGATTTGTCGATCGCGTACTGGCCGTTGGCCCAACTGCCATAGCGGCGTGGATCAAACCCGGCCATATTGATTTCCGTTTGTCCATGCATCATCCATTGCGCCAGATACTTGCCAGCGCCGGCTCCCTGTGTGATGCCAATGGACGAGCCACAGGCCAGCCAGTGATTGACCAGACCCGGTGCCGGGCCGAGCAGAAAATTGCCGTCCGGAGTATGGGTGATCGGACCGTTCACAACCCGTTTGATACCCGCATTGCCAAACACCGGTAAACGTTTGATGGCCAATTCCAGCCACGGTTCCAGGCGTTCGATATCCGGTGGCAGCAACTCCTGATCAAAACTCCAGTCAATACCGTCCAGCCCCCAGGGCTTGGCCCCCGCAGATTCGTAGGGGCCGATAATCAAACCGTCCTGCTCCTGGCGGTAGTAACAACAGGATCTTGGATCACGCATCACCGGCAGTTCTTTATCCAGCGCCCGCACCTCAGCAATCCCTTCAGTGACCAGAAACTGGTGGACCATATTGACGATAGGCAATTCCAAGCCGACCATTTCCGCAACCTGGCAGGCAAAACTTCCAGCGGCGTTGACAACATGTTCGCAACGTATGGCGCCCTTTTCAGTTTCCACCAACCACTCACCATTCGCGGTCTGCTTAATGTCGGTGACACGGTTATGGCGGATAAAACGGGCGCCATGGGTGCGTGCCCCGGCGGCCATCGCGTTACAAGTACTGGCCGGATCGGTATGTCCGTCCTGGGGCGTCCAGACACCGAGGATAACGCCTTCAGTGTCGGCAATAGGAAAGAGTTCACGCACCTGTTCCGGACTGATGATATGGCATTCCGCACCAATATAATCAAGCTGGCCCTTCACCAGATGGAACCAGTCCACTTCATCCTGGTTGGTGGCCAGTCGCACGCTACCGGTACCGTGCCAGCCGGTCGCCTGCCCGGTTTCCGCTTCCAGATTCTTGTACAGATCACTGCCGTACAGATGTATGCGGGCCATGTTCATGTCGCCGATAAACTGCCCGATCAGGCCCGCGGCATGCCAGGTTGAACCTGATGTCAGCTCACCTTTTTCGATCAGCACCACATCATTCCAGCCTTCTTTGGCCAGATGATAGGCCAGTCCAACGCCCAGCATACCGCCGCCGATGATGACCGTCTGCGCGTGTGAGGGTAGTCCCGATGATGTCTGTTCCGCATGGCTCATTGTCAGTTCCCAGATTGTTTATTGATCAGAGTATTTGTGAAGATTAAAAATTCGTCTCGGCGCCCTGCACCGCTTAGCGACCCATAAGGCTCAGCGGTAATTTGACCGGAAAATGTCCACGCAGTTGTTGATCCAGCACCGCATCGATGTGATCCGGGAAATGCGTGGCGAGAATTTCCGCGACCTTAAGCTCTGCCTTGTCCAGTACATCGGTGCTGCCCTGCTCTTTCCATTCCTTGGGGCTGGAGCGATCAGCGACCTCAGGATACAGATATTCTTTTTGCATATTGGCCAGAGTCTGTGGATGTCCCAGAAAATGCACCGGCCCCTCCATACAGACATTGCGCATGACGTCTACGGCGAGGCTTTCCTCGCTGATATTAACCCCGCGAACAGTACGATTGATGGCCCCGAGCATGTCGTTGTCGATGACGTAACTTTCCAGGCAACAGCCCAGCAAACTGCCGTGCATTCCCGCTGATTCATACACCAGATTTGCTCCGGCATGGGCAGCCAGGGTATTGGTATAGCCTTTTTCATATCCAGCCTGGGCATCAGGCACTTTCGCATCCGTCATGCCTGCGGCGATCCCCGTCGGCAAATCATAAAACCTGCCCATCTGTGCGCATGCCGCCATCAATACCGCCTGCTCGCCACTGCCGCCACTCATGGCACCGGTGCGCAGATCCGAAACAAAGGGCCAGGGTCCGAGAATAGCGGGATGGCCCGGCACGATCAGATTCACGTACACCAACCCAGCCAGCACTTCAGCCATCTCCTGGACGACCGCCCCGGCCAGGGTCGCCGGACTGGTGGCGCCGGCCTGGCCTGCCGCCAGCAACAACACCGGCATGCCGCCGCGCACAGCAACTTCCAGGCAGCGGCAGGCATCTTCGGCAAAACGCAGCGGCGGCACCACAAAACAACTGGACATGCTGACAAAGGGCCGTGCCCGCCACCTGTCCTCACCACCGGCAATCTCATGCAACATAGCCAGCGATTCTGTTAAATGCGCCGGATCCACCCAACTCGATCCGACATGTTTGCTGGTACCCGAAACCGCTGCATAGCAGGTATTGAAATCCATCTCACGAGGATCAGCCAGATCCCGCGCCACCATTGAGCGCTGGAAGTAATGAATGTGCTCCATGCGATCAACGATGCGTGCCGCATTGTAGAGATCGGCCAGAGTCGACTCCCGGTATTCCCGGGTACGGGGATCAACCACATGCACCGCCGCACCGGCCGTACCGAAATATAGTTTATTGTCACTGAGGTCGAGATCGTATTCCGGGTTTTGCCCATACAGAGTGAAACCACGCCCGGCTTTGGCCAGGGCATCCTCGATCAGCGCGCGCGGAAACAACAACCGGCCGCTATCGGTGTAAGTGCCGCCGGCCGCGGTGATCAGTTCCACACAGGAAGGGATGGCATTGGCAAGGCCGATGGTCTCCAGCACCTCGATCGATGCCTCATGAATTCGCTGTACTTCAGCCTCACTGAGGGGTTTATAAAGGCCGCCCATCTGACCCGGTAAAACTGCTTTGTCAGCGGTCTCAATCGGTGCTGCCCTCAGGGCCTTGCGGGCCTGACGGCCTCCCATTCGCTTGCTACGCACACTCGCCTCAGCCATCACTGTCTCCTGTGATTACAGGCACCAAATAGCCCGCCCGGCAACCGGACTGGGGTAAGCGTCAGCGCACATGTCTGACGTCGTTATAGGACACGCAAATCCACGCATCGGTATTCAGTGATGCGACTATTCCTTGAATTGGTACGACAATACTAATGCCAATCAGCCCCCGACACAGGCCTTCTATGCCTCGCTTCGCCATCCCTGATGCGGGTCATGCGCGGTGGCTTGCCGAAAATACTGCGAAAGCGGTGGCTGAAGTGCCCTGCGGAGGTAAATCCGCAGGCCAGAGCGATCTGGATGATGGGCAAACTGGTCTGTTCCAATAGATCCCGGCCGCAGCGCAATCGCAACCCCATGTAATAACTCGACGG
This sequence comes from uncultured Ectothiorhodospiraceae bacterium, assembly GCA_964488985.1. Lineage (GTDB taxonomy): Bacteria > Pseudomonadota > Gammaproteobacteria > HK1 > HK1 > CAZAWX01. Next base: position 13,658 of record CAZAWX010000067.1, read on the forward strand.
CGTGGTATTGAGGTAACGCTGAAACAAGCGCTCCAACTGGCGTTTCGACACCCCGCATAAGTCGGCACATTCCTGGGCTGTCAATGGCTGATCGATATTGCCCTCCATCAACTCGATGCAGTTCAACATCACCGCATTGCTAATACCGGTGCGCAGGCGCACGTTCAGACGTTGCGGGGCGTCCGCACTGCGGATCCTGTCCTGAACACACAAATCGGCAATCCTGGCGGTCAGTTCCCGGCCATATTTGCGCTGGATCTGATCCAGCATCATATCCATGGCCGCCGTGCCCCCGGCACTGGTGAAGCGCTGGCGATCAACGACAAATATTTCCCTACTGACCGTGATATCGGGAAATTCCGTCACAAATCCCTGGTAGTTCTCCCAATGGATAGCACTGCGATAGCCATGCATCAACCCGGCCCTGGCGAGCACGTAGCTGCCCGTTTCCAACGCACCAAGCGGGATCCCCTTCTGGGCCATGTGGTGCAACCACTTGAAGACGCCCGCATGACGATACAGATTAGGTTCAAACGGTCCGCAGACAATCAACTTTGACACGTTACAGGAACTTTCCAACCCGGCTCCCACCTGCTGCAACATGCCATTACTGGCCAATACCGGGCGGCCATCTGCGCTGATAAAATGCCAACTGTACAAGGGCCGGCTGGCCATGCGGTTCGCCGCCCGCAAGGGCTCCACCGCCGACACACAGGCAAGGAGCGAAAATGACGGGATCAACAAAAATCCTATACGGTTTTCCGCACCGTTTTTTGATACGCCATACAGGTTAGAGTCCATTGATATAGTGTGATCAATTTCCACGGCATTGCCTAGTCCCCGGCCCCTGTTTTTATCGTCTTGGAGAGGCTTTTATAATGCAGGTTAAAATCCGTAACTATCCACCACGCAGGCTCGATTAACAGGAGTGTTTCATGGTTCAAATCAGCCATCACGGCGCCGTCAATGGCGTCACCGGTTCCTGTCATCAGATGAACCTGGATTCCGGCCCAGGGGTGTTGATCGACTGCGGCATGTTTCAAGGCGCCGAGTCTGCCCACAGGGAACTCGGTGAACGGCAAATCGACTTCCCCCTCGACACCATCAAGGCGCTGGTCGTCACCCATTGTCATATCGATCATGTCGGGCGCATCCCCTTCCTGCTGGCCGCCGGCTTCAAAGGTCCGATCTATGCCAGCCAAGCCACCGCGCAACTGCTGCCGCTGGTCATCGAGGATGCGATTAAAGTCGGCATCACCCGCAAATCCCGCCTGATCCGTTCCGTACTGAAGCTACTGAAAACTCTCTTGCGCCCGATCCCCTTCGACCAATGGTTCGACGTCCAGGGCCTGGCCAACACCCGTGGCCGGTTTCGTGTCGCCGGACATATCCTCGGCTCAGCCTTTGTTGAATTTGATGCCCAGGGCGAGCGCGTCACCTTTTCCGGAGATCTCGGCGCCCGTTATGCGCCCCTGCTCAAAGCCCCCAAACCACCCTATCGAGCTGATGTCCTGACCATCGAAAGCACCTATGGCGACAAAGTTCATGAAGGCCGACGCAGCCGCCGCGACACCCTGAAAAAAGTCATTGCGCGCAGCCTCAACAATTCCGGTGCCGTACTGATCCCGGCCTTCAGCATCGGCCGCACCCAGGAACTGCTGTATGAACTCGAAGACATCATCCATCGTCAAAAAGGTGACTGGGAACATCTCGACGTCATTGTCGATTCCCCACTGGCGGCAAAATTTACCGATCACTACCGCGCCCTGCGCAAACTTTGGGATGATGAAGCCCGCAACAAAATCAGCAAAGGCCGTCACCCCCTGTCCTTTTCCCAACTCATCACCATCGACCGCCACGCCGAACACATGAAACTCGTTCGTCACCTGCAACGATCCGCACGCCCCGTCGTCGTCCTCGCCGCCAGCGGCATGTGCAGCGGTGGCCGCATCCAGAACTACCTTCAGGCCCTACTGCCCGATCCCCGGACCGACGTCATCTTCGTCGGCTACCAGGCCCGCGGCACCCCGGGCCGGGACATCCAGCAATACGGCCCACAAGGCGGCTATGTCAGGCTCGACGGCGAACAAATCACCATCAAAGCAACGATACACACGATCAGCGGCTACTCGGCCCACGCCGATCAGGCCGACCTCATTCGCTTCGTCAAACAAATCCACAAAAAACCCCGGGAAATCCGTATCGTCCACGGCGATGACGACGCCAAACGCACCCTCGCCAAACGCCTGGCAAGCATCGCGCCTGACGCACAAATTCTCATCCCGACAGAATAACCTTTGACCTGGCCTGTATTATGCGGGCTGATACTCAGATTCGTGTTGAGAAGGCAGGGTGGGAAAGGGTCTGACCAGACCGTGAGCGGCATGGATGCCGCGACCGAGCTTACAGGGGCCGCTCATTCGCATCCATGCGATCGCGGCATTCGTGCATCCTTGCACATCACGGATTCACGGCGTCTTCTGGAACCAATATCCATCTATTCCACTTGGTCGCGCTTAAGAACTAACCTATGGATGCAGGGTAGCGCTCCGCAACATTCTACCTCTTACCCAGATCCCGTTTATAATCCCCCCAACAACCCAA
>CAZAWX010000068.1:0-16145 GCA_964488985.1 uncultured Ectothiorhodospiraceae bacterium
ATTGGCAGAGCTTCTCAAGTACAATCTGAGATCGATCAGGAGTTACCTTCTGAAGAAATTTATTGGGAGGACATTCACGGACGATTAATGAGCAAGTGGTCGATGAAGTGGAGACTTACGAGGCAGCATTCCACGAAAGCATCAACGTCTACTATAAGGACGGAAAGGTCGTTGGGAAGTGTCTTAATTTCCGCAGCGATCCAAGACCACAGTTTATACCTGTCAATCCAGCATCACCGAAACAAGGTGAACCCTGTTATTAATTGGTACCCAGGATTACTGAAGGTTGTATGCGGCGAACCCGTCTCTAGAAAATTTCACTGATAACCATCGAAACACAAGTGAGAATACCATGAGGGTTGAAGAAGAATACTCGGACGTATTGCACAACATTGAGCCAGCGATTGTGATCGTACATGAGAGCGAGCCCAAACTCGTGGACCGCGACGTTGTTGCGGCTTTGGATTCGATGTTGCGCGAGTATGAACGTGGGAGGAGGAATCGAGCTGACATCACACCGACTCCGCCTTGCCGAGTCCGGCTCGTATACGAACAATGTCTCCACATCTGTGAGTGAAGACTCGGTCGTCGCCCCTTGAGCAATGGTGAACTCAGTGGCGACGACCCATCACCAGGAGAATTATCGGTGCCTGAGTTATTGCGTTGTCTTAACCTGCTTCGAAAATCGATGCGCATGTGGCATAAACAAGGCGGGCGCCAAGGATTTCTCAAATATGTACGAGAGTTCTTAGCCCCTGCAACCTCGTGATCTTCTCCCTGGCAGACATCACAACACAACTCTCCCCGGCATGTTTTAACAAAGGCCGGCTACTGTTCGACAACGGTTCGGTGGCGGCGCCCAATATTCATCGAGGCGGCGAACTCATTACCGCCGTTATCCCCCAATCTGACAATCGTCCGCTACGGGTCTACGTGCGCACGGTCAAAGAACGTAATGTGGTGACCATTAACGGCGAGTGCAGTTGCGCGAAGAGACAAAATTGCGAACATGTGGCCGCAGTATTATTGGCGGCCCTCGATGACCGCCAGGCACTGCCCAACACATTGGATACCGGGCATGCAAACAGACATCGCGCCACGTCGGACACGACCCGCACCTCACCCCACCATAACCAACAAATACTGCTTTACATTCTACGCCTGAGTGAATCAGATTTATGGGTGGAAACCTGTGTGGCGCGCCGTTTAAAACACGGCGGTAATTCCATGACCCGGCCGTTTGAACACGGTCGCGTCACAACTCGCAGCCCGGCCCGCTTCCTGAAGCCTATCGATCTGGAACTGCTTAGCGCCCTGGATGCATTACCGCGCACACCCGACCGGCATAGCCACTGCCTTAGCGGACCGCAATCCGTCTTCGCGCTCAAGACCATGCTCAGCAGCGGGCGTTGTTATTTCGAAACAGCCGAAGAGTCGGCTCCGCTCACTCAGGGCCCCGGCCGTTTGATCGAGTTGCACTGGCAAAGCAATGAATTCGGTTACCAACAGATACGCTGGTGCATCACACCCGATGCTGAGGCGTTGTTACCGCTGCCTTGCCCGTGGTATCTCGACATTAAAAATAACCAATGCGGTCCGCTGGATACCCCCCTGCCAATGGACCTCATCCATGAACTTGTGACCCTGGCACCGGTGCCACCGGAACAGGCCGCCAAGGTGCATCAACGCCTGGCCAAAACCTGGCTGCATGCGCCGCTCCCCCTTCTCCAGCAGTTCGAGACGCAAACCGCGCCCCGGACCCGGCCTGTGCCCTGTCTGCGCCTGGCCACGGTTGAAAAGAAAATGGAAGGAAGCTCGAGCGAGTACCGCGACATGGCCTGTCTCAGCTTTTACTATGGTGATATTGAACACACCCGTCACACACCCAACACACGCCTTAAAGATGGGCGCCTCATCCAACTGCAGTGTAGTAAAAATGCCGAACGCAGCGCCGTCAAGCAATTGCGCGAGTTGGGCCTCGAAGAAAATGGCAATTGGCGACAGCACAACGGCGACGATTGTTTTTTTCATGCTGTTGACTTGCATGACAGCGATATAGACGCCTGGGGGGATTTTCAGACCAAAGCGATCCCCAGGCTGCGCGCCCTGGATTGGCGGATCGAGTACGACCATTTCCGCTGGCAACTGGCGAAGGTGAAGCGCTGGCTTTGCGATGTCGAGGCATTGGAGCAACAGGATTGGTTCAGCATCGGTCTGGGTGTGGAGGTGGATGGCCAACGCATCGATCTCCTGCCCATACTGCTGGAATTCCTGGGCCGCTTCCCGGGCGGTCTGCCGGACAGCAAGGACCTCGGCGGCGAATATTTCTTCCTTCCCTATGGCGAAGGAGAGCACCCCAGACAACTACTGCGCCTGCCCGTAAAATGGCTGCTGCCGCTGTTGGAGATTGTGCTGGAAATCTACGGCGGCGGCGCCCCGACAGTTCCCCGCAAGCTGCATTTGACGCGCGTGCAACTGGCTCGCCTCACGGCCCTGGAGCAAACCGAAGATGGCCCGCGCCTGCAGTGGCTGGCCGATGATGATATCAAGCAACTGGCCCGACGGCTGCGGGATCTGGACGGCATTCGCGCCGTGGCGCCCCCCGCGGGATTGCACGCGAACCTGCGTCCTTATCAACAGGAGGGGCTGAACTGGCTGCAATTCCTGCGCGAATATCGACTGGCCGGCATTCTCGCCGATGACATGGGGCTGGGCAAAACCTTACAAGCACTGGCACACCTGTTACTCGAAAAGGAGGCGGGACGCGCCAACCTGCCCAGTCTGGTGATCGCCCCCACCAGCCTGATGTTCAACTGGCGAAACGAGGCTAATCGCTTTACTCCGCAACTCCGAGTGCTGGTGTTGCATGGGCCGCAACGCAAAAATCACCTCCCGAACATCGCCGATCATGACCTGATCATTACGACCTATCCGTTACTGGCTCGTGACCAAAACACGCTACTGGCGCAGTCCTACCATCTGCTGATCCTGGACGAGGCGCAGGTGATCAAAAACCCCAGGGTCCAGGCCAGCCGCGTGGCGCGCAGACTCACGGCCCGCCACCGCCTGTGCCTCACCGGCACCCCGTTGGAAAACCATCTGGGTGAGCTGTGGTCCCTGTTCGACTTTGTCTTACCGGGCTTGCTGGGCAACAGCAAACAGTTCGGCCGCTGCTTCCGCGTCCCTATCGAAAGCCACGGCAATCAGGCGGCCACCGAGCGACTCAGCCGGCGCATCCGTCCCTTCCTGTTACGCCGCAGCAAACAACAGGTGGCTAGGGAATTGCCGGACAAAACGGAAATCATCCAGGTCGTGGCGCTGGAGGGCAAGCAGCGCGAACTCTATGAGACCGTGCGCCTGGCCATGCACCGCCGAGTAAGTGCAGAAATCGAACGCCAGGGCTTTGCGCACAGTCACATCGTGGTACTCGATGCCTTGTTGAAACTACGCCAGGTGTGTTGCGATCCGCGCCTGGTGAAAATGGACAAGGTGAATTACGTCAGGCAGTCGGCGAAACTGGACATGCTCATGGATCTGCTGCCGAAGATGATCGAGGAAGGCCGGCGCATCCTGCTGTTCTCCCAGTTCACCACCATGCTGGGACTCATCGAAAATGAACTCAGCGAAGCCGGCATTAGCTGCGTTAAACTTACCGGCCAAACCCGTGACAGAGAAACCCCGGTGAATAAATTCCAGACTGGAGAAGTACCGTTGTTTCTCATCAGCCTCAAGGCGGGTGGACTGGGTCTTAATCTTACTGCCGCCGACACTGTCATTCACTATGACCCATGGTGGAATCCCGCCGTGGAACGCCAGGCCACTGACCGCGCCCATCGCATCGGACAACAACAAGCGGTGTTTGTCTACAAACTCATTTGCGAAGGTACCCTGGAAGAAAAAATTCATGCCATGCAACAACGCAAAAAAGCACTGGCCGATGGCCTGTATCAAAGCGGTGGTAACCACGAACCACAGTGGAGTCAACAGGATTTGGATGCACTATTAGGGCCGCTGGAAGATGCTTGAAGGTGACATCAGGCAGGTCCACCAGCGGGTCGATCAACTCCTGTTGGAACAGGGCGAATTCCTGCCCCTGGAATTTCTGCTGCTGGAAGGGCGCCTGAACTACAGCGACTACGAGGCATGGCGCAATGGTGAACTGGTGACCCTTGATAGTGCCTTGTTCGGCAATGCGGAGCATATCCAGCAGCAACTGCAACAGGCAGCAGCCTATTTGCAGCAACGTGGCTGGCAGGCCCAGACCATCCACTACATGGCCTGGCACCACGACCTCGCGCAAACGCTTTCAAAACCCTTACGCTTCAGCGAAAACAACGATCTGGATGGTTATTTCCATAAGCGTTATGACAAGCCGCGGGATCGGCCTCAGATGGATCTGTTCACCGACGCCCCGGCCACCAGCCTAGTCAACGGCATCATCCAGGAACTGATCGATCGCAACTCACCGGAGGCACGACGGCTACTGGAAGGCCTCTACGATACTGCGCCTGATCATATTCGTTTGGGCGAGTTGGACCGCCTGGTGGGCGCAGCGGAGAGCCTTGATTCCCCGGTGAATGACATCGCCGCCGACTTGCGGATCCTGCAGGAACACCTGGTCCCACTGGCACAAGACTTGTTGGGAAAAGGCAGTCGCAACCTGCTGATCCCACTGTGGCGACGCCTGTCAAGCGCCCTTGAGGCCCAGCCCTACCAGATAACCCAGGCCGAGTTACATCTCAGTTACACCGCCGGTCAGGCGCAGGACTGGGCTGTTGTCCTCCAGGCCGTGGAAAGCGAGCACGATTGGAAATCCGACCCCATATTACTGGTGCGCCATGCCCAGGCTTGTGAACTTCTGCATCACCCGGCCGACGCTCTGCAAAGCTGGTTCTGGCTTCTCTGGCAGTATCCAGAACAATGTGATGCACTGGAATCGGGCGCCAATCAGCAACTGCGGCAACACTGGATAGCCTTCCTGGAACTGGACATTGAACTGGCGGTGCAATCCTTTCCTGCCTGGCTGTTGATCCGCAAGCCAGGGCTTACCAGTACCATGCCCGACCCCGCTTTAGACACGGCATCTCCGGGCAGTTACCGTGTTGTCTACCGCCTACAACGCCGCCCGTTAACTGAAAACAAGCGCGACAGCGGCGACATTGCCCTGCGCGCGCAACTTAAGCAGCAGGATCCGGTGTTATTCCAACACTTCCTCAAGAATATTGCAGAATTCAATACTCCCTGTTAATAACGCTTGGCGTTATTATTCCCTGACGATTAAAACCTTTTGAGACAGAGATACCTCAGTCTCTTAGCGCCGGACCCGAGACCGGCTGGTGTAATATCCGGGTTAGGTGAGTGCTATGGGCAATAAACGATTACCTCCAATCCATCCCGGCGAAATCCTCCTGGAAGAATTCTTAAAACCGATGAATGTCAGCCAATATCGCCTTGCCAAGTCAACGAGTGTTCCGGCACGTCGAATCAATGAGATTGTTCACGGGAAGCGAGCTCAAACTGACGAGTAACGTAGCCAGGTGGTGGCATGGGTGCAGGTGTGGCGTGCCTGCGCGCCCCTTCAAATGGACAGGAAATGCTCCAAAAACGCTGCGCAGCTCAAAGGGCGTAATGAGGCATTTCTGTGCGACAGGTGGCAGCTTTGCTTCGGTCTGGATAGCAGACTTAAGTGGTATACGCAGGCCAGGCCTGGCGAAAAGAAGTACAAAGAGGGCACAGTAGAGCGCAGACAGTTCCGGCTTCACTGATTTAATATTCTGTAAATATTATCAGCAGTAGATGATTTATGCGCCGGTTATCGGGGCCTCTTGCCGGATAAAGCATGGTATCGGAATCGGTTATCAAATCGTTGCGTGCCGCGAGTCTATATCGTAACAGTGTGGCGTCGTCGATGATCAGTGTGGCCAATGGCAGTACGCTCGTGCCCGGAAGATCAACCACATTCAGTAAATAACGTGCATACCCAGACGATGCGTATCGCTCCCTGTCTTGGCCATCCAGGTCTTGGCCATCCAGGCTGCAATGACTCTCCATACAAGTTAATATCCCCGATTGATTTTCATGGCCTGGTCCAGCAAGGAGTTACTGCGGCCGTGGATCATGAAAGGCTGCGCGGGTGAAAGGCTGCGCGGGCCGGTTGGCTCAGTGTGCAGCCCAGGAAATTAGAGGAATATCAATGAATTACAGCGGTTTGCCGGACAGGCAGGGGCTCTATGACCCGCGCCGGGAGCATGATTCTTGTGGGATTGGTTTTGTTGTCGATATCAAGAACCGGCGTAGTCACGACATCGTGCGCCGTGGTCTGCAGATCCTCGAAAACCTTGAACATCGTGGTGCGGTGGGCGCTGATCCTCTCGCCGGTGACGGCGCTGGTATTCTCATTCAAATCCCGGATCGCTTCCTGCGTGAGGAGTGCGCGACGCTTGGAATTACACTGTCGGCGCCCGGTGAATATGCCGTGGGGATGGTGTTTTTGCCCTGTGATGAGACTCAACGGGCCCGCTGTGAGGCGACGGTTGCCGAGGTAGTGGCCCGTGAGGGGCAGTCGGTACTGGGTTGGCGCGATGTGCCGACGCAAAGCAGTTGTCTGGGCGACAATCCCCATATTACGGAGCCGGTGATCCGGCAGGTATTTGTTGCCCGGGGCCCTGCCTGTGTGGATGTTGATGCCTTTGAGCGCAAGCTCTTTGTCATTCGCAAGCAAGCCCATCACGCGATATGGGATACGGATCTGCCGCAATCGGCGCGCTTTTACTTTTCCTCGTTTTCGGCGCGCACGATCGTCTTCAAAGGGATGATGCTGGCGCCGAATCTGCAGGTCTATTACAGCGACCTGGGCGATGAACGGGTGGCCTCGGCGCTGGCGTTGGTGCACCAGCGCTTTTCGACCAACACCTTCCCGTCCTGGGAACTGGCGCAGCCGTTTCGCTATCTGTGCCATAACGGTGAAATCAATACCCTGCGTGGAAATATCAACTGGATGATGGCGCGCCGGCACAATATGGTCTCCGAGCAACTCGGTGAAGATCTTGAAAAATTATGGCCACTGATCGGCGATGGCCGTTCTGATTCTGCAACCTTCGACAATTCACTGGAGTTGCTGGTCGCGGGTGGCTACTCTCTCGCCCACGCAATTATGCTGATGATCCCGGAGGCCTGGGATAATAACGCGCTGATGAACAAGCGTCGCCGGGCATTCTACGAATATCACGCCGCACTGATGGAGCCCTGGGACGGGCCGGCTGCAGTCGCCTTTACCGATGGCCGGCAGATTGGTGCCACGTTGGATCGCAATGGTTTGCGTCCGGCGCGCTACGTGGTCACTGATGACGATCTCGTCGTTATGAGTTCTGAGGTCGGGGTGCTGGATATTCCCGAAGAGAAGATCGTCAGCAAATGGCGGTTACAGCCGGGGAAAATGTTTCTCATCGATCTGGAGCAAGGGCGGATCATCGACGACGAGGAACTGAAAAAAGACTTGGCCCAGGCCAAGCCCTATCAGCAGTGGCTGGATGACTCGCAAATTAAGCTTGAGAATCTGCCGCCCGAGGTGGCGGCAATGGGCCGTAGCGGCTCCACGCTGCTCGATCGGCAACAAGCGTTTGGTTATACCCAGGAAGATTTGAAATTTTTTCTTGCCCCCATGGCGACCGCTGGCCAGGATCCGGTTGGCTCGATGGGTCGTGATATTCCTCCGGCAGTACTCTCAGACCGGCCCAAGTTGCTCTACGATTATTTCACCCAATGTTTTGCTCAGGTCACCAATCCGCCCATCGACCCAATCCGCGAACAATCTGTGATGTCGTTGAGTTCTTTGATTGGGCCACGGCCTAATATACTGGATTTAAACACAGGCGGTTCGCATCGCCGCCTTGAAGTACGCCAACCGATACTCAGTAATATTGATCTTGAGAAGATCCGTCATATTCATGAGAAGGTGGACAATGCATTTCACACCTACACGCTCGACATTTGTTATATCGCGGATCTTGGTGCGGCGGGGATGGCGGATGCGGTAGGGCGCATCTGCAGCGAAGCTGAGAAGAAAGTCTCTGAGGGCTACAACATTGTCGTTCTTTCGGATCGCGCCGTGGATGCAGACCACGTTGCGGTGCCTGCCCTGCTTGCTACTGCAGCGGTCCATCACCACCTCATTCGCGAAGGCTTACGCACAGAGGTGGGTTTGGTAGTGGAGACCGGTGAGGCACGTCTGGTCCACCAGATCTGTCTGCTCGCGGGCTATGGTGCAGAGGCCATCAATCCGTATCTTGCCTTCGAGTCAATATCAGCCCTGGGCAATACCCAAAGCGGCAGCGGCAGCGAGGAACGCGCCCAGCAACTCTATGTAGAAGCCATCGCCAAGGGCATTATGAAAGTGATGTCGAAGATGGGGATATCGACCTTCCAGTCCTACTGCGGATCACAGATCTTCGATGCTATCGGGCTTGCCAGTGATTTTGTCGGCAAGTATTTCGTCGGCACGCCAACCTTCATCGAAGGGGTCGGGCTGGAAGAAATTGCCGAGGAGACGGTCAGCCGCCATCGTGATGCCTTCGGCTATGACAGAATATATCGTAATGCCCTCGATGTAGGCGGTGAACTGGCGTTTCGCATGCGCGGCGAACAGCACATGTGGACGCCGCAGAGCATTGCCCTTTTGCAACATGCGGTGCGTGGTGCAGATCAAAGCAAGTACCGCGAGTTTGTGGCGCAGATTGATGCGCGTGATTCGCGCCTCATGAACTTGCGGGGTTTGTTTGATCTGAAGACCCTCGACACGCCTATTTCCCTCGATGAGGTGGAACCTGCACATGCCATCGTCAAGCGGTTCTCGACCGGGGCCATGTCCTTCGGCTCCATTTCCTATGAGGCACATACCAACCTGGCCATTGCCATGAACCGGCTTGGTGGGCGCTCGAATACAGGTGAAGGTGGCGAGGAGTCAGAACGGTTTACACCGCTGCCTAACGGTGATTCAGCGCGTTCGGCAATCAAGCAGGTTGCCTCAGGACGCTTTGGTGTGACGGCGGAGTATCTGGTCAATGCCGACGAGATCCAGATTAAGATGGCGCAAGGCGCCAAGCCTGGCGAAGGCGGTCAGTTGCCCGGACACAAGGTCAACCGGATCATCGCCAGAGTCCGGCATTCCACTCCGGGCGTGGGGCTGATTTCACCACCACCGCACCACGATATTTATTCGATCGAGGATCTGGCCCAGCTGATCCATGATCTTAAAAATGTGAACCCACAGGCGCGGATCAGTGTGAAGCTTGTTTCCGAGGCGGGCGTGGGTACGATTGCGGCAGGGGTCGCCAAAGCACACGCCGATCACGTGCTGATCTCCGGGGCCGATGGCGGCACCGGAGCGAGCCCGCTGACCTCGTTGTTTCATGCTGGAGCACCCTGGGAACTGGGATTGTCGGAGACCCAGCAAACCCTGGTGCTTAGCGGCCTGCGCGGACGCATCCGGGTGCAGGTTGATGGTGGTGTGCGCACGGGCCGGGATGTTGTCATTGGTGCGTTGCTTGGGGCTGATGAGTTCGGCTTTGCCACGGCTGCCCTGGTGTCATCGGGCTGTCTGATGATGCGCAAGTGTCATCTCAATACCTGCCCGGCAGGGATCGCGACCCAGGATCCGGAGTTGCGTAAGCGCTTCACGGGAGAGCCTGAGCACGTCGTCAATTATTTCATGTTCGTTGCTGAGGAAATACGCGAATACATGGCGGCGATGGGCTTTCGGCGCTTTGAGGACATGATCGGCCATTGTGAGCAACTCGATACCCGGCGCGCCGTCGACCATTGGAAGGCCCGGGGGCTTAATCTCGATGCCATTCTGCACCGGCCCGAGGCTGAAGAGGGTGCTGCGCTTCACCATTGCGAGACACAGAATCACGGCCTTGAACAGGCCAAGGATCATGCGTTGATTGCCGAGTCTATGCCGGCGCTGGAATCAGGGCAGCCAGTGCGAATCGAAACTACGGTACGCAATGTCAACCGTACTGTTGGTGCCATGCTCTCTGGAGAAGTGGCCAAACGCTATGGTAACAAGGGCCTGGCCGATGATTGCATTCACATTCACATGACCGGGACCGGTGGGCAGAGTTTCGGTGCATTTCTTGCCCGTGGCGTGACCATCGAACTGGAGGGCGATGCCAACGATTATGTCGGCAAAGGCCTGTCTGGCGGACGCCTGGTCATCCGTCCTCCGTCGGCCAGTCAACGCGTGCCCCATGAAAACATTATTGTCGGCAACACGGTGCTCTATGGCGCGACGGCCGGTGAGTGTTATTTGCAGGGCGTTGCCGGTGAGCGATTCGCGGTGCGCAACTCAGGGGCTGTCGCCGTTGTCGAGGGGATTGGTGATCATGGGTGTGAATACATGACCGGTGGTGTGGTCGTGGTGCTGGGTTCGACCGGACGTAATTTCGCCGCGGGGATGAGTGGCGGGATTGCCTATGTGCTGGATGAGGAGCAGCGATTCGCGCGGCGTTGTAATACCGCCATCGTTGATCTGGAGCGTATTCCTGAAAATGAACGTGTGCCCAGCGACCTTGGTGAGGAAGAATTGATGCGTGAAAAACTTCGCTACGATGAGGTTCGTTTACGCGGCATTATCAAAAAGTATGCGCACTATACAGGCAGTCAGCAGGCGCGCGATATTCTCGAACATTGGGAGGAGATGTTGCCTAAATTTATCAAAGTCATGCCACGGGATTTTCGTCAGGCACTGCAAAATCGGCAGATCCCTTCCCAATGGCGTAGTGAACTCACGGGCGACAGCCCGAGCGAAAGTTGATCCGCCATGGGTAAAACAACAGGTTTTGTCGAAATCAAACGCCAGGGCTGGACTTACCGCCCGGTGGCCGATCGTATCCAGCACTTTGAGGAGTTCATCATCCCACTCGAAGATGGAGAACTCACAAAACAGGGTGCGCGCTGCATGGATTGCGGCATCCCTTTTTGTCATCAGGCGTGCCCGGTGCACAACATCATCCCCGACTGGAATGATCTCGTTTACCGGGGAGATTGGCGTGCCGCGCTCGCGGTACTGCACTCCACAAACAATTTCCCTGAGTTCACTGGCCGGATTTGCCCCGCGCCGTGTGAAGCTGCCTGCACCCTGAACATCACCGATGAACCGGTGAGCATCAAGGCGATCGAGTGTGCGGTCATAGATAAAGCCTGGGCGCAAGGTTGGATCCTGCCGCAGGTGCCCAAGCACCGTAGTGGCAAGCGGGTCGCGGTGGTCGGTTCAGGGCCGGCGGGTTTGGCCTGTGCCCAGCAACTCGCACGTGCCGGGCATGGCGTTGTGGTGCTGGAGAAAAATGCGCATATCGGTGGTTTGCTGCGATTCGGGATCCCCAACTTCAAACTCGACAAACGCCACATCGATCTACGCATGTCGCAGATGCAGGCTGAAGGTGTGAAGTTTGTGCCGGGCATACATGTTGGCCACGATGTCGCGGTGGAAAAGTTGCTGGCCGAGTTCGATGCTCTGGTGTTGGCCGGGGGTTCTGAGCAGCCTCGGGATTTACCGGTGCCAGGCCGTGAACTTGCTGGTGTCCACTTCGCCATGGACTTTCTCGTCCAGCAGAATAAACGTATGGCGGGTGATCGCATTTCCGATGAAGTGGCCATCGTCGCTACTGATAAGCGGGTGCTGGTGATTGGCGGCGGTGATACCGGTTCGGATTGCGTCGGTACTTCAATTCGCCAGGGTGCGCGATGGGTGAACCAAATCGAAATCATGCCTCGACCGCCGGACAAAGAAGATAAGCCCCTGGTGTGGCCGAATTGGCCGAATCGACTCGTCACTACCACATCTCATGAAGAAGGTTGCCGGCGCGATTGGGGTGTGGCAACGCAGCGCTTTGTTGGCGATGGCCAGGTTGAGAGTGTTGAAATGAATCGGGTGCGTTGGGAAAAAGGTGAAAATGGTGCACCGGTCATGGTCGCTGAACCCGGTGAGGATTTCACCATGAAATCCGATCTGGTGTTGTTGGCGATGGGATTTTTGCATCCGGTCAAGGAAGGAATGCTCGCCGATCTCGGCGTTGATCTTGATGGGCGCGGCAATGTGCTCGCCAACACCGATGACTACCATAGCTCCGTCAGGAAAGTATTCGCGACCGGCGATATGCGCCGTGGTCAGTCCTTGGTGGTGTGGGCAATCCGCGAAGGACGCCAGTGCGCCCGCGCCGTCGATGAATACCTGAGCGGGATCTCAACCTTGCCGAGATGAGGTTGTTGGACCCCATCATCCAACACATCGTCCGACACCATCATCCCCATTTACCCCCGGATCGCCTTCAGCACTTTCGGTGGTGACAGGGGCAGTGAACTCATGGTGGTGCCGATGGCGTTTTCCACGGCATTGGCAACGGCGGCGGGAGCGGGAACGATAGGAGGTTCGCCGACACCGCGCACACCATAGGGATGATTTGGGTTGGGAACTTCAATCAGTACGGGGTCGATCATCGGTACGTCGAGGGCGACGGGCATACGGTAATCGAGGAAGCCGGTGTTTTGCAGATGACCCTGGTCGTCATAGACGTACTCTTCGTTTAAGGCCCAACCGATCCCCTGTACGGCGCCGCCCTGGATTTGACCTTCGACATAGTCAGGGGAGATGGCCCGGCCGACATCCTGAAAGACGGTGTAGCGTTTGGGTGAGACAAAGCCGGTTTCAGGATCGACTTCTACGTCCACCATCTGGAAACTGAAGGCCGCGCCAGCGCCGCTGGCGTTGATTTCCGAATGGCCAGCAATGGCGCCGCCCATTTTCGTGGCCATACCGGCCAGATCCTGCAGGCTCAGTGCTTTTAGATCTTCACGTCGTTGTGGCGGTGGAATGGCCTGACCGGATTCCCAACGGATGTCTTCAACGGGGAGATCCCATTTTTTTGCAGCCAGGGCGCGGAGTTTATCGATAATTTCACGAACGGCATAGATCACCGCCATGCCCGTGGCAAACGTGGTGCGGCTGCCGGCGGTCAGATGGCTGTAACCGAGTGATCCGGTATCAGCAACGATGGGTTTGATCAGTTCGATATCGACGCCGAATTCTTCAGCGGCCATCACCCGCATCGATGAGCGCGAACCACCGATATCCGGGTTACCGGTTGCGATGGATACGGTCCCATCATCCTGAAGATTGGCCGCAACACTGCTCAGGCCGCCGCCATGCATCCAGTAACCAAGGGCAAAACCGCGGCCTTGGTTTGGCCCGAGAGGGGCTGTGTAATGATCGTGGCTCATGGCTTTTTCAAGAACGTCGATGAGGCCGATGCGCCCGTACTTGATTCCGGAAAGGCTTTGACAACCATCGGTCACGGCATTTTTAAGGCGCAGTTTAACTGGGCACATATCCAGCTTAGCAGCCAGTTCGTTGATCACGCTTTCAGCAGCGTAGGCAGCCATCGGCGCACCTGGCGCACGATAGGCGGCCACTTTGGGCCGGTTCACACAGACGTCGTATGCGGATGCTTTGATGTTATCGATGGTATAGGCCGAAAAGAATGTCTCTATGGAGCGCCCTACCGGCGATCCTTTGAAGGCTCCTGCCTGGTTGTAGATCCAGGCTTCGGCGGCGGTGATGGTGCCGTCTTTTTTTGCCCCCATTTTGACGAAAGTATGGGTGCCGGAAGCAGGACCTGTGGCGCGGAACAATTCGGCACGGGTCATCACCATGCGCACCGGGCGCCCACTCATTTGTGATAAGCGGATGGCCACCGGTTCTGCATAGATATTGTTCTTGCCGCCGAAACCACCGCCGATTTCTGATGCGGTGATGCGCAGCTTGGCCATTTCCATATTCAACAGCCGGGCGGTGTAACCGCGAATGACAAAGTGGCCCTGGGTGGTGGTCCAAAGTTCGACACTGCCGTCTTCCGAGGCGGTGGCTATGCAGGCCAACGGTTCAATGAAGCCTTGGTGCACCGGTTCTGAGGTGAATTCGCGTTCAACAATGATATCGGCATCGGCGAAGCCCTTTTCCATATCGCCGCGTTGGCCGGTAACGACCCGAAAGACATTGGACGGCGTTGATGGCGCTGGCTCCACACCGAAAGTGAATTGATCTTCGTGTAACAGCGGAGCATCGGCCATGGTGGCCGCATAAGGTTCGAGCACATGCGGCAAAACCTCATATTCAACCACAATCAATTTCAGCGCCTGGAGGGCGATGGCTTCGCTGGTGGCGGCAACGGCCGCTACTGCATGGCCGTCATACAACACTTTTTCACGGGCCATGACATTGCGGGAGATATCATGAAAATCAGTGATGACGGGTCCATAAGGTGGCGTGATCGGTGGGTGATCGGGAATGTCCGCGCTGGTGACAACCGCCTTGACGCCCTTCAAGGCGCGGGCCTTGCTGACATCGATTGACAGAATGTTGGCGTGAGCATGGGGGCTGCGCAGAATCTTTGCGTACAGCATCCCCGGCACGATCATGTCATCACCAAACCGTGCCCGGCCGGTGACCTTGTCGACACCATCTGGCCTGCGGGTGCGTTTGCCGACCCATTTGAAATTCGTTTTTGCGCTGTCGTCGGTCATTGTCCGTTCGCCCTCATTTCTTCGGCAGCAGCCAGTACGGCGCGCACAATCTTGTCATAACCGGTACACCGGCAAAGATTTCCGGCCAGTCCATACCGGACTTCAGTTTCGGTCGGGTTTGGGTTTTTTTCCAACAGTGCTTTGGCCATGTTGAGTATGCCGGGTGTGCAAACACCACATTGCAGCGCGGCGTGGTCGAGAAATTGTTGTTGCAGGGGATGCAGTTCATTGCCATTGGCCATCCCTTCGATGGTTTCAATATTGGCGTTGCCGACTTCAACCCCCAGCACCAGGCAGGCATTGACGGGCCGGCCATTGACGATGACCGTGCAGGCGCCGCAGTCACCGGATCCGCAACCGTTTTTGGTGCCGGTCATGTGCAGCTCCCCGCGCAGTACCTCCAGCAGAGTCTGGTCTGTGGTGCAGGTGAATTCCACCTCGTCACCGTTGATGGTGGTGCTGATGAGATGCCGGGCCATTATCTTTCCTCCGCGCGTTGCCAGGCGATGGTCATTGCCCGGCGGGCCAGAACTCCGGCCACCTGGGTTCTGAATTCGATGGTGCCGCGTTTGTCGTTGATGGGATCGCATACTGCACTGGCCGCTTCGGCAAGGGCGGCCAGAACTTGATCATCCAAGGGGTTACCGGCCATGATGCCTGGCACCGATTCGACGACTCGGACAGTGGGGGCAATTGCACCAAGGGCCAGGCGGGCGCTCGTGCAGGTGCCATCGGAGTTGAGGGTCACAGCGGCACCAGCGCCGACCACGGCGATGTCCATTTCCGTGCGGGGGATAAAGCGCAAATAAGCGTCGGCAGACTGCGGCGATGGATTGGCGAGGATAATGGCGACAACAAATTCACACGGCTGCAGCGATGTTTGCCCGGGACCGGTGAGGAACTGTTCTGCCGGCAGTTTCCGGGTGCCGTCCGGACCCGCAATTTCAACTATGGCGCCAGCGGCGATCAGCGCCGGCACACTGTCGGCGGCAGGCGAGGCATTACACAAATTACCGCCGAGGGTGGCCCGGCCCTGCACCTGCGTCGAACCAATCAGTTCAACCGCCTCGACCACACCCGGCCATAGTGCACCGAGTTGCTGGTGTTCGCCTAGTTCAGCGCCGGTGACGGCCGCACCTATGCGGATCTCGTCAGCGCTCAAGCTAATGCTGCGTAGGGCGTCTATCTTTTTCACGTCGACCAGTAAAGACGGCGTCGTGATGGTCTCATTCATCTGTATCAGGAGATCAGTACCCCCGGCAAACACCCGCGCGGTTGGCCCTTGCTCGGCCAGCAGCGCCACCGCCGCCGCTATTGTCGTCGGGGCTTCATATCTCATATCGGTCACAGCGCTAACCTCTTTTGCACTCGTTGAAGCCACACAGTTTGGATTATCGCTGCATGGCATGAATCGCAGCGATTAGTTTAATCACTTTGCCGGGCTTTGGAGTCATGTTGGTAGTACTGTAGATCCACGCCTGAGATCTGCATCCGCCGGACTTCAAAATCTGCTACTAAATAGCTGCGCATAAATCCACTTCAGAAAATCGCAGTGGGGTGCCCGCCAG
>CAZAWX010000069.1:0-16045 GCA_964488985.1 uncultured Ectothiorhodospiraceae bacterium
CAGGGAGGGGTTTACGGCGTGTCTTGTGAGGGACTTCTCCCCTCTTGCTGGCGGGTAACCCACTGCGATTTTCTGAAGTGGATTTATGCGCAAACCTGGCATTGCCATATGTGAACCGGATTTTCGCACAGCTATTTAGTTATGCATCGGCAGTTGAAACAGCCGCCCAAGGCCAGGGCGGACGTCATCGATCCCGGCCATGCGCAGCATGTGCCAGCCAAGGGCCAGGTTGCTGGAAATGACGGGCTTGCCGGTGGCCTGTTCCGCAGCTTCCACCAGGCCAGCGATGCGCATACTGGTGCAGGAGACAAAAATTACATCACACTCAGCCTGATCCGACACCCACTTTATCGCCTCCAGACTTGAGGCCGGACTGATGCGGGCCACGACACTGTCCAAATCCTCTTCAAACGAACCGAATGCGGAAATTTCAAAACCCTGGTCCTCCAGCAGTTTACGCATGGCGGCTGAAACATCCGCAACATAAGGCGTGATAAAACCGATTCTGCGCGCATGCAAGGCCGTGCATGCCGCCATCACCGCGCTGATGGGATTACACACTGTGGCGCCGGGTCGAACGCTTTGAATGGCGCGTGCAATGCCTTCAGGCCCGATCAGTGTGGATGCGGATGTACAGCCATAGCCAATGACATCAAATGTTGCCGCAGGTGGGAATAACTTTACCGATTCAGGCAGTTGTGCTTCCATTGCGGTCAATGTCTGAGCATTGACTTGCGGGGCCATGGGAATACGATTGTGGTACAGCACAACCCCATCCATTGCCATAATTGCGGCTAATTCCGGCTCGATGGTCTCGTCAGTCTGCAATACAATAAGACCCAAAGTGGCCCGGGTTCCGAAGCCCGCATCAGTTGTAAAAGCGAGTGCCATTTAAACCTCCATCGTTCACGAGTATGTCCTGCAGAACAGGTCCCGTTGCAGGCTAAGAGTCCTGCTTGAGTAACTTGATCTCAGCCGATAATCGGTAATTCATCCGCTGCACGCTGGGTGAGCAACTGCGGCGGGCCATCATGGATAACGATATTTTCCTCGTGGACCATTATACGGCCAGCAGCGTAGCTTAATGACGGCTCCAATGTCAGGACCATGTTTTCCTCGAGCCGGGTATCGTCGAAGGCTGCATTGGAGGGCCACTCCGTCAACTGCATTCCCAGGCCATGGCCCAGGCGGCCGACGTCATTGCCTTTGGGGTCAATCTCGGCCGTGACAGATCGCATGGCCTGGTACAACTCCCGGCAGGTGATTCCCGGTCGAGCGGCAAGCAAACCGGCTTCAGTCGCCCGGTAGAGTGTCTCATAGGCTTTTTTGGATGCATCGTCAGCTTGAGAAATAGCGTAGTTACGGTCAAAGTCACAAAAGTATCCATCAAAAACAGAACCTGTATCCAACACCAGTATATCGCCTTGCTGAAGCGTTCTGTCAGAAGGTGGTGAGATGATGTCGTCATAGCCGCAAGTCCCGGCACCACCGACCAGGTAGGGGACTTCATCGGCGCCATTACGCAGGCAGGCTATACGAAATTCCCGGAATGTTTCAAGCAGGGGTTGCCCGCAGTGAAACAGTTCACCCGCCTGGGCAAAGGTCTTTGAGGCGATAGCGCAGATGTGGGTAATTTTCTCAATTTCGGCAGCTGACTTCACCATCCGAAGTTTGCGTACCAGTGCGGTGGCATCCGTGAATTCAATTCGGGGTAGCTGTGATTGCAGAGATTCAAAATCTGCCATGGGCATGCGCAGCAATGTTTCGTGGCCCTTCATCAGTCCAATCGTGCCATTGCGTTCATCGACAGGCTTGAGCAAATCAACCAGCAACGACAGGCCATCGTCAGCAGGCTGAGGCGCAGGCCAGGTTCGAACATCGTCAATCCATGTCCGGCGCATCAGCGCGGCGCCGATTTCCGGGATCAAAGCCACGGGTTTGCCCGCACTGGGGACAAAGACAAACCAGGGCCGTGTCGGGCTTTGCCAGAACTGGGTTAAAAATCCGGTGAAATAACGAACTTCCGGCTCCGTTGTCAGCAACAGGCCATCGACACCCAATGCAGCCATTTCACTTTGTGCGGCCAGCAGGCGATTCTCGAATTCGATTTGCTGGAAACCGCGAATGGGTCCAGTGACGGTCATTGAAGATTCCATGCCATGTGAGTATAGGCCCCAGGGTTTACCCTGGGCCGAGATAAGCAGATATTACGTTTGTATTGTGCAGCAGATCCAGACTGTTACCACTAAGCGTTATCGTGCCAGATTCCATTACATAGCCACGATCGGCGATGGACAGTGCTGAATATGCATCCTGTTCCACTAGAAAAACAGTGATACCAGAATCTTTCAAATTCGCAATCGATTTTAGTATTTGCTGTGTGATAAGGGGTGCCAGGCCCATGCTGGGTTCATCGAGAAGCAGCAGGCACGGTGCCGCCATCAGTGCCCGTCCTATCGCAAGCATTTGCTGCTCACCTCCAGAAAGCGTGCCCGCAGCCTGCTTTGCGCGTTCAGCAAGCTTTGGAAACATGTCATAGCAAGATTCCAGAGCGGCTTTGATGTCATGGCGTTTACGGATGTAAGCGCCAAGGCGCAGATTATCTTCAATTGACATCGGACCGAAGACCTGACGGCCTTCCGGTACCTGGGCAATCCCCATCACAACCCGGCGATGTGACGGTTGCGAGGTGATGTCCGCGCCACGGAAAGTAAGACGCCCTTGGGTGGCGGGTTGTATCCCGGAGATAACATTGAGCAAGGTCGACTTGCCTGCACCATTGGCGCCAATCAGAGTGATGATTTCACCTTCTCCAATTTTCAGGCAAATATTTCGCAGCGCTTCAATGCGACCGTAGTTGCTGCACAAATCTTTAATCTCAAGTAGCAACTAAGACTCCTGCCGGGATGACTTGCCCAGATAGGCATTGATCACCTGTGGATTTTCGCGGATCTGTTGGGCATTACCCTCGGCGAGTTTCTCGCCATGATCCATTACCAGAATGTGATCAGAAACTCCCATTACCAAGCGCATATCATGTTCGACCAGAATGAGCGTAATACCACGGTTCGAAATTTGCTTGATGAGGGCTTCAATATCCCTGGTTTCACGTGTATTTAATCCGGCCGCAGGTTCATCCAGGATTAACAATTCCGGTTCACCGGCCAGTGCGCGTGCTATTTCCATTCGCTTCAGGGCACCATAGGGCAGCGAATTGGTGGGTGCATGCAGATAGTCGTGTAGCCCAACCCACGCCAGGAGTTCCTCGGCCTTTTTATATGCTTGTTCGTTTGAGTTAACGATTGCCGGAGTTCTAAACAATGAACGAAAGAATCCGCGTTGGCAATGCAAGTGCCTGCCAACCATCACGTTTTCCAGCAATGTCATATTGAAAAACACTTGCAGGTTTTGAAAGCTGCGGGAAATGCCCTTGGCCGCGAGTTTATGGGCAGGTAAACCCGTGATGTCTTCGTTTTTGAAAAAGACCTTACCGCTGCTGGGGGCGTAGATGCCCGTGAGGATATTTAACAGCGTTGTTTTTCCCGCACCATTCGGGCCAATAATAGAATGCACCTTGGTGTGTTTGACGACATAATCAAGATTCTGCACGGCATGAATACCGCCAAAATACCTGGATACGCAGTTAATCTCCAGCAAACTCATGGTGAATTTTTTTGCATCCAGTCGCGTAGACTCGGCAGTAGCCCCCTGGGCATAAAGATCATCGTCAACATCATGATCAGGCCGAGTAATGCATGTTCATAATCTTGAAATACAGTTAGAAATTGCGGCAGTGTCGTTAAAATTACAGCCCCTATAACCGATCCGAATACCGAGGCCATGCCGCCCAACACAACCATAGTGACAAACTCAATGGATTTGAAAAAACCCGCTTCAGAGGGTGTTAAAAATCCAGTGTAATGGGCAAATAAACTTCCCGCGTAGGCGCTTAGCACCGCTGAGATGACAAAAACCAACGTCTTGTAGTGAGTTGTGTCGACACCCGCTGTTTGGGCGGCAATCTCAGAACCATGCACCGCCCTTAAAGCCCTGCCCACAGCCGAGTCGATAAGATTTTGTGCCAGCCATACGCTGCCAATCAGACTAATACCAACGATCCAGTACCAGGACAGGTCGGTGTCGATCTCCCAGCCAAAGATGGCAAAAGTAGAAACGGGTACCCCGTCGGGGCCCCCGGTCAGTTGGACTTCCTGATTGAGTACGATGGAAATGATAATTCCCATGCCGAGGGTCGCCATTGCGAGGTAATGGCCTTTGAGGCGCAGGATCGGCCGGGAAATGACAAATGCCAACGCCCCGACAAGCAATAATCCGCTCGCCATGGCACCGATGTGAGGCCATGCATAATTGTCACTGAGGATAGCTGAACTATAGGCCCCAATAGCAAAAAAGCCCGCATGCCCAAGACTGATTTGCCCGGCATATCCGATTAAAAGATTTAGACCTACACAGACAATCGCGGCAATTCCGGCATTTATTGCAATGTCGAAATAGAAACTGTTGGGTAAGAACAGGGGTAACAGGGCAGTAATAATGCACAGGCTAATGATCCCCGCATGGCGTTTGATGGCTGTTGGTTTGTTCATTCGAAACGATTCAAACACGTTCGCTGCCAGCCGCACCGAATAATCCTTGCGGCCGGATAAACAACACCAGCAGAATAATGACAAAGGCGACGACATCCTTATAGCTCGATGACAGATAGCCTGCGGCCATCGCCTCGGTAATTCCGACCAGCAACCCGCCTGCCATGGCGCCGGGGCCGCTGCCCAAGCCACCAACAATGGCTGCGGAAAAACCTTTGAGGCCCAGCATCACGCCCACTTGATAATGAGTGGGTGCCAAAGGTGCAATCAGGATGCCTCCAACCGCACCTAAAGCGGCTGCCATAGCAAAGCTCAACATCCGAATGTTGTTTATGTTAATGCCGACCAACTTTGCCGCGAGCGGATTATGTGCCGTCGCAATCATCGCTTTACCCGTGAGTGTGCGGTTAAAGAAGATGAACAAGGCCAATGAAATTCCCAGGGTAATTCCCAGAATCCACAGGCTTTGCGGAATGATTACGGCTCCGCCAAGTTCGATGGGTTGTTCCCCACTGAAAGCAGGTAGCGAGTGGAAGTCCCGGTCCCAGATTACGCCTGCAATACCGCGTATAAAAATGGAGGCGCCAATGGTGATAATGATGATGGTGACGACCGATGCATTGCGGGCATTTTCAATCGCAAGTTTTTGCATACCAACACCAACAAGCGCGGCGAGCAGTACCGCAGCAGGCATGGCAACAGGCAAAGGGATCCCTGCTGCGGCAGCAAATACAGTGGCCATCCCACCGACCATTACAAATTCGCCCTGGGCAAAATTAATCACGTGACTGGCGTTGTAAATAAGGGAAAATCCCAATCCAACCAAGGCATAGATGGCACCGACGGTCACACCGGATAGCAAGAACTGCAGGAACTCAGAATCCATGTAGGGTATATCCTCTGAACGCAAATCGGCTCCCACGTAACCGTTACGGGGAGCCGATTTAACGCCAATTTAGGCGATGCTATGTCACTGTTTAGTACAGAAACTTCCAGTTCCCGTCGGTGACTTCCAGCATTTTGAATGAAGTGAGATTCAGGCCCATGTGATTGGTGGCTGACATATTAAAGATCCCATCAACCCCGATGAAATTATGTGTCGCTTCAATGGCGTCGCGCACTTTTGCCTTGTCGGTACTGCCAGCCTTGGTGAATGCCGCCACCGCAATCGAGAGTGCATCGTAGGCATGGCCGCCAAATGTTGAAATTGAACCGCCGTATTCTTGTGTGTAGGTGGCAATATAGTCCAGGCCGATTTGTTTTTGTGGATCGTTAGCAGGCAATTGATCGGCGACCAGTAACGCAGCACAAGGCAGGCGTACCCCGTTAGCGGCTTGACCCGCACCCTTGATGAAGCCTTTTGAGCAGGATCCGTGGTTGTGATAGAGCGGTCCTTTAATTCCTAGTTGAGCATAGTTTTTAGTAACGATTGAGGCAGCACCACCGAAGCCACAGTAGAGGGTTGCCTCAACGCCGGCATTTTTAATTTTAGTCAGTTGGGGCGTCATGTCATTGTCCCCTTTACCATAGGTCTCGCTGATGGCAATGTTAAGGCCTGCCTGTGGTGCCAGTTTGCGGGCGTTTTTCATGCAGGATTTATCGAACCCCCCGGTACCGGCAATCATGCCGATTTTGGAGTACCCCTGTTTTTTCATATCCTTGAACACCATGTCGACGGCCATGGCATCGGTATGGGGTGTTTTGAATACCCACTTCTTCGGTGGTTGAACAATGACCGAGGCGCCTGCCAGGGATATAAAGGGTATCCCTGCTTTCTTGACCTCTTTGAGGACAGCCATGGTCTCACCCGTGGTCGTACCACCGACGATGATATCAACCTGATCCTCGTTTATCAGTCGTTTGACGTAGGTTACGGCTTTCTTGGCACTGAGTCCGGTGTCATACAGTTTGAGTTCCAGCTGCCTGCCGTTAACGCCACCGTTTTTATTAATCTTGTCTACGTACAACTGCAGGGTCTTTTTTTCCGGATCACCGAGAAATGAAGCGGGCCCGGTAACCGCTAGAAATGATCCGATTTTGATGTTGGCTGCGGCCATGACATCGTGCAGTCCGGCATAAACAAGGATAGTGAGACTGAAAAAACGAACAAGATTCACAATAACTTCTCCTGATGGTCGATTATATTAATTGAACTGACGCCTTCCTCACTCATGCTAGTTGAATTTCACTGGCTCAATTTGACTTACGTCAATAACATCACCGTGTTGATGTATCAGTATTCATCATCGAGCCTGGGGACTTTGCGGAAAATAAACACAGGCCGTTCGACCCATTTCAAACACTGCGGAGCGATACCCATGACGAATGCAACCGGTGTTGCAATGCAGCACCAAGATAATATTGAGTCTCAACCAGTGGCCATGGGATTGCGAAATCTGATGGGCAATGAAGCGATTGCGCGGGGCGCCTGGGAGGCAGGAGTCAAAGTCGGGTCGGCCTACCCGGGAACGCCAAGCACTGAGATTTTGGAAGCCCTGGGATCATATCCAGCCGCTGATGTTGATGCCCAGTGGGGCACAAATGAAAAAGTGGCTCTGGATGTCGCCATCGGGGCTTCCTTTGCGGGTGTGCGGGCGTTGTGCGCCATGAAACATGTCGGCTTGAATGTGGCCTCAGATTCGTTGATGTCGATCGCCTATATCGGCGTAAATGGCGGTCTGGTGTTGGTGGTTTGCGATGATCCGGGGATGCATAGTTCGCAAAATGAGCAAGATACCCGCCTGTTCGGGCAGTTCGCCAAGGTTCCCGTGCTGGAACCCTCCGATGCCCAGGAAGCCAAGGACTTCACCAAGCTGGCCTTTGAGTTGAGTGAACAATTCGATACTCCGGTCATCGTTCGCAGCACGACGCGCCTGTCACATTGTCGCAGCCCCGTACAGCTTGAGGAACGTGAGCAACACGAATCGTTCGGATTCAAGGATCTTCCCTCTAAAAATGTCACGTTGCCGGCTCACGCCCGGGCACGGCACCCGTTGGTGCTGGAACGGGAACAGAAGCTTAAAGACTACCTGGAGGATTCCGAACTGATCCGCTGGGAGCGGCGTGACACCAAGGTGGGTGTCATCACACTCAGCACCAGCTATACCTATGTGCGTGAAGTCGTACCGCAGGCGAGTGTTCTCAAGTTGGGTGCATCTTTCCCCCTGGCGGAAGATACGGTACGGCGCTTTTGTGAATCTGTGGACAGGGTTCTTGTCGTGGAAGAACTGGAACCTGTCATTGAGCGTGAGATCCGTGCGCTGGGTATTGCCGTAGAAGGCAAAGCGTTTTTTCCGCAGGTGGGTGAGTTTTCACCAGAAGTCGTTCGAGATGGATTTCAACAAGCCGGAGTTGTGAAGGCGTTACCGACGATAAAAGGACTTGAAGTCAAAGGGGTTGCCAGACCGCCAGTGCTGTGCGCCGGGTGTTCACATACCGCAACCTATATGGCAATGCGTTCCATCAATGCCAGGGTTATGGGGGACATTGGTTGCTATACCCTGGGAGCGATAGAACCATTAAAGGCAATTGATACCTGTGTGTGTATGGGTGCGAGCATTGGTATCGCCATTGGTATGGCCAAGGCCGGTGCAACTGACCGGCCTGTTGTTGCAACTATCGGTGACTCGACATTTATTCATGCGGGCATTCCGGCACTGATTGATGCGGTTTATAACAATGCGAATATTACGGTGCTGTTACTCGATAACCACACTGTGGCAATGACCGGTGGGCAAGACCATCCGGGGACGGGACGGACATTGCGTGGAGAAGAAACACACCGGCTTGATTTCGAGCAGCTTATTCGCGCCATTGGTGTGAAGTGGGTCAAGTGTGTGGATTCCTATGATCTGGCGACGTTGTATCAATCCTGCCGGGAGGCGACGGAATATGACGGTGTTGCCGTGGTGATTTCCAACCGGCCCTGTGTATTGGATCCGGTACGGATCAAGGGCACTCCGTTTACTGTCCACAGCGAAAGTTGCACGGCCTGTCAGGCGTGTATGAATCTTGCTTGCCCGGCTATTTCATGGGGTGAGGAGATGTTTGATGGTCACCATAAAGTCAAGATTGATCAGGCCGCTTGCATGGGTTGTTCCCTGTGTGCCCAGGTGTGTCCCACGGATTCAATTCAGGTCAGTGAGGTGACGGCGTGATGGCTGCGGTAACTCAGCAAGATACTCAGCAAGATCAACCGGAGGAACAACCGGTAGCGGTGGCAGTACCCACCAATGTGCTGGTGGTCGGAGTCGGTGGTCAGGGGGTCATCACTGTCTCGAAAATGTTGACCGAACTCTGCATGCAACACAATCTGCCGGTAAAGCAAAGTGAAGTCCATGGCATGGCCAAACGTGGGGGTTCAGTGTTCAGCCATGTCCGCTTTGGCGGTGAAATTCATTCGCCGACAATTCCTGTTGGCAAGGTGGATATCCTGCTCGCCATGGAGTGGGCTGAGGGTCTGCGCTGGCTGCATTTTCTCAATCCTGACAGCGGTATATTTATCGTCGACACGCAACAGATTATCCCGCCGTTTTCCTGCCGTAACCGTACCCGTGGCGCAGGTTTCGACTACGTTTACGAAACGTTGGACCAGGTGATGCAGTATGTGCCAAATGCCGTGGCTCTGGATGCAACAAGCATGGCCGCTGAGCTCGGTAATTCCCGCGCCGCCAATACAATTTTACTTGGCAAACTCTCTACTGCCCTGAAGTTTACAGTCCAGGATTGGCAGTCGATTATTGCTCGAAGCGTGCCACCAAAAACGATTGATATTAACCGCAAAGCATTTGCGCTCGGTCGCGATTGGCAGCAGCCGGTAACAGCGTTAAATGAATCTCATGCTGAAATTCAATCTGCACCGATAGCTGAAGGCTTCAATATTGATTTCGAAATCGTTGATGCCTGGTGTAAGGGGTGTGATATCTGCGTAAAGATGTGCCCTGAACGCTGTTTGATTTTAAATACCAGCCAAATCGTTGAACTTAATCGTCCCGAAGCCTGTACGGGTTGTCGGATATGTGAATGGTTGTGTCCGGATATGGCAATAAAAGTACACGTGGCCCAACAAACGGGTGCGGCACACTGATCTGACGCAATCCAGTTTCCCTGAAATTTTCGAGATACATAGCAAGATATGACAGCCGTTAATTCGTTACTCCCAACGCCTGCTTCAAGCAGGCAAAGTGTTATGGGGAATCATGCCTGTGCGATGGCAGCCGTGGCTGCCGGTTGCAGGTTTTTTGCCGGTTACCCTATTACCCCTTCATCCGATATTGCGGAAAAAATGTCGGCGGATTTACCCAAGGTAGGCGGTGTTTTTATTCAGATGGAGGATGAAATCGCATCCATGGGCGCGATTCTTGGTGCATCGATGGGCGGTGCCAAAGTCATGACGGCGACCAGCGGACCAGGATTCTCATTGAAGCAGGAAAACCTCGGTTATGCCTGCATTACCGAGATTCCCTGCGTCATTGTTAATGTCATGCGCGGAGGGCCGAGCACCGGCATGCCGACCCGGCCCAGTCAGAGTGACATCATGCAGGCGCGTTGGGGTACGCATGGCGATCATCCAATCGTTGTACTGGCGCCTGCATCGGTCGAAGAAATTTATTACGAAACGGTGCGTGCATTTAATTTATCAGAACAACTGAGGGTTCCTGTGATCCTGTTGTACGATGAGGTCATTGGCCATCTGGTGGAGACCATTGAACTTCGCGATACCTCTGCACTAAAGGTCATTGACCGCAAATGGACAACGTCAGCGCCGGAAACCTTCCTGCCTTTTGCGGAAACCGCAGACTGCGTACCGGAGATGGCTCGTTTTGGGGATGGCTATCGGACGCATACCACAGGCTTGACGCATGGGGAAAATGGCTTTCCCACTCAGGATCCGGAAACGGTGAATAAAATGATGCGCCGCCTGCTTGGAAAACTGGATCGGAATCGGGAATTGGTCGAACACTACGAATGCCTGGAGTGTGATGACATGGATGTTCTTGTTGTCGCCTACGGGATCACCTCTCGAGCCGCACGCAAGGCGGTAAAACTTGCCAGGGAATTGGGCCTGAAGGTGGGAATGTTCAGACCCATTACGTTATGGCCTTTTCCTGAGCAGGCCTACAAAGATTTAGCGCAAAACGTGAGTGACGCCCTGGTGCCGGAAATGAATGCCGGGCAATTATGTCTGGAAGTGGAACGATTAAGTCCTTCAGGATGCGCCCTGTCAAGATTGAATCGAATCGACGGTGAGACGATTTCACCGGCTGAAATTTTAGCTAAAATCAAAACGTTGGGACACCATGACTGAAACCAGCATGCAGAAATTTGAACCCAGGGACTACATGCGCCTTGAGTTGATGCCACACTTCATGTGCCCGGGGTGTGGGCACGGGATTGCCTTGCGCGCATTGCTCTGGGCGATATATGAACTCGATATCGACAAAGATCGACTGGCTGTGGTTTCCGGAATAGGGTGTTCCGGGCGGGTCAGCGCCTATATAGATGCCAACACCATGCACACCACGCATGGCCGGCCATTAGCGTATGCAACCGGGTTAAAGCTGGCGCGGCCTGATCTTGAAGTGATTGTTATTACCGGAGACGGAGACTGCCTGGCGATAGGAGGCAATCATTTAATTCACGCCTGCAGACGCAATCTTAACCTCACTTGCCTGATGCTAAATAACGAAGTTTATGGGATGACTGGAGGACAAGTTTCGCCGACGACATCTCAGTCCCGGTATACCACAACCACCCCATCGGGAAACCACGAGCCGGGATTTGATGCGTGTAAGCTGGCCGCTGCTGCCGGGGCCGGTCTCGTCGGGCGGGAAATTACCATGCAGGTTCCGGCATTGAAAAATTTAATCAAAACAGGGATCAGTCATCCTGGGTTTGCCTTTCTGGAGGTGATATCAGATTGCACTGAAATCTACGGGCGGAAAAATAAACTCGGTGAATCGCCGGAAATGATGCTGGGGCATAAAGCAACAACACGTTCAGATGTCTATCGAAACACGGTTGATCAGCCTTTCAGGCCGAATGCATTTGAAACCGGTGTTTTAACTCGCAATGATCGGCCTGAGTACGCACAGATGTATCGTCAACACAGTGCAAAATTCCGCCAATAAACCGTATAAACGAGTTGTTATGACAAAACAGATTGAAATACGCCTCAGCGGCAGTGGCGGACAAGGCTTGCTACTTGCTGCGAAACTGCTCGCTGCGGCACTTACAAGCGAAGGCATGAACGTGGCCCAATCGCGAAGTTATGAACCGACTTCCCGAGGAGGGTTAAGCCGTTCGGATCTGGTTGTCAGCGATGGCACTGTGGATTATCCGTTGGTTACTGCTTTGGATTATCTGGTGGTCATGGATCAAGTCGCAGCGAATGTATCCGGCGATCTGTTGAAGGAAAATAGTGTTGTTGTGGTCGACAGCGGTTGTGTGACGTCGGCACTCGAGGGAAAGCATAAAATATTCGCTTTCCCATTTACGCAAATTGCCCGTGAGTTGGGAAATGGCCGGGCCGCAAATATGATCGCATTGGGAGTACTTGCCGGCTGTAATCCGTTATGTGGGTTTGAATCGCTCGAGCAGGCAGTCCGTGAGGGAACACCTCAGGGGTATCGTGAGTTTAATCTCAAAGCACTCAAGGAAGGTCATAGGTTGGTAACTGCGCCACCACAGGAGGCCCAAGTCGTATCACTGGTCTGAATTACGCCAGTGCGCCAGCCAACATCTCCCGGAGTTTCTGTTTTTGCACTTTGCCCATGGCGTTACGTGGCAGGGCGCAGGTGAAAACCACATCTTTGGGATACTTGTAACGGCCAATCCGGCCTTCGAACAATGCCAGTACCTGGGCTTTGGTTAACGCCTTACCGGATTTCAATGAGATTATGGCTACGGGGACTTCGCCCCACTTTTCATCCTTACGTTCAACAACAGCGGCCTCTTTAATATCGGGGTGTTCGTGCAGAATTGATTCCAGTTCCGCCGGATAAATATTTTCACCGCCTGAAAAAATAACATCACGTTTTCTGTCTGCGATGTAAAAGAATCCATCTTTATCGCAATAACCCACATCACCGGTGTGAAACCAGTCGTCATCAAAAGCGGCTTGTGTTGCCTGTGAATCTCCCCAGTATCCCTCCATGACATTGGGGCCGCGTACCAACAATTCCCCACTACTGCCGGTGGCGACGTCTATGCAGTGGTCATCAACCACACGTATGTGGCAATGCAGTGCCTGTTTGCCGATAGTGGCATAGTTCTCGCCCATATTCTCAACGGTTTGATAGGTGGCGATGGGGCATGTTTCA
Organism: uncultured Ectothiorhodospiraceae bacterium; assembly: GCA_964488985.1. Classification (GTDB taxonomy): domain Bacteria; phylum Pseudomonadota; class Gammaproteobacteria; order HK1; family HK1; genus CAZAWX01. The sequence goes on from CAZAWX010000069.1 coordinate 12,929, forward strand.
GTCAAGCCGTACACTTGCAATACGGGGACCAGGCGTTCTCTCCAGGCCTTGATGAGTCGTTGTGGAACAATGGTTGAGCCGGTTGTCAGGGAACGTAGAGATGACAAGTCCGCCGATTGCCAGTTGGGTAATTCAAGCAAGGCAGACATTTGTGCCGGAACCAACACGGTAAGCGTGGGGTGTGATTGCTGAATTTCCTGCAGTACCCGTGTTGGGTCGAAAGCGCGATGCACCGTCACGGTGGCGCCACAATGAAATGCGGGTGTGGTTTGTATGTTGAGTCCGCCGACATGAAATAACGGCAACGAGGTAAGAATATGATCCGCGCTGGTCATGCCGTGCATCGCCTGACTGTTGATGGCGTTCCAAAATAAGGCGCTCTGGCGCAGAGTTGCGCCTTTTGGACGCCCCATGGTTCCCGATGTATAAACGATAAGTAAAGGATTATCGAGATTAACAGCGGGGTTATCATCGTCCCCATCACTGCTGTCCAGTAACGCCTCCAGGCGCATACATTGTGGTATCGATGCGTTCTCGTTGAGGATACAGCGGCACGGCAGGGCGGCACTTTGTACTGCAGTGATGGTTGCGGAAAATTCCGGGTTAACGATCAGGGCACTGGCACCGGCGTGTTGCAATTCGTAGAGATGTTCCAGCGCCGCAAGACGCCAGTTAAGTGGAATCAAGATGACGCCCAGCCGGGCGCAGGCAAATAAAAAATAAAATAGCTCAGGGTTATTTTTATCCAGATACGCGATACGGTCGCCGCGTCCGACCCGAAGTGTGTGTTTGAGCATGCGGGCGCAGATTGAGACGCGTCGTGCAAATTCGCTGTAACTGATCTCGTCATCATTGTAGCGAATCGCAATTTTATCAGGCGAATGATCAGCCCACGTTTCAATCCAATTTGATATTTTCATCTCAGTGTTCTGCTTGGCCGGACATGGGTTTTGGCAGCATTCACCGGTTCACATATCAAGCTGAGCCTGGACGACTGTCGATGACACGTTGCGCCTTACCCTGGGACGCCGGCAGTCCACCCTTGGCGTGGACATTAATGTAGGTACTGACACCGATAAAGGTTTTGATACTGTTCTTCAGTTTGGCAGCGGATTGTGCCGCGGTATTGGCGTCGATGCCCTGTCTGAGTTCAATATTCACAATCATGGAGTCGAGATTGCCGTTACGTGTCAGTTCCAATTGATAATTGGGCACCAACTCGGTTTGTTTCAGGATTAACTCTTCGATTTGCGACGGGAATACATTGATACCGCGGATAATGATCATGTCGTCGCTGCGTCCGGTAATTTTGTCAAAACGGCGCATGGTTCGGGCACTGCCGGGTAATAGCCGGGTGAGATCACGGGTTCGATAGCGAATGACTGGAAATGCCTCTTTGGTTAACGATGTAAACACAAGCTCACCAAGTTCGCCATCCGCTACCAGTTCGCCGGTGTCGGGGTCGATAATCTCCGGGTAAAAATGATCTTCCCAAATGGTCGGGCCGTCTTTGCTTTCAACACATTCGCAGGCAACTCCGGGACCTATCACCTCAGACAATCCGTACAAGTCCACTGCATCGATTCCCATACGCTGTTCAATCTGTCGGCGCATTTCATTGGTCCAGGGTTCTGCACCAAACATCCCGATTTTCAGTGAACTGGAAGAGCCGACACCTTGGCGATCAAGTTCATCAGCGATATTCAGGCAATACGAAGGGGTGACCATTATGACATCAGGTTGGAAATCGATAATCAGTTGTACTTGCCGTTCCGTTTGCCCACCGGACACCGGAATGACCATGCAACCGAGTCGTTCAGCGCCATAATGAGCGCCTAACCCGCCGGTGAATAATCCGTAACCGTAGGCGACGTGTACTTTCTGACCAGGCCGCCCACCGGAAGCATAAAGGGAACGGGCCATCATATCGGACCACATATCGATGTCATTTTTCGTGTAGCCGACGACGGTGGGTTTGCCTGTCGTGCCACTGGAGGCATGTACGCGGACGATTTTTTCCACCGGTACAGCAAACATGCCGAACGGGTAATTGTCCCGCAGATCTTTTTTGCTGGTCAGGGGAAATTTACCCAGATCCGCCAGTGTTTTTATGTCATCAGGGTGGACACCGGCCGCTTCGAATTTTTTCCTGTAGTGAGGAACATTTTCATACGCATGCCTGACGGACCATTTTAGTCGCTCAAGCTGTAATGCCGAAAGCTCATCACGACTGGCCGTTTCGATCGCATGCAACCCTGCTCCTGTCTTTGTCTTCATCAATCTTCCTTTTCGGCTTCGTCTTGTTTAAACGGCGTCTGTTTAAGGCCATACAGCCGGTTAACTCCAGCGATTATCAGTCCCGGTAAACGGGGAATACCTGTTGGCAGTCAGCAATGTTTAGTCGTGAATTTTTGCCGCCGCTGGCGAGGGTACCAGTACAGAGATGGACTCAATTTGACCAGGGTCAAATTCAAGGATGCCACCACCGTCATTACGTGCCTGTTTGAGGCGCACGCCAGAGCCACCCGCATTTAACAGTAGCCCTTTGAACGATTTTCCTGCGTGGGTGATCACCCTGACCAGGCGGTCTGCGAACAAGTTCAGTGTTCGCGAGGGGATGTCAAGCCAGTAATAGGGAGGCGCCGTAATGGGGTTATCGGAATTTGCGGATTGTCCATAGGGTGCAGCGATCCCAAGCCTTGCCAGTGTCTGGGGGTAACTCAGGGCTTCACTCAGACAGGTTTCAACGATGGTTTCAATTTGTCGCGCCCGTTGTTTCTGTGTGCTCGTCCAGGTCAGTTGATGGTCCAGTTTAATTTTGCTGAAGGTCTTTAAGTCTTGAGTACAGGTGAGTGCCGCTTGGATACCGCTGTCCTGAAGGCCAGCGCAGGCACAACTTTTTTGCACCGAGGCATCAAGTTTGCGGAGGGCATTTGTGCCCGGATCCGCCGTATCCGCGTGGCCGGAGAAGGTCTGACCGATGAGTAACAGCAAGCATAATCGACGCATAAAACGAGGCTTCATAGGTTAGTTCTTAAGCGCAACCCAGTGGAATCGGTGGATGTTGGTGAAGGAAGTGTATGTGGCAGGGATGCCACATCCAAGCCTCCAGGGACG
>CAZAWX010000070.1:0-16003 GCA_964488985.1 uncultured Ectothiorhodospiraceae bacterium
TTGGCAATGACCTTCAAGTACGGCTTCCACATGTCACTACAGACAAATTTCAGTGCCTGGCTTCGCTCCTTGCCGAACCAACGGAAAAATCGCAGTAGCGTCTTGACCGTGCGCTTCTCCCCGACCCACAACAGCCGCTTGCAGTGCTCATCGATCTGGTAAACCAGTGTCAAATAGCGGTGGCCTCGCTGCCAGGCGATCTCATCTACACCGATAGCCTTGACACCCGACAGGTCTTGATGCTCCCGCCCCCATGTCACAGCTCGCTCTACCGAACAAAATACATGGTCCCAGCTTGTACGGAATGCCTCGGCGACTTCTTTCCAACTCAGGCGCTTCGCCCAACCGGCCAGAAACCATGCATAAGCTTCGGTCAGCCGGTGTTTACCGGTTACCCAAGGCATCCGCTCTACCCGAATACCGCAGTCTGGACACGCGATCCGGCGGGGCGTATAGACAAAAAACACCTTGTTACCCCACATCGGAATAAACTCGAAGCGTCGCTCGGGCAGCCTGTCATAACCGGGTCTTCGCTGCCCGCAGCCAGAGCACTCTGGCCGGCTGTTCAAGCGAGGCTGCATCTCAACCTCAAGGGTTGGAACCGAGGCACCTTCAACCCAGTGAACCGCTCCGTAGACAAATGATTTGAATTTCTGCACGCGATTGAGGATAGTCTTGATCTGCATCCTGTTCCTTTTGCTCTGATTGATGGTGGCTTCGTAACTTCCATCTTCTCAGAACGGGGGCAGGATGCTCTACCCTCTAATCCCAGACAAATTTCGTCTATCGCAATGAATCAGCTATATTTCTACCCACAAATTTTCCTGAAGAGCCGAAAATTTGTCAGGGTTTTGGTCACGACGTATTGATGATACTAATCGGTTAGTTTATGTCGTTGGCAAGAATCAACTCACCATTATTTCTTGTCGTTACCACTATGAATGATGAATTTACAAATCAAGATAGCGTGTTAAAGGGTTCACCACGATCGTGATTCTGGCCTCGGTAGAAAGATAATCCAGTGGAACATCCAGCAGTACCCCCCCCAATGCGCCTCACCGCGCACCAACTGTTTGTACAATGTTGCTTGTGAATATAACGAGGATTAAGCTGAAATGCATGAATGCCGATGCGACATCAGCTGAACAAAACAACGAATTATTTGGGATGAGGCATTGGCTTTATCAGGTAGTTCCTCCGTTGCTTATGTTAGGCATATTATTTACCACGACGCGTGGAGCCGCGTTGATATTTCTAGCTGGGATATTCGTTTTTCCAGTATTTATCAGCATAATTTCGATTATTGCCAAATTGATTTTTTATAGAAAACAAAAATACTTTCTGGTTAGACCTTTGTTAACGATAGCGATGTATATTCTGATTATTATCCTGACAAATTGGACTTACCAAATTGCGCTTACCCAAACCGTTCAGGAGGCAGAGCTAATACATCACCAATGTAACAAAAATCTGACTTGCCCTGAAATTCCCACCGGCTGGAAACTGAAAGGTTCCAGGGTTATAAGAAACGATTTTGGCTATTGGGTAAAATATACCTCCTCGTATTACCACGACAAAGGCAGCTTTAATATCCGGGTTTATCAAGGACGGGATTTGGGTAACAAAATTTCCGGAGGCATTAATCTTCCATTGACAGTAGCCCGGGATATAGATGGATAAAATGACAACCGCTCAACGCCACTTCACACTAAAATGCCAGGCATGGAAACTCTCGACACCGGAGTATTGATCATCGGCGCCGGCGCGGCTGGTAACGCCGCCGCGCTGGCCGCGGCGGGACGCGGAGCTGAGGTCCTACAGCTTTATAAAGGTCCCGCAACCACGGCCATTTCCACCGGTTTCCTGACGTTTCCGGTGACCGATCGGTTCGGCCCGCAGTCGCTGCGCCAGGTGTTGCTTGAAGTGACCGGCAAGGGGCTGTGCGATCGGGCACTGATCGATCGCTTCATTGCCTGTGCGGAAACGGAGATCAACACCACCATTGAACGCCTTGATCTGGAGGTGGACGAGGCGCCCCGGGGCCTTCGCGCCCGCCGGAACTCCGGAGCCCGTGGCCTCGATCTGGTCGAGGAAAGTACTGCCGAGACCGGGGTCAAGGATATGAGTTCGGTGGTCATGGAATTTTCCGCCACACACGGCACCTCGCTATTCTCCGCTGCTCAAAAAGCCGTCAAGGCCGCACCGGTGCGGCGCCTCAAAGGCAGCGCGGTGCGCATTCTGAGGGATGCACTACAAGTCATCGCGGTGGTTGATGATCGCGCGATTCTCATTCGGGCCGCGGCGGTAGTCATCGCCAGCGGCGGCGTCCAGGGCTTGTACGAATTCACTGACAACCCGCCGGGAATGCTCGGCAACGGCCTGGCCATGGCCCTGGAAGCCGGGGCCCGCGCCACCGACATGGAGTTCATTCAATTCTATCCTTTGGCGCTGGCAGAAGCGGATACACCGGCTATTTTCATCTACCCGGATTTTCCAGCCGGAGCCCGGATCCTGAACGGCGACGGCGAGGATCTGCTGGGAAAATATTTCAGTGCCGATCAGACCCTCGGCGCCTTCGACAACTGGGATGATCTGTCGGTGGCGCTGCAACGCGAGATCCTCGCCGGCCAGCATGTGTATGCCGATTTTACCACTACCGACCGCGACGCCTGGAACGACAATTCCCTGACCAAGCTGTTTCTGGATCGCTATGCCGGGGATTATCTCAAACGTCCAATCCGGGTCTCGCCCATCGCCCACTACACCATTGGCGGGATCCAGGTGGATACCAACGGTGAAACCGCCGTACCCGGCCTGTTCGCCGTCGGCGAGGCGGCCGGCGGCATGCACGGTGCCAACCGCCACGGCGGGATTTCCCTGGCCGAAGGCCTCACCTTCGGCGCCATCGCCGGACGCGAAGCCGCATCCCGGGCGCGCCATCGTCCCGCCGTTCGGGGCGCAACGCCCGAGTGGAAGGCGCAGCGCAGTGGTCGCATCCTGCCCCTTGATCGCCGCCTGGCAACCTTACGCCGCCTGTGCCAGCGCCAACTGGGTCCCTTGCGCAGCCAGACGGATCTGGAACACCTGGGCGCGGAACTGGAGCAGCTGCGATCCGAAGCGGGGCGGGCCGGATGGGGTGATGCCGTCGGCTGGCGCGGTCTCGAAGCCTACCGCCAGGCCCTGCTGGTGGCGGAGGTGATGCGCCGCTTCATGCTGCGCCGCACGGAAAGCCGCGGGGTGCACTACCGCCTGGATTATCCGCAGGCCGATCTCGCCTGGCTGAAAAAACAACAGCTCCAACTGGTCACTGACGATGAGCTGCTGCTGGAAGATGTGGCCGTTTGATTCCCAGGGCGATAGCGGTAGTTTGCAGGCTCAGAACTCCACCGCATCGACCTCCCAGCGCGTCTCCTCATCCAGGGGATACCCCGGGCGAGAGTGGCCCATGCAGGCAAAGGTGTTAACCACCGCTCGTGACGGCTTCTCACTGAACGCGGCAGTCGCCTGTAAAGCCCATCAGCGGCACATCGAGAGTACGGATAACGATTAGTTCCGAATCTTGAGCTGTTGCACCACATTAAGCTGGATTTCCCACCTGCGGCTGGTCTCCTTGTCCACTGTTCCACTTCTCACGGCGACGACTACCATTCCCGATATATGTCTCGGCGATGGCCAACTTTCAAAATGATGATTAGCAGGCGTCTGGATTCGATGCTGTAGAGAATCCGGTGTGACCCAACCCGAATTCGATACACATCTTCGTACCCTCGGAGTTTTCTAGTTCCAGGCGGACGAGGCTCTCGGGCTAAATTCTGAACCGCACGAAGCACTCGAATCTGATCGGTCTTATCCAGCTTTCGCATTTGCTTTTCTGCGGTGGCGGAAATCTCAAGTCTAAATTTTGCCATCCAGTCCGAGATCCTTGATCAGTTCACGGAGCGAACGTGTCGATTCGCATCGAATCGACTTCAAGTCCTCAATGTCCTCGAGCTCCTCAAGCTTATCAATCAAAGCGTCCTCAATAAATCGGTTCATCTTGAGGCCACGTGCTTCACAAACAGCTTCAATCGCCCGCTTTACGCGCTCATCGACTCGTGTAGCAATCTGCGTCTGAGGCATTCGGTTTATACTCTATGATATATACTGGTAGATAATGATAGCATATTCTATCCACATGACCACGAATAGACAAGTTTAAAAAGGCCAGCAGCTGGATTTCAAATGTATATGATCGCCTGGAATGGACAGACAGGTACTCGATGTACCGAGGAAGGGCATCGAAACCACATGCTATGGACAGGGACAATTTGTCAGCGCTTTTTTCGGTTGGCCTTGCGCGCTTTTCTAGCCCGTTTGCGCTTGTCCTTGGTCTGCTTTTTGGTGTGACTGGATGCGGGGGCGTAGTCGTCGCCACCCCAAGGCATCTGATCATCAAAGGAGGGCAACCTGGGCATGGCTTCTCCGGGTAGCTCCGGCAACTCCTTGCTGTAGGTATCCATCCAGCTTTGGAGTCCGGTTTCACTCGTTAGATCAAAGCCGCGTTCTGCGCCTTCCATTGCGAAGGACTTGCCCATGCTGAAGTTGGCTGGGTTGGAGAGTTCCCGCTGCAATTTGCCGGCGGCCCGAGCTCCCAGGACTTGAAGACACGCATCAGCATTTTTGAATCCAAACTCGCAGCCCAAAAAATGCCAAAAGCCGCGCAAACAGCTAACAATCTCACCCGCGTCTTCTGCTGCGCATACTACTTTGCGGGGAAACAACGAAAACACAATATCGCGCGCCTCAGAGGCTAAGATCTCGTGGGGCAGGGAACCGTGGTAAGAATGTGCGTACTCCATAAATATGCCGCACCAACCAAGATCGACATCTTCGTTTATAAGCGCCTGGCCCTCAGGTGAGTGTTCGAATAGATCTTCCAGCTTCGTGCGTAGATCTTCGGCGCCATCTTCCTCATCGTCGTTTTCGTCCATCGTGGTTGACAGCATTGTGCGGTATTCGCAGTACCCGCGGCTGGATTGCATCTCTGTACCACTGGATTTCGGTTGAAAAGGATGTTGCGGCGAATAGAAAGGCTGGGCAGCGTCCGCCTGCGGGTGAGAAAGGCAATCCAGCAAGCAGTGGCCACATTGCTGTTCGGAAAATTCCTGCATGGCGTCGATGATCGGGCCTGCGATGATCCGTGCCTCTTCTGTGCTAAGAGCTGACAGGGTATTTTTATCCTGCACCACACGGATGATGTGTTGCTCGATGCCTTCTCCAGAACCTGTTTGTTTGCAGCGATGTTCAACATGCACTTGCGCGGCTGCGTAGGCGATATCATACAGATCGTCGTTGCGTGGCCGTCGATCTCCGGCAATCAGGTTGATTGAATGATCCAGGGTGCGAAAGGCTACCTCGACATGGTCGAGGTAGGCCAGGTCTTGCCGCTTGGGAGACTTCAGGCCTGCAAAGCAGCAGCGCCTGAGCTGGTCACGCTGTTCTAATGCATCTTTCTCAGACGCTGCGGGCCGACTGCGCGAATTGACGCCTGCTGTATACTCGTAGCTCTTGTCGAGAAATGTTCGCAGCAGGGTGCTTCCGGAAAAATCTTTCTCCACCGCCTGAGCTGCGGCCGCCAGCGCCGCCGCCAACTCGGGCTCGCTGTTCCATTGATGCCAGCGGGCCATATATTTGGCCATGGCGACTAGACGTTGCTTGACCTTGGCTGTATTCAAGGCAGTGGCGCTTTTGCGGATCCACATTTCTCGATCTTCGAAGAAACCAGGTGTGTCGATTCCCACGCTGTTCAGATCACCCTGGTCGAAAAACCAGTAGCGGTAGATCGGTTTACTCATGATGCCGTGCAACAGAACGTCATCAAATGGTCTCGCCGGTTTCACTTCATCGGTGACCAGCGGGTCGATGTTACAGGCGTGCTCAAAAGCCCGTACTGCGGATTGGGAATCAGCAGTAAGAGAAATTCCGAGCGCTTCGGTACGTGCCACGGCTGCAGCGACAATCTGTCCCGCAATGGGCAAGGGGACGCGGACGAAGTTGCACCAGCTCCCTTGGATCTCTTGACGCATCTTCTTGAATTCGCCGTCAGAATGTCTTGGCAGGACAAAGCCATCGCGTATGTCCGCGGCGGCCCGAATGCACAGGTTGACGGTCGAAAACTTGCCGATCTTCTTTTTGATGCGCCCCAGAATCACGAATGCCCCCTGACCGTCGGCGCTACCCACATAGGCGAAGCTGCCAGGAGTCTTTTTAACGCCTTGCCTGGGATCAATCCGGCTTGTCGTTAACTTCAACAATGCCTTCTGAAACTTGGCGCGTTGTGCGGGGGCCGCCGCATCCCGCAGCCTGGTCACTAAAGTTTCAGAACTTCTACCGCCATCGGCCACGAGGGCGGCCAGCATGGCCTCGTGCAGAGAAGCCAGCAATTCCTGTGTTAGGGCCACCTCGTACACGGAAGCCGCTGGTATATCAGCCTGCAACCGGCGCTGCTCAAAGTCTTCGAGCACCAAAGACCGGATCGACCCAGGCGCATGTAGCAGAAACTCGGCTACGACTTTTGCCGCCTCCGAGTCGCCTTCCAGTGAGGCAACAAATTCGGCAATATGGCTTTCAGTAATACGCCCCAGCGACTCCGGGGAAAGCCGGTTTGCCAGCTTCCGCGCCTGATCCGGGCACTCTGCAACAAGGAGATCAAGGGCAATCGCTCGTGACACGGCGCTGTTCGCAGCCCATTGCGCAATATCAAGCAGTTCATCCGCCATTTGCGGCACGTCCGAATGACGCAAAGCAGCAGTGAGCAACGCGCTATTATCGGGATCGGTCTGTTGTCGCAGCCGCTCGACCAGGAATTTTCGTGCCCAGGTCATGTTACACCGGGACAGACGCTCCTTGAGTTCGGCGTCACTCATCGGCTGCCGGTTGAAAAGCTCGTCGATGATCGCTTTGGTGTCTTCGGGCTGAGCTGTGCTGGTTTGGGACATTATTTGAAGGCCTCGTAATCTTAGGGATCCCCTCATATTATAGGTGGGCTTTCTGCGTGACCACCCAATGACCCATATTGGCGAAATATTGACCAGAATCGCGGGTGAGTAAGCCGAGGGAATTTCACCCTCAGCTTCTCGCAGAACCCGACGTGAGCCTCTCGACTCACCGGGCTCCCATCGTTCCAACCGTATTCGTTCCCGGAAGAGTCCAATGAGGGGAGATGTGATCCGCCGCAGGAAGGAGATCGCCAAGCATTGACCGTCTCTAGACTACGGCCGCACCGCCCACACGCTAATGCCATGTGGAAGTGCATGTTCCATGAGAGAAGCAATTGAGCACGTAACGGAGATGCGAACCTTCTTTTCTAGTGCCTTCGTATCGGCCACGAATAGAACAAATCGGGCATCAATGTTGGAAGTGAACTCAACGACGAAGTGTTGGATCCACGACCTATGCCACTCGGCTCTTATGTTTCCCGTGTTACTCACAACCAAACTTGGGTCACGCATCTGCGGATTATCTTGAAGGAACCGGACCAAGCCTAGAACGGACGACATTGAGATGTTGGGCAATTCTTCATCTTCAGCTAGATCGGTTCTCAATTCTGCTAGCCGCTCAGCTAATCTTTCCCCGTTATCACGTGCCAACCCAGACCTCACGAATGCTAGTAGGTTATTGAAGGTAGTAGCAGAATCGGGGCGGTTCAGGAACAATAGGTATGGGCTTGTAGCTTCGGTCTCTGGACAAAGACTGCGCCATTTCTGACATGCGCTTGCATCGAGTACAAACTGAAGATCCGTCCATCGTTCTTCAATCTCATGAAGGTCCTCTGTCGTTACTGTTTCTACAGCAAGTGGGGTGAAGGTACCAAAGATTGGCTGAGCAGGCTTGCGCCACGGGTCTACAAGATCCATGGTGGAAGATACCCCCGGCCCATCGGTCCAGTCGTAGTCTTGTTCTGAGTCCCGTGCAAGTTGCCCATTAGCCATCTGAGTTCTCCAAACCCCACATATCGTGAGCTCAAACTGGATATAAGTTGAATTGTAGCTGCCCGCGCCGCAGCGCCAAAGAAAAATCGGCGAAGCCCCTTCAAAATAGCGTTGCCCAATACCCGTTCACTATTTTCTTGACATCATAGCCCGGTTTAACTATGCCGGTGCACAATCGCAATGAACGGATGAATGCGAATGAGCCATTATTTTGGTTCGAAGGCAACCTCCGGGCTGTGCCAGCCCATCATCGCCATGATGCCGCCGCATCACACCTACATATAAACGCACCTTGGCGGTGGGGCGATCATGAAGAGAAATCCGCCGGCGCTGAACAATATCGGCATCGACATCGATCTGCGGCCCCTTTCCAGATTCAAGTGCGCCTACCCAGTGCACCTCGTCAATGGGGGGTGTTCTTTTACACAAACAGTGTCCGCGACTTTTCATCTCATCGCTCTGTCGTGCCCAATCCGCAGCAGTACATGTGCGAGGTGTTCGATGCCGACCAGCAACGTTCAGGCAACGCTTGAGGCTATGGACGTAATAGCAACGGCAATATTGGCCGGTGGGTCAAGCGGTCGCTCTGGAATGCATTGTTCGACGGCACCGGCACTCGCCTACACGGACCGGGTAATCCCACCATCGACCCTTATATTTTGCCCGGTGATATAGCCGGCTCCTTCGGAAGCAAGAAACGCGACCACCTCCGAAATCTCTTCGGTCTTTCCGTAGCGTTCCATTGGAATTCTATCGCGAAACTCTGGCTTCTCTGGCAGGCTGTCAATGAAACCAGGGAGCACGTTGTTCATTCGAATGTTTTCAGCCGCGTACTTGTCTGAGTAAAGCTTTGTATATGCGGCCAATCCAGCCCGAAATACTCCGGACGTCGGAAATACAGGATCTGGCTCGAACGCAGCAAAAGTAGAGATGTTGATGATCACCCCGGACTTCTGTTGTTGCATGATGGGGGTTACCAGTCTTGTCGGACGTACGACATTCAGGAAGTACACGTCCATGCCACGGTGCCAATCCTCATCGGACAGCTCCAGGATGGGTCCCCGCGGCCCGTGCCCGGCACTGTTTACGAGGACATCTATTCGCCCCCATGCATCCATCGTGTTGTCGATAAGCCGCTTCAGATCTTCATTTGACTGATTAGACCCGGTTACACCGATTCCACCGAGTTCCTTTGCCAGGGCTTCGCCTTTCCCTGATGAAGATAAAATCGCCACGCGGTAACCCTTGGCAGCAAGCTTCTTCGCCGCACCTGCACCCATGCCACTACCGCCCGCTGTTACGACCGCAACTTCATTTAACATAACGCTCTCCTTGTAGCCGCATCAGCAGCTCCTGATTTGTATCCTACAACCGGCAAGTTCCAAAATGGGTATTGGTTTCCGTCGAGTACTCAGACGATACAGAGGTTGACCTTCCATTTCGAAAGAATGCGGCATTGACTGAGCTAACGTTTCTCGACGATGCAGTTGGATACGGATTTGTCCAGGCAACAATTCATAAGTTGTAATATACGCAATATACGTATATATTTACGCTATATGCGTAAATATATCCTGGATACCCTCTTTCCGCGGACACGGCAGTCTATTTTGTCAACGGTCTTGCTGCGTCCAGACAAGTGGTGGTATTTGACTGATTTGGCAAAGCACATTGGAGTTTCACCCTCCAGCCTACAAAGAGAACTTGCTTCAATGGCAAGTGGTGATTTACTGATAAATCGAAAAGACGGTAATCGCGTTTATTACAAACTCAATCCGGACAACCCAATAATTGAAGAACTCAAAAGTATTTTCGTTAAGACATCTGGACTTGCCGACGTCATCAAAGATTCGCTGAAAAAATTCAGCAATAAAATTCCCATCTCCTTTGTCTACGGGTCAATTGCCCGCATGGAAGCGTTATCCACGAGTGATGTGGACTTGATGATCATCGGGGATGTGGGGCTTGCCGAAATTGTTCCTGGCCTGAAAGGTGCGGAGAAAATCCTTGGGCGTGATGTTAACCCGACAATATTTTCCCCCAGAGTCTTCTCTCAACGATGCCAAGAAGGAGACTCGTTCATCCAAACCATCTTGTCTGACAAGAAAATTTTCCTGAAAGGAAACGTTGGTGAACTGGAAGCATTGGCTCGATAACGGCAATATTCAAAAATTCACGTTAACCCCAAGTCGTTGGTTAACCTGCTCGGTATCGTGAACAGGGATCTGAATGATGCACAGATCCCGTCTCTTTCAGCGGACAGACGCTTCGCCATCGCCTATAACGCAGCGTTGAATTTGGCAAACTATGTGATCCGGCAAAGGGGCTACCGCGTCGCTGCAAAGGTTGGCCATCACAAAGTCACCTTCGTAATTGCTGGCGAAATTCTGGGCCGAAATGCCATGCATCATATCGACTATTTTGATATCTGCCGTCGGAAAAGAAATAAGGTTGACTATGACTTGGCAGGCGTCGCAACAGACAAGGATGTCACGGAATTAATTAAACAAGTGCTGGAATTCAAAGCAAAATGTGATCCTCCTCCAAACGGGTCACCGGCCGGTAAGAAACAATACATCGCGTAACAGCTACAGCTATTGTTTTTTTGCTAGCAAGTCTTTTTTCTCAAAACAATTATCGAAATCCGTCCCGATCTTTTTAACATCCGTTATTTCGACTTCGGCATAATTAATCGACCTGTCTGAAACGTCCCGCTGACAATAGTCAGTTGTGTGCATAACTCTTAAGCAGATCACCTTGCATGCTCACGAAACTGCTCATAACGTCTTGCGAGTGCATCAGGATTAGGTTGATCCTGCGGTCTTCGTGGAACACGTAACTTCGCCCCATGCATCGTCTGTAACCCGTGGCGGAGCATCGGGCCATCCACTTCCTTGAGGGCCAAGGAGCGGCACTCGGGTGCCTTTGAAATTTATGCCTTGGCTCAGCAGTGCGTATGGTAGTGTATCCCCGTACTCGATCGTCAGTTGCGACAGAAATTCGAAGGCCATCTGCCTCACCTGAAGATCGTCGCGACTGCTAGCCATGTTTATTTCCGACTACTGCTATCAACTGTTTTCGGGCCTTTGAAAGATCGGTTGTTATGCGCATATCTACGACTCTCGAATTAGACTTTCCAGAGGAATGTGAAGTCCCGAATGAAGGTTGCGAATCATCCCGAGCGAAAGCCCTCTGCGCCGATTTAGTATTTCCGATACTCTCCCCTTCGGACCAATATATTCCTCCAAATCCTTTCGCGTCAGCCCCATTTGATCCATTCGAAACTTTATGGCCTCAATAGGATCTGGTGGATCTATCGGGTGATGCTCTGCTTCGTAAGCCTCGACCAAGACCACTAGCACTTCAAGTTTGTCACTTTTCGCCGTTCCCTTTTTTGCACCCCATAATTTTTCAATTTCAGTCAGTACCGCCTCATAGCCTTTTTCGTCTCTGATAGGTTGAATGTTCATTACACCACCTCGGCATCAATCTGGTCATATTGTTTGTGTGTGCCGATAAATTTCACAAAACATATACGGCGCTGGTAATCGATTGAAACGACAAGCCGGTATTTATTTCCTGCGATATTAAATACAGCTCGCCCATTTTTAAGGATACTGGCTGAACGGAACTGCGCTTTTACTTTCTGCGGCGAATTCCAACTCGCCTTAGTTGCCTCAGCAGGCCATGCTTCCAGCGGCCCTTTTGAATCTGAATACCGGGGCGCTGACAGCCAGAATTCACGCAAGGTCCGTTTGGCAATTATCCTCATCAATTGAGGATAGCATGTTCCCAATATGGGAACATGGATTATGTCCATTATTTATTGAGTAGAACTATTTAATAATGCAACATACCATAGATGACTTTCCCTACTACCGAGTGGTGGAAGCCCAGGCACTAAAATCGACATGCAGGAACTCCGCCTCTGCAACCTGGCTCCTCACTTGGACTCCAGGCAGACACTCACACCGCAGAACGGGCAGTGTGAAAAAAGCTGCTTAACTGGTGTGTCCTAATAGCTTAACCAGGTCAAGTTGCAGAGAGTAATCTGAACCGGACAAGATAGTTGACGCGCAACGTTGGCCCTGCGACCGCAGGAAGCATGCTGCATGTATTGCTTATGCGGCGTCAAAATAAATCCCCTCCACCATGGAAAGATCCGTTGTTCGTCGTGCGCTCCATAGATCATGTATATTCAGAACATGACGAAAAAGAAAAAACGAAGGAATACTCTGCTGGAAATGCGGCGTTGGCGGCGTGAAACCTGTGTCGAGTCGGTCCTCGATAAAAATCTCACAATTAATGCGATTGCCTCGTCATGACCTGCCCGTTCTGTGATATAGCGATAGGACGTGTCCTCTACGACGCCGATCCCCTCATCCGTTGTGTATGGGATTCGTTCCCTGTGTCTCCTGGCCATGCGCTTGTAATCACTCGAAGGCATATCGCAAATTGGTTTGATGCGACACACGATGAACAGGCTAATTTGTTAGCCGGGATCGAAATTGCGAAGAAAGCGATCGAGGCTAGCCATCAACCCGATGGTTATAACATCGGCATCAATGTTGGCGAAGCAGCCGGACAGACTGTACCTCACCTCCATGTTCATGTAATTCCGCGCTATCAAGGTGACGTCGGCGATCCGACCGGCGGTGTTCGTCATGTTATTGCAGACAAAGCTAACTACCTCACCGTCCAGGAACAACATGTAAGCTATTATGCATCCGATGTTTCGCCTGAATCTTCGGCTAGGATCCACGGCACAGAACTGCACCCGCTAAAACGCGAGTTAGTTCGTGACATGGTCGACGCCAGCCACTTAGATATGGCTGTGGCATTCATTCTGGAATCCGGTCTCAATCACATACTTCCTCATATAGAGGACTTGCTTGAGCGTGATGGTCAGGTCCGTATTCTGGCTGGCGACTACATGGGTGTCACCGAGCCCCGAGCATTGATTCGATTGCTAGACTTGTCGGATCTGTACCAGGCGTCCATAAAGTTACGTGTTTTCGAGACAACGGAAATGATCGGGTTTCACCCGAAAGCCTACCTGCTGGGTCGTAAGGGAGGTCAAAGAACTGCTTACGTGGGGAGTTCTAATCTCACCCATTCCGCGCTGACCAGGGGCCTGGAGTGGAATTTTCGACTGAGCAGCCTAAATGACAAAAAAGCCGTAGAATGTGTCCAGAGCGAGTTCGAGGTACTCTTCTACCATCCCAGAACCCAGGTACTCACGACGGAATGGGTGGATCAGTACCGGGAGCGAAGATCCGTATTTGAACGCACTGATCTGCACGGCATAAACCCAGAGCAAGACAAACCGGAACCCCCTCCTACTCCACATGCAATACAGCAGGAAGCCCTCGCCGCTCTCAAGCTAACACGACAAGTAGGAAATCGCGCCGGTCTGGTAGTCCTAGCAACGGGGCTCGGCAAAACCTGGCTCGCCGCATTTGACTCTGAATCTTTCCAGCGCGTCTTGTTCGTGGCGCATCGCGAGGAGATTTTGCGACAGGCACGGGCCACGTTTCGAAGGATCCGGCCCGACGTACGAATCGGCGAGTACACCGGTGAAGAAAAGCAGGCCGATGCAGACGTGGTATTCGCATCGATCCAGACGCTAGGCAAAGTCCGTCATCTAAATACGTTTCCCAGCGAAACATTCGACTACGTGATCGTTGACGAATTTCACCACGCAGCCGCCTCGATGTACCGCCGACTAATACACCATTTCAGACCCCAATTCATGTTGGGACTGACAGCGACTCCTGATAGATCGGATGGTGCTGATCTACTTACACTTTGTGATGAAAATTTGGTCTATCACTGCGACTTGGTTGCCGGAATCGAGCAGAAACTACTCTGTCCATTTCACTATTACGGAATCCCAGATGAGGTGGACTACACCAACATCCGGTGGAAAAGTGGCCGCTTTGATCCGGAAGAACTCGCGGCAAAAATAGTCACTGACCGCCGCGCTCAAAATGCCTATGAGCAATGGCAACAACACGGTGGGCAAAGTACCCTCGCATTTTGCGTATCCAAGGTTCACGCGGACTACATGGCCAGATTCTTTACAGACCGAGGCGTTCGTTGTGTCGCTGTTCACTCGGGTCTTGGATCAGCACCACGAGCCGATTCACTCGAGAAACTCCAGTCTGGAGAACTGCAGGTCCTTTTTGCAGTTGACATGTTAAATGAGGGAGTCGATATCCCAAACATTGACACCGTGCTCATGCTCCGCCCAACCGAGTCGAAAGTACTCTGGCTCCAACAGTTTGGACGTGGTCTGCGAAAAACATCGGGCAAAGCGTTCCTCACTGTTATCGATTACATCGGGAATCACCGGACATTTCTACAAGCTCCTATGGCTCTGTTGCCTGGTGCCGCCGCGTCCCTACAAGCACTAACAATCGCATTGAAAAAATACGCGGCGCATCAACTCGTACTCCCAGCCGGTTGTGAGATTACATACGATCTTGAAGCATTGAACATCCTGGGGGCACTTATACCATCGACTACTGCGAGACTCGGGGCTTTACAAAATTGGTATGCAGGTTTCAAGTCTCAGCACGGAATTCGCCCCCGAGCTGCTGAACTCTGGCATGCAGGCCATGACCCGAAGAGTGTGCGGCAAGTACATGTTTCCTGGTTTCAATTCGTAAACGCTCAGGGTGACTTGAGTGAAATTGAGCAGAAGGCGCTAGAAATCGCGTCGGCATTTCTGAGTGCACTCGAAAAAACCCCAATGACCAAGAGTTATAAGATACTCACTCTTCTGGGAATGATCGCGCGAAAAAAATTCCCTGGAGAAATTTCCATCGCCGAGCTCGCTAACGAATTCGCGCACCTGGCTAATCGTTCGGCCCTTTTGACCGACGATGTAGGACAAGCGCTCGAGAACGAAAGTGCACTCAAGCAACTAATTGAAGACAACCCCATTCGCGCCTGGGTGGAAGGTCGGGGTACTGGTGGACATCGGTTCTTCGAATACGTGGACAGTACATTTCGCTCACACCTTTCAAAAGATCCTGCTATTGCTATTGAACTGCGCGAACTGACTGAAGAACTATGTGAGTGGCGACTGGCTCAGTACCTCGAACGCATACAAGGCGAGCGCGGATTTCCACAGCGTATCATCTGCAAAGTCAGTCACTCGAATGGAAAACCAATGCTGTTTCTCCCTTCGCGTGAACAAACTCCTGGCATCCCAAACGGCAATACTCATTTCGAAGCAGAAGGCCAGCGTTTAGATGCCGAGTTTGTGAAAATAGCCGTAAATGTCATCCACAAACCAGATCAGAAAGAGAACTTGTTGCCAACGCTATTACGAGGTTGGTTTGGCGAGAATGCCGGTCAGCCTGGGCGTGGAGAACGGGTAATTTTCGAGCTCTCCGATGGCATGTACCACCTTAAACCACTAGGAGGTCATACGACAGAACCTCAACTATGGCATGAGTACGTACGAGCCGAAATCCCTGAACTCTGGGGATTCGAGTTTTCACCAGCAATATGGAACCAAGGATTCGTGCACCTGGACAAACATATATTTCTGCTCGTCTCACTCAATAAAAGTAGCTTGCAGAAAGACTATCAGTATGACGATGCCTTTCTATCCCCAAATCTCTTTCAGTGGCACAGCCAGAATCGGCACCGGCGAGACTCGAAAGCCGGTAATGCCATAACAAATCATCAGGAACTCTCAATCGCCGTCCATCTGCTCGTCCGTGATGGTCGAAAAACCACCAGAGGAAAAGCAGCACCCTTTGTATATTGTGGCGAAGTGACATTTGTCGATTGGGAGGGTGATCAGCCGATTACGATACGGTGGCAGCTAGAACACACGCTGCCCATAAATTTACAAGATCGGTTTTTTGTCTCCTAAGATTGATCGCTTTAGCAGAAGTTGATCTACATGGCGTCTACACGGCCGTGCCACTTGCAGAAGCCAATTCTGTAACTCATTGATTTAATGGTGGGCCGTGCAGGGTTCGAACCTGCGACCACCTGATTAAAAGTCAGATGCT
>CAZAWX010000071.1:0-7721 GCA_964488985.1 uncultured Ectothiorhodospiraceae bacterium
GGGACATCGTTGCACGTCGAGCACCCGTCCATTCCAGGCGACCGAATACATTTGAAATCCAGATGTTTACACCTTTAAAATTACTTTAGCGATTGTCGCAAGGTCTCGAACAAACGGTCGATATCAGCGTCGTTATTAAACACATGGGGCGTCACGCGCATGGAATCACCACGGACGCTTACATAAACGCCTGCTTTGGCTAGCCTGGGCAGCAATCCTGGCGGGATCCCGGTCGGGAAACTCAGGCCGAGGTAATGATCCGGGCGTTGCGCCTGGGGCAAGTGAGTGAGGCCTATTTGTGCGGCTAACTGGCTTGTGCGTGTTGTCATTTCGCGCAATGTCTGTTCGATATTGCCTACGCCCCAGGTCAGGATTTGTTGCAGGGCGGCAACGGCCATCGGCATGAGGTGAAAATTAGAACGCTCGCCCATATCAAAACGCACGGCACTGTCTTGCAACCGTTCCTGGTAATCCACAAGACGGCTGAAGTCCTCGCTCCCCACCCGATTCAGCCAGCCCTGCTCCAGGGGTTGGCCTTGTTGTCGGCGCGGTGCCACATAAGCAAACCCCAGACTATAGGGGCCCAGCAACCATTTGTAACTGGCGGCGATCAGATAGTCAGGATCGACTTCCTGAACATCAAAGCTCAGGGCACCAGCGGATTGAGTTAAATCCAGCACCAGTGCAGCGTCAACCTCCCGGCAACGGCGGCCGATGGCCGCCAGGTCCAGCAACGCACCATCGGTCCAGCGGCAATGGGGCAGGGCTACGATGGCGGTATTGGCGTCGATGCTTTCCAGGACGCTTTGGCTCAGGGATTGGTTATGGCCACCAGTGACGCTGATGATATTGGCCATGTGTTGGGCAGCCAATTGCCGCCAGGGGTAAACGTTGGACGGAAACTGATCTTCGAGAAGCAAAATATGTTGATGCGTTTCCAGGCGCAGATTAGTGCTGGCAATGCCGATGCCGTAACTGACCGATGGAATGATGGCGATATCCTCAGCCTGCGCGTTGATCAGTTCGGCAAACAGTGCCCTGGCAAGATTCGATTCGGTGAAAAAATCTTCGCTGCTGAGGGTCCAGGGCTGCGCTTTGCGGGCCACACCATGTTGCCCGGCGGCAACCACCTTGTGCATCAATGGTGACATATAAGCGCAGTTTAAATAAGCGACATCGGCAGGGATATCAAACAGATGACGCTGGCAGGGGAGAATCATGTTTAAAGGTTCCTGGCAGGTGCGTGTGTGACTATGATTGCCCGACACCGGGCAGGGCAATTAGATCGGTGACGCCACAATCGAGACCGAATTGTGCCAACAGTGTGCTTAACTGCCCTCGGTGGTGTGTTTGGTGGTTGAAAAAATGCACCACGGCAATCCCCATTGGCATCAGCATTCATGAGGATGCGAGTTACCTGGGTTGAATCAAATCGCCGGGCTTGAGAATAGCGCCACGTCGAATTTCGCAGTTCAGACCGGATCGGTGTTTGAGCAACTCATAGACACTCAAAGCGGTTATTTTTTCCAGGTATTTACAGGGCACATTCAATCGCGCGCCGTATAACAGCGCATCGCCCAGATAAAATTCCTGCCCCACCAAGTGATTCAACGGCACGCCGCGGGTGCAGATATTGCGCCGGCTTTGTGCGGCCTCAAGGTGTACATCATGATCGCGGGCCAGTGCCTGCAGGGTTTCAACCTCAATCAAGGTGATTTGGCGGTCCGCGGCAGGCATTGGCGAGTAATGGCCTTGACCGGTTGCGTAGCGATCTCCGGCGATACCAACGCCGGCAAGCAACTCGGCAGATGCCAGTTCACGCATGGGATCACCCCCTTTTTCGGCAATGAAAATACTGACTACGGCACCTTGCCAGGAAGATTCAATCGGCATAAGACTATATTTATATACTGTATCTATGTGGCCGTTTAAAACAGGCAATGTTTGGCGAAATCGGTCACTTCATTGCCCGTCCAATCGCCTTTTGGCTTGTCTTTCATCGCCTCGCACCAGGCTTTACTGCCCACTTCCGGGGCGCAGGCGCTAAGGAAAAGCACCAGGCTGAGGCATACAAGTATATTTCTAAACATGTTAATGGCTCCTTAAAGAATGGATAATACACGAACTCGTGGCGCCGTAATCAAGTTCAACCCAAGGGGGAAGCATGGCCGGCATAACTGCGGTAAATCGCTGTGCGTGGCTAAACTCAGATCCGCTGTACATCGACTACCATGATCGTGAATGGGGCGTGCCGATCCACACCAATGACAGAGCCCTGTTTGAGTGCCTGCTGCTCGAAGGCGCCCAGGCGGGATTAAGCTGGTACACCATATTGAAAAAACGCAGCGCCTACCGTGCCGCTTTCGCCGATTTCGACCCGCAGCGTATGGTGGATTTCACCCCGGAACATATTGCTGCGTTGGCCACCAATCCGGGTATCGTCCGGCACCGTGGAAAAATTTCAGCCTTTATCGGCAATGCCCGGGCCTATCTCGATATGTGTGATACAGGACTCATCTGGCACGATCACCTGTGGTCCTTTGTCGAAGGCCGTAGCATTGTGAATCATTGGCAAAAGGGCAGTGAGGTTCCGGCAAAAACATCTCAATCAGAGGCCATGAGTAAGGATTTGCAACAACGGGGATTCAAATTCACCGGACCGACGATTTGTTATGCCTTCATGCAGGCAGTGGGGATGGTCAATGATCATGTCGTTAGCTGTTTTCGCCACTCGAGCCTGGATGCGGGGTCAAAAACGGGGCAGTGGTGAGTTGGACTATATGTTTGTCCAATCAACATCATTGGCCCGCCACAGGTACCAGCTTGCGATCGAACGGTAGGGACGCCAGCATTGCCCATGGCGTTCGAGATCTTTTGGTTCTGGCAGTTCCTTATCCCCACGATGGAGCATGAAACCTTTGCGTATTCCCAGATCCCCGACCGGCAGGATATCCGCCCGTCCCATGTGAAAGATCAGCAGCATTTCTACTGTCCAGCGGCCGATACCGCGTACTTTGGTGAGCTGAACAATAATGCTTTCATCGTCCATTTGCGCCAGGGCCCTGCGTCCGGGGATGGTCTTGTCCCGGCATTTTTGTGCCAAATCCAGTGCCGAGCGTACTTTAGCCTGGGACAAGCCCACGCCACGTAATTGATCTGCCGATAACCTTAGCAGACGTTCGGCACTGGGGTAGCGATGGGGGAACAGCGCGCACAGGCGCCGATCAATGCTCGCTGCTGCATATCCGGAGAGTTGCTGGTAGACAATGGCCCGCAGCAAGGCCTGAAACGGGGTCAGATGGTCGCGGCTTTGTAACCCATAGGCGCCTACCCGGCGAATAAGTGCGCCAAGCACAGGATCGTTTCGACGTAACTGTGACACAGCCTTGGCCGGGTCATAGTTGAAACCGTGTGTACGGCGATGGCCGCCAAAGCCGACATCCGCCAATTTACACTTCGCCCTTGCCTTGTTTGCGTTCGATTTCCCGCTGGCGCAGTTCGAGTCGGCGAACCTTGCCGGTGGTGGTCATGGGCAGGCTGTCGATGAATTCGATTTCACGCGGATACTCATGGGCGGCAAGCCGTGATTTGACCTCGCTCTTAATGGCGCTCGCCAGTTCATCTGTCCCCTGATGACCTTCGGCCAGGACAATAAAGGCCTTGATGATGTTGCCACGTAACTCATCCGGGCTACCGATAACCGCAGCCTGGGCAACTGCAGGATGTTTGAGCAGACAGTCTTCTATCTCGCCCGGACCGACCCGATGACCGGCCATTGAAATCACATCATCCTTCCGGCCGACGAACCACAAGTAGCCATCTTCATCGCGGTAGCCCATATCCCCGGTGCTCCAGTAATCACCGATGAATTTATCCCGGGTCGCCTGCGCATTGTTCCAGTAACCGATAAAAAATACCGGATCATCACGCCAGGCTCCCAGTTCGCCGACCTCTCCCGCAGGCAAAGGCTTGCCATCAGCATCGATGGGACAGACGTTGTGGCCAGGATAGGGTTTGCCCATAGAACCGGGTTTGGCTGCCATGATGGCCTGACAGTTGCCGACCAGGTAATTGAATTCAGTTTGTCCCCACATCTCATTTAGCGGGACGCGCAGCACTTCGTCGGAAAATCGCAGTACTTCTTCGCCGACCTGTTCACCTGCGGACATAATGGAGCGTAAATTGAGCTTGAAGCGGCTTTCCAGGTTGGGCACCTGCATGAACATTTTCAACGCCGTGGGCGGAATAAACGAAATCCGCACGCGGTATTTCTCCAGCAGCGCCAGGCAGCGTTCCGCATCGAAACGCCCACCATCAAAGCCCAATACCGGAATTC
This sequence comes from uncultured Ectothiorhodospiraceae bacterium, assembly GCA_964488985.1. Lineage (GTDB taxonomy): Bacteria > Pseudomonadota > Gammaproteobacteria > HK1 > HK1 > CAZAWX01. Next base: position 4,337 of record CAZAWX010000071.1, read on the forward strand.
CGTAGCGCAAAGAAGGAATCAAGCCGTCGAGCAAGCCGCCGGTCCAAGCCCAGTCTGCGGGGGTCCACATCACATCGCCCTGCTGGGGGATGAAGTTCTGGGATAGTTCAAAGCCCGTCAGGTTGCCGATCAGGCAACGATGGGCAATGACCGCGCCTTTTGGTGGCCCGGTGGTTCCGGACGTATAGATAAGCAGGGCCGGATCACTGGCCAGGGTATCGACGGCCTGAAATGTTTCGGCTGAGGTTTCCAGCAGATCCCAGAAATCGATCCCCGGCCCATCGCGATCCACATTGAGGATAAATTCAAGTTCGGAGATTTCACTGCCCAGGCTTTCCAGCATCGCGTAATGCGCGTTACCGGCGATGACGGCACGGGTGCCGCTGTTTTCGAGTCGATAACGCATCGCGTCGGGGCCGAATAACACTGACAATGGAACTGAAATACAGCCCATTTTCCACAACGCCAGGTGTGCCAGTGCCGTTTCGGCTCGTTGCGGCAGGATAATGCCCACCCGATCACCTGGGGCGAGACCGAGGCGGGTCAATCCGTTGGCGAGTTGTTGGACCCGGGTATTGAGTTCGGCAAAGGTCAGTGTCTGACAATCACCCTGAGCATTTTCAAGGAACAACGCGGTTTGCTTGGCCCGTGCTGCGTGCCGGTCACAGACATCCACCCCCATGTTGTAATGTTGCGGGATCTGCCAGCGGAAAGACGCTTGCAGCTGTGCAAAACTTTGATCATCGTTTTTAAGTAGATTCATGAGCGTATTTCGATTTTTCAAAACCCCGACATGATATAGGATCATGGACTTGGTTTGCCTATTGAAACTTTGCCACCCACCACAGGAGTTCCCATGCAGTCATTTAGAGCATTTCGTGTCCATCAGGAAGATCAACAAATACAAGCCAGACTGGAGACCATCAACCTGGATGATCTGGATGCAGGCAACGTGGTTATCCGCGCCTGCTGGTCTGACGTTAATTATAAAGATGCGTTGGCCGCCACCGGTAAAGGCAAGATCATGCGCAGGATGCCCATGGTTGGGGGCATTGATGTGGCCGGTTATGTGGAAAGTTCCGAGGATACCCGCTATCAAGAGGGTGATGCGGTGGTGGTGACCGGCTTTGGCCTCAGCGAAGAACACGATGGGGGTTATGCAGAGCGGGTAAGGGTGCCGGCTGACTGGCTGGTGCCTTTGCCAGCGGGTTTGACCCTGCGCGAATCCATGGCCCTTGGCACGGCTGGTTTTACCGCCGGTCTGGCCGTGGATGCCATGCAGCACAACTATCAAACGCCGGATGCCGGACCCATTTTGGTGAATGGTGCCACGGGAGGCGTTGGCAGTTTCGCCATCGACATGCTGTCGGGGCAAGGTTTCGAGGTTACGGCGTTTACCGGCAAGTCAGGCGCGGAGGAATACTTGCATGGCTTGGGTGCGAGTGAATTGTTAATACGCACCGAAACAACCCTTGGCACTCGACCGCTTGAAAAGGCGTTGTGGGCCGGTGCGGTCGATAACGTCGGTGGCGATGAACTGGGCTGGCTGACCCGTACCACCCAACCTGGCGGTAATATCGCCTCAATTGGCCTGGCGGGCGGCTACAAGCTGGAAACCACCGTCATGCCGTTTATTCTTCGTGGCGTGAACCTGCTCGGGATCAACTCTGTGTATGTTGACCTTGAACGGCGCAAGCGGGTATGGCAGCGCTTGGCAAGTGATTTAAAGCCTCGTCATCTGACACAGATTGTTCACAATGAAGTCAGCCTTGATACCCTGGCGGAGACCTTTGATGCCCTGATGGCCGGGACGATGACCGGGCGCAGTGTGGTCAAAATTACCGATGAGTAAGATAACGCCTGTGCGCAACATGTTTCTTTCGCCAGCGCAATTATACGAGCACATGCAAGCCCAGGATCCACTTTGCATTGTCGATTTAAGCAAGGCGGAGATCTATGCAGCAGGACACGTCCCGGGTGCCTGTCATCTGGATGAAACGCGCATGCTGCGGGTTGCCAAACCTGTAGGAGGACTGCTGCCCGACGAGCAGAGCCTGTCCCGGCTTTTGTCTGATCTTGGCATCGATGTACAAACTCAGGTCGTGGCCTATGACGATCAGGGTAACAGCCGATCTGCACGCTTCATCTGGACGCTTGAAGTCTTGGGCCATCGTTTGGGCGCCGTACTCGATGGTGGACTCAGCGCCTGGCAGGCTGTGGGCCAAGAGGTAAGTCAGAACATCTGTACCGCGACGCCAGGTAATCCGTACCCGGTACAGATTCGAACGGATGTTCAGGCGGACAAAAACTGGATTTTGGAACATCTGGATGACGACGATGTCGTCATTCTTGATGTTCGTACCGAGAAGGAATACCAGGGTGAGGATGTGCGTTCACTGCGGGGTGGCCATGTACCTGGCGCGATTAGCTATAATTGGCTGCGCAGTCAGGATCCTGAACGCAACCGAGGCCTGCGGCCGTTGCATCATCTACGCAGTGAACTTGAACAACTCGGTGTCGATCCGGGCAAACAGATCGTGGTTTATTGCCAGACGCATATGCGTTCATCACACACTTTTTTGCTGCTTCGGCAGTTAGGTTATCAACGCCTGCGGGGGTATCCAGGCGCCTGGTCAGACTGGGGTAATGATCCGGGGTTACCGATTGAAAAATGACGTCGGACACCGGGACCCCGGCTAACAGACACCTAACCGGAGGTGGCGTGCTCGCGCCTGGCCAGTTCAGCAATCACCCGAATCATCTCCTCGAAATTGCCGGCCAGTGATGCTGAAGTGCGGTATTTACCATTGATTATTGCCGTCGGTGTACCACGGACCCCATAGCGGGTCTGCATGACCAGGGATTTGCGCATCAGGGACGACACTGCAAAAGAATCAAAGGTCTTGTCAAAATCCTCAGCACTGACCCCATATTTCGCGAAAAAGGCGCGCAATGTTTCTTTGGTATCGAGGCGCTGTCGGTCTTTGTGAATCGCATCAAAAATCGGTACATGTAATTTGTCGCTGACACCCAGCACCTTGGCGATGTAAAACGCCCGGGCGTGCAGTTCCCAGCCTTTGCTGAAGATCGCCGGCATGTGTCTGACCGCCACATACGGCGCCTTGGTCTTCAGGTATTTCTCCATATAGGGCAGGAGCCGATAGCAGTGTGGGCAGCCATACCAGAAAACATCCACAACCTCGATTTTCCCCGGCGTTTCGGTTGATTGTGGCGGGTCTACACGTTCATATTTGCCTTTGATGGAGTCCTGAGAGTAGGCCGCCACTGGTAATAAGGCTACCAGCAGTGTTAGAACCCAGGCGAACGGGTGGTTGGTGATGCGTGTCATAATTTTGATCTCCATCAAGCCGGAATGCGTTACGTT
>CAZAWX010000071.1:7821-15968 GCA_964488985.1 uncultured Ectothiorhodospiraceae bacterium
GTTACCAGAGTAACAGGTCAATGTTTGGCTCCGTACACAATTACCGGATCTTAACCCTCAACTTGCCACAGTACAGGCTTTAGTACAGGCCGTTGATATAGGCACTTACGGCAGCGACCTCTTTGGGGGTCAACTTCAACGCAATGTCCCGCATCATGGATTTGACGTCATTACTTCGGGTTTCCATCCTGAAGGCCTGCAGTTGAATGGCGGTGTATTGGGCGTGTTGGCCACCGAGTTTTGGAAATCCGGCCTTCGGATCACCGATGCCACTCGGTCCATGGCAACTCATGCAGGCAGGGACTCCGGTTGCAGAATTGCCCCCCCTGTAGATCTTTTTACCCAGCTTTATATCGGCTGTCTTGCTGGCAAAACCAGGCGCAGTTGTCTGGCTTGAAAAGTAAGCGGCTAGATTTGCCATATCGGCGTCATTCAGGGGTGCGACCATGCCCGCCATCATTGCGTTGCTGCGGGACTTCCCCTGCTTGAAATCCTGCAGTTGTTTCACGATGTACGCAGGGTGCTGCCCGGCCAGTTTTGGCCACTGAGGATTACTGCTGTTGCCATCGGCGCCATGGCAGGCGGCACAAGCAGCAGATTTAGTCTTACCGGCGGCAGCGTCTGCATTCGCCATCGCATTCATAGTCAGGGCGCTACTGGCAATGAGCAGCAAGATTTTTAACAATGTCATGATGGGTTCGCTTTTTGATAGAGGTGGCCGGTAACCACCAGGTGCGAGTGGCTGTTACAGGGCCTACTTTGCTTTTTGGCTGGAGAAATAAGCGGCAAGATTTTCCATGTCCTTATCACTCAGTGCGGCGGCCTGAGGACTCATGATGGGATTTTTACGGGTCCCCGCTTTGAAAGCCTTCAATTGGCTAACCAGGTAAGGGGCATGCTGTCCTGCCAGTTTCGGCCACATCGGATTCACACTATTGCCATCCGCGCCATGGCAAGCGGCACATACGGCAGCTTTGGCTTTGCCCGCTGCGGCATCACCTGCGGCATAACTAAGGGTTGAGGCCAAGGACAGGCACAGTAAGGCGGAGAACTGTAATTTCGACGGTAAGTATTTCATGACAATAAGTGTTCCTATTAACTGATTCGATGAGCAGCACAACATTTCGAGATTTGTGCACGGATATGAGTTAGCCCGCGTATATTACCGATAGCAACGTAAGGGTCAACTGATGCAGTCCCGCAATCATAGCAATTTTCGCATCACAATGGCTGCAACAGCCAGCATTTGAGGAACTTGATATGAGATTCGATTACCGCAATCTGGAATTTGTCACCGGCGCTGCCTCTATTCGGGGGTTCCCTCCTGATCAAGGTTTGGAAGTGGCCTTTGCCGGACGGTCAAATGCGGGCAAGTCGACCTGCATCAATACCTTTGCCCAACGTAAGGGCTTGGCCCGGACCAGCAAGACACCGGGTCGAACGCGCGAAATCAACTTTTTCCAGCTTGAGGCATCGCGTCGTATCGTTGATTTACCTGGCTATGGTTTTGCCCAGGCGCCTGACAAGGTACGGCAAAATTGGGTCCGTCTGGTCAGCGATTACCTGCAGGAACGACAAAGCCTGGCCGGGGTGGTGCTGCTGATGGATTGCAGACATCCGTTAAAACCCCAGGATCTGCAATTACTTGAATGGTGTGTCGAGGCGCACTTGCCCGTGCATCTACTGTTGAGTAAGGCGGACAAACTAAGTCGTGGCCCCGCCAGGAAGTGTTTGAACGATATCCGTGCGCAGGTCAGACCTTTTGCGGCAGATATTGAGGTGCAGCTTTTTTCAGCGTTGAAGAAAGAAGGTTTGGACATTCTTTGGCAGTGTCTCGATGACTGGTTGAGTGGCACCGAACAGGATTGAATTAAAAAAAGCCCCGGCAGTGAATTCGGGGAGGAATTTGTCGGTGCCGGGGCCTGAAGAACCCGGTTTGGGGAGACCGGGATAATGCATCGTTCGTAGGGAGAACGAACGAAACGTGCCGGGGCATGGCGGTAGGGGGTCTAACTGGTGGGGTGTATTGCCGTGCCCGGCACGTTTCGTTTAGATACAGGAGTCCCGATTTAGTTCAATATTTTCCTTGACGACAGTTTTACACGTCAAATCATACACATGGCACTGAAACCCGGGTGTAAATCCCTACAGGTGCGTCACTTCAAGTGTCATTTAACCGTAATAAACAGTGTAACTAGTTGAATAATAAGGACAATATTTTGACAGTTCAAAAAATAACAGATCTGTAGAAGAGCCAGCAATGGTGCGGATTTGAGCCTATTACAATCAAGTCATCCACAGATTTATCCACAGAAATTGTGGATAAAAAACACCCTCTGTACTGCGGGTTCAAGAGTAACGTTCAGTCAATTAGTTACATCGTTTTTATGAACCTGGAAGTTAGATATCAGCCTTAACTTGTCGTTGCTGAATCGCGTCAACCGGTATTGTGCAAGCGAAAAAAAAGGCGCCTTCGGGGCGCCGATTTTTTTACATCCAGGTTTAACCTGGATCAGCCGAAGCGGCGACGGAATTTTTCCACCCGGCCTGCGGTATCGACGATTTTCTGCTGCCCGGTATAAAACGGGTGACATGACGAGCAGACATCGACGTGCAGAGTCGGATCTTCAAGTGTTGAGTGGGTCTTAAATTCATTACCGCAACTGCATGTAACGGTAATCTCTTGGTAGTCGGGATGAATGTTGGCCTTCATGATCTGCCCTTAATATCTGTTCAGGAGGTGATTAGTTCTGGCCATATGTGCCAGCAGCAACAGGTAATTGTAGTAACAACCAGGCTTCTTGCCAAGTCCGATGAAGAGTATTAGGTCTAATCAAGGCCCAAATCAGACCACAGTACATCCACGCGTTCGCGGGTTTTGTCATCCATCTGTATCGCCCGGCCCCAGGATCGGGTTGTTTCACCTGGCCATTTATGGGTAGCGTCCAGACCCACTTTTGAGCCCAGGCCAGAAACAGGTGAGGCGAAATCCAGATAATCAATCGGGGTATTTTCAATGAGCGTCATATCCCTGGCCGGATCCATGCGCGTACTCATGGCCCAGATGACATCACGCCAATCCCGGGCGTTGATGTCATCGTCAGTCACGATAATGAATTTTGTATACATGAACTGGCGCAAATAAGACCAGATCCCCAACATGACGCGTTTGGCATGTCCTGGGTAGGACTTTTTCATGGTCACCACAGCTACCCGGTAGGAACAGCCCTCCGGGGGCAGGTAAAAATCAACGATTTCAGGGAATTGTTTTTGCAGAATCGGGACAAAGACTTCGTTCAGAGCGACACCGAGAATGGCGGGTTCATCCGGTGGTCGGCCGGTGTAGGTGCTGTGGTAGATGGGTTTGTCGCGCCGGGTCAGGCGATCGACAGTGAAGACCGGAAATTGTTCAACCTCGTTGTAATAGCCGGTGTGATCACCGAAGGGACCTTCAGCGGCCATATCCCCGGGCCTGATATGCCCTTCGAGGATGATTTCGGCGCGTGCCGGGACACGTAAATCGTTGCCGATACAGTTGACCAGTTCGGTCCGGGCGCCCCGCAACAGGCCGGCGAATGCGTATTCGGACAAACTGTCCGGCACCGGTGTCACGGCAGCCAGTAACGTGGCCGGGTCGGCACCGAGGGTCACGGCGACGGGGAAATCCTGACCAGGGAATTTCTCCTGCCAGCGCTGGAAATCCAATGCCCCACCCCGTTGTGCCAGCCAGCGCATTATTAACCGGTTCGGCCCGATAAGTTGTTGCCGGTAAATGCCGAGGTTCAATCGCTCCTGATCCGGGCCCCGGGTGGTGACCAGACCCCAGGTAATGAGAGGTGCGGCATCATCGGGCCAGCAGGTTTGGATCGGCAATTGGTTGAGATCGATGTCGGGGGTGTCGAAGATCTTTTCCTGGCAAGGTGCGCTGGAGAGGGTTTTTGGCGCCATATCCAGCACTTTTTTATATACCGGCAATGATTGCCAGGTGTCGCGAAGATTTTTCGGCGGCTCGGGTTGTTGCAACGCGGCCAGCAGGTGTCCGATATCGCGAAGGGCTGCAGTTGAATCGGCACCCATTCCCAGTGCGACACGCCGGGGGGTGCCAAACAGGTTGCCGAGGACTGGGATCTGGTGTCCTTTCGGGTTCTCGAATAAAAGCGCGGGACCTTCTTTGCGTAATACCCGATCACAAATTTCGGTCATTTCCAGAACTGGGTCCACTTCGGTTTTAATTCGTTTCAGTTCACCCATGGCTTCCAACTGGTGAATGAAATCGCGAAGATCCCGGTATTTTATGCCACTCATGACGATTTGGTGTTTTCCAGTTCAAACTCGGCAACCACCGGAGTGTGGTCCGAGGGACGTTCCAGCTTGCGTGGGGCCTTGTCGATCCAGCAACGGCGGCAGCTTGCAGACATTTTTTGGTTGGCGAGAATCAGGTCAATGCGCATGCCCAGGTTGCGCCGGAATCCTGCTGCCCGATAATCCCACCAACTGAATGCATCGTCGTTCTGCTCAAAAAGGCGGAAGCAATCGGAAAATCCTGAGTCCAGAATACGCTTCAACGCCTCGCGCTCAGGCGTGCTGCATAAAATGCGTTCATGCCAGGCTTGCGGATCGTGTACGTCGCGGTCATCCGGGGCGATATTAAAATCACCAACGACGGCAACATGCTCATTGTGTTGCGCTTCACGCTTGATATGAGCACTAACCTGCTCGAGCCAGAACAGTTTCTGTGCATATTTGTCTGTCCCCACTGCCTGGCCGTTGACGACATACAAATTCAGTATCCGCACACCCATTATGGTTGCACCCAGAATGCGTCGGGCCGGATCATCAAGCCCTGGAACATCACGAATGACATCAGTTACCGCTGTACGGCTGATGATGGCGACACCGTTATAGGTTTTCTGCCCGGAATATTCTGCGTGATATCCGGCCTCACGAAAGGCCTGCAAAGGAAATCGCTCATTGGCCATCTTCAGCTCCTGCAAGGCCAACACATCCGGCTGTACAGTGCCCAGCCAGTCGAGTACATGTCCCAGCCGGACCTTCAGTGAATTCACATTCCAGGTGGCAATTTTCACCGCTCTATTTAGATCCGATACCCACCGTGACGGCGGCGTACACTCATATCCACCACCCAGCCACCAATGGCAAAAGCAAACAGCAATACACTGCCAAGAAAAAGCAGTTGCCATTCATTGAGATTGGCCATTGGGGATTTGTTACTGATAGTTGCGGCTGGGAGCAGGTTCTTTTGTCTAACAGAATCGGCTTCTTTGCGTTGTATGCGCACCTTTTCCGCAGCCTGTGCCTGTTCAACGGCCATGGTCTGCACGGCTTCAAGTTCTGCGACCTGTTGCTTCAGGCGTTGATTTTCCTCGGCCAGATTTTGCAATTCCCTCAACGTTGAGCTGGGTATGGCTGTTTTGGTTTGTACAACAGAGGATTTTTCAGCTGCCTGTCTGGCCTTTAATTCGGCATCACTAGCGCGTTGTTGGGCCGCCTGCAGATTTTCCTCCAGATCGGCGATTTGTTGTTCCTGCGTATGCAACTGAGACTCAAGGTTCGCAATTGCACTGCGAGCGGGTACTTTGTCTGTGATATAGCTGCCGTCGACCCAACCGGTGATACCGCTCTTTATACGCACCTTGAAAAGATTTTGTTCTTTACCAAGTAATTCCAACTCGGTGCCACTTGGGATCAGTTCCAGGATAGGACTGGCGAGCGTCTTGTCCTGATGCAGGCCCAGGTATAACTGATCACGGACGTAGACGGTTTCAGCCATCGCTGCGGAGGCTGTTGCGAAGAAAAAGCACAGAAGGAGAAAATGGCGCCGCATAGCCATTATATTATGGGATGAACCGGTGCATGCCAATCATTCATGCGAATTCATTCAGGCGGATTCTACTGATGTTTGCAGACCACTATGGCGTAACAGAGCGCTAATGTCTGGTTTGCGGCCACGGAATGCGATGAATGAATCAAGTGCATCACGTGATCCACCGCATTGTAAAATTTCCCGCTTGAAAGCGAGCCCGGTTTGCCTGAGTTCCTCTGCGCCGGCTTCTTCGAAGCGGGCAAATGCGTCACTTGATAATACTTCGGCCCATTTATAACTGTAGTAACCCGCAGCATAGCCACCATCGAATATGTGACTGAAGCTGTTGGCAAAACGGTTGCGTTCTGACTGGGGGACGACCGCGATTTCGTCGTGTACCGCCTTGGCCAACGCCTGAATATCAATGCCGCTGTGGTATTCCAGGTGCAGGCGAAAATCGAATAGTGAAAATTCAATCTGACGTAACATCTGCAGGCCGGAATGGAATGTGCGTGCGGCTCGAAGTTTTTCGATCAAGTCTTCAGGCAATGGCTGGCCGGTTTCAAAATGACCGCTCATGCGTTTCAGTACCCGGGGTTCATAGCACCAGTTCTCCATAAATTGACTGGGTAATTCCACAGCATCCCACTCCACTCCATTGATGCCGGAAATTCCAGGCAGGTCGATACGACTGAGCAAGTGATGCAGGCCGTGTCCAAATTCGTGGAATAATGTGGTCACCTCCTCATGGCTGAGAAGAGCATCGTGAGTTTGACCGGGCGCGGTGAAATTGCAGGTTAAATAGGCAATGGGTAGCTGCAGGCCATTACCGAGATCCATGCGGTTACGGCACACATCCATCCATGCCCCGCCACGTTTACCCTTGCGTGCATACATATCCAGAAAGAATCCGCCCAGCAAAGCACCCTGGGGATCATGGAGTTGAAAATACTGCACATCACGATGCCATGTCTCGGCGTCAGGGCTTGGCGTGATGCAGATATTGAACAGTTGTTGGCTGAGTTCGAATAAACCATCAATGACCCGGTTGGCGGGAAAATAGGGCCGTACATCTTCCTGGTTAAACGCATAGTCGCGCTGTTTTAGCTTTTCAGCGTAATACGCAATGTCATAGGGCTGCAGTTCAGCACAGCCATCCGCAGCGGCAAATTCACATAGTTTTGCAAACTCTTTGCGGGCAAAAGGTTTTGTGCCCGAGGCGAGTTTATGCAAAAAATCGAGTACCTGGGTGGGTGTTGCAGCCATTTTGCGTGCTAAAGACAACTCAGCGTAGTTGCCATAGCCGAGCAGCCTGGCTTTTTCGCTGCGCAATTCGAGGATTTCGTGCATCAGCGCGGTATTGTCGAACTGCCCCGCATGGGGCCCGCAATCTGACGCGCGCGTGACATAGGCGTTATACATGTCTGCGCGCAGTTCACGGTTGTGTGCAAAACCCATTACCGGCAAGTAGCAGGGTAAATCCAGGCCCAGTAGCCACCCCTCCAGACCTTCATGCTGTGCACGTTCCCGGGCTTGTTGGAGCACCATTGGAGGCAGTCCTTGCAACGCATCTGCGGAGGCTGCCTGATGGCTCCAGGCTTGGGTTGCATCCAGCAGGTTGTTCGCAAAATCAGTGCCGCATTGTGCCAAGCGGGCGCTCAGAACTTTGTAGCGTTGTCTGCGACTGGTTTCAAGTCCAACACCGCCGAGGCGAAATTCTTTCAGGATGTTACTGACAAGGCGCTGTCTGGTTGCATCCAATTGTTGCCAGTCAGCGCTTTCGGTGAACGTGTTCAAAGCCTGATACAGTGTTTCATTCTGGCTAAGGTCCGTTTGAAATTTATTCAATTTCGTCAGGCTTTGGGAATAGGCTGTGCGTAATTGCGGGCTATCCATGACGGCGTGTAAATGGCGTATCGGCGACCAGGTACGTTCCAGAGATTCGCTTAGCCGTTCTAGCGGTATCAGCAGATTCAGCCAGTCAGGGTTGGGACAATCAAGCAAAATGGCCTGCAGGGCCTGCTCGGCCTGAGACAGGACTGTATCCATTGCCTCGCGCACATGCTCGACCTTGATACTCGCAAAAGCGGGTAATGGGCCGGGACGGCACAGGGGATTGTCGTGGCAGGTGGACACGCTCAGCTTTGAAATTTGTCAGCGATGGAATGAGGCGGTGAATCCTAGCAGCGAAGCCGCAGTTGAACCAGATGTATGTTGCACAACCCTGGTAGGGTCGTATTGTGTTCGTTCATAGGTTAGTTCTAAAGTGCAACCCAGTGGAATCGATGGATATTGGTTCCAGAAGACGCCGTGAATCCGTCCC
>CAZAWX010000072.1:0-12520 GCA_964488985.1 uncultured Ectothiorhodospiraceae bacterium
AGACCGTGAGCAGCAGAGATGCCGCGACCGAGCCTATAAGGATATATTCACGGCGAGTCTGGACCGGGGCCCGCCGCCTCGCGAGACGCACTGCGAACGCAACAATAAGACCGTGAGACACACGATAACCCCGGTTCACCGAAAGTAATAAAACAACAACACCCCTGCAAACACACTCAACACCGTAAACCCCAAACTCGTCGTCGCCAACGGCCGCGCCAGCCCCGCTTCCCCGTAATAACGCCGAAAATAATCCGCCCCCCCCACCCAGATAATTTCACAACGCCGTAAAAACCCAAACCAGCAACCACCAAGCGGTGCCTCGACCAATGCCCAGGCCCGTACCGGCAACACCCTGTAGAACCAGTCGAAATCCAGACTGATTGTCTCCGTCCTTTTCATTAACGGCAACAGTACAAAAAAGGCTAACCCTGCGAACAACAACAACTGCAGCTGGCTGACCACATGGCCACCGGTATACGGCACATAGTCCACAGGAAACGGTAAAATTGCGTAGAGCGTGCCCGGAAACACCCCCAGCAATACGCACAAAGCGGCGAAAAACAGCATCGGCAAGGTCATATTCAAGGGCGGATCCGGTGGCCGCAGACCCGAGTCTTTCTGGAAAAACACAAACCAGGGAAACTTGATCCCCGCATGCAGAAATACCCCAGCTGAGGCTCCCGCAAGAATCAACCACACCCAACCAAGTTGCTGATGTTCCGCCGCCGAGGCAATCATGGATTTACTGATAAAACCGGACGTTAATGGAAATGCGGAAATCGCCAGGGCACCGATGATGCCGCAGGTCGCCGTCACCGGCATGCTCTGAAACAAGCCGCCAAGTTCAGAGCATTTTCGCCGCCCGGTCATGTACAACACACTGCCCGCTGACATCAGCAACAACGCTTTGTAGATGATGTGAGTGAATGCATGTGCTGCGGCGCCATTTAACGCCAGCGGGGTACCAATGCCGATGCCCGTCACCATAAAGCCAACCTGGTTGATGATGCTGTAGGCCAGAATTTTGCGCATGTCGTTTTCAAGCAACGCATAGATAATCCCGTAGCAGGCCATAAACAGGCCGGCCCAGATTAAAATTTCAGCGCCGGGAAACCCCCGCAATAAAACATAAACTGCGGTTTTGGTCGTGAAGGCAGACAGAAACACCATGCCACTGGGACTCGCCTCAGGGTAAGCATCCGGGAGCCAGGCTGAAAACGGAGGCGCACCTGCATTGATCAGAAAACCCGTCAACATGGCCCAGGCAGCAAATTCACGGAGACCCCCAGAAGATAACGCCGCCGTCATACTGGCAAAATTCAGATCAATCCCCTGCTGCGCCCAGGCCACCACCCCGATCATCAAGATCACACCACCGAACAGGTGCATCGACAAATAACGCATACTGGCACGCCAGGACGATTGCGTTTGTGCCGACCAGATGATGGTGGCTGAAGCCAGCGCCATAATTTCCCAGAAAATAAACAGACTGAGCAGATCGCCCGCAAACACCACACCCACTGAAGCGCCGGCATAAACGAAGGCCGCACTCAACTCCACCGTGCGCGCCTGAACCAGGCCATAGCAACCTCCAGCGAAGGCCATGATGGTAAAAATGGTGGCAAAGACGCGGCTTAATTCGTCGGTTCGCAGAGGCGTAAGCTGGTAATCCAGGAACTGCACCGTCACGACCATGCCATCGGGCCACGACCAGATCATGACCATGCTGATGATCGGAGTCCCGAGCAATAACAGCAACCGCCAGGAACGGGCCGTAAAGGGCAATAACACTGCCGCGAGCAGCAAAGGAAGTGACGGTGAAGCCAGTAGGTTCAAGGTTGGTCCCTCCCCTGATCCGGATCAGAGGCCGTAACGGCATCCCCCCTGACAATCGTAACCGGTCCAGGTACCGGTGCTATGGGGTCATCCACATAGTAGTCTTCGCCACGCTTTACCCGGGTCCCCAGCCATTTCGCCACCAGCACCATGAGCAGACAACTCAGAAAACCGAAGATCGCGTTAAACGCAAACCAGTTGGCGAAACCGAAACCCGAATGCACGTCGACAAAAAACTCGGCGCCAACGGTGATCGCCAGCACTACCCCCCCCCATTTCCATAGCCGTGGCCAGTTCTGTGGCCGGTAGAGCCAATGTTTCGAGTCGTTCACAACGCAATTCCTGCCAGATGATAGGCCAGGGACAAGGGGATCTGTGGCCAGAAAAACAGCAGTACCGTGACTGCGGCAGTGATACATAGCGCCATAACAATGGCCAACGGCGCTTCTCCATGGGCGGACTGGCCCACAATATCAACCGGCAAAGGCCGAAAAAAAGCCCGGTAGACAATGGGGAGGAAATAGGCGGCATTAAGCAATGTGCTGACCACAATAACGGCTACAGCCATGCCTTGACCCGTTGAAATTGCCCCGGACAGCAGATACCACTTGCTGATAAATCCCGCCGTGGGAGGTATACCAATCATCGACAGACTGGCAATGGCAAACGCAGCCATGGTCCACGGCATGCGCCGCCCGATACCGTCAAGCTGACTGACTTCGGTTTTATGCGCAGCGGTGTAAATGGAACCTGCAGCAAAAAACAAGGTGATTTTGCCAAAGGCGTGGACCACGATATGCAACGCAGCGGCGGCCACCGATATCGGCGTCAGTAACGCTGCCCCCAGCGTAATGTAGGACAGTTGACTGACTGTGGAGTAAGCCAATCTACGTTTCAGATTATCCTGGCGAAGCGCGATGACCGAAGCGATGATGATACTGGCCCCGGCAGCATAAATCAGCCAGTGGGTACTCGGTTCAGCGATTAATAAATCCAGGCCGAATACGTAGACGATGACTTTCACCACACTGAACACCCCGGCTTTGACAACAGCCACCGCATGCAACAAGGCGCTGACCGGTGTTGGCGCAACCATCGCAGCAGGCAACCAGCGATGTACCGGCATCAATGCCGCCTTACCGATGCCGAACATGTACAGGGCCAGTAATATACCCGTCACCGGCCCGGTGATTTTCCCGTTCAAAATCCCTCCGGGAGTGAATTCACCATGGCCTGCGATGGCGTAGGTCCAGATGATGGCGAGTAACTGCAAGCCGATTGAGGTCGCCATCAAAATACACAAATAGGTGCGTCCACCAGCACGGGCATTGTCATCGCCTTTATGCGTGACCAGCGGATAAGTGGACAACGTCAACAATTCATAGAAGGTGAACAGGGTAAATAAATTACCCGCCATCGCGACCCCCATGGTGCTGCCCAGGGCCAAGGCAAAACACACATAGAAGCGGGTCTGATGTGCCTCTCGATTGGCCCGCATATAACCGATGGAGTAGATGGAATTAATAATCCACAATGTCGATGCCAGGAGCGCGAAAATCATGCCGAGCGGTTCCACCACCAACTCCAGCGCCAGGCCGGTAACGGGCCTGGCCAAAATCAGCGCCGGGCGATCACCAGCTAAAATTGCGGGCAGCAAACTGGCTACAGCCAATAACAAAGCCACGCCGGCGGCCAGTGTCACGGTCTCACGCTGATTAGGACGATGGTCCGACATCACAATCAATATCGCGGCCATAAAAGGAATCGCCAGAATCAACAAAAGTAATTGCGGCTGGCTCATTGGCTGACCCCCAATAACAGGGCGGCTGCTTTTTCAGCCACGCCCACTGTGAGTCCAGTATCGATTCCAAAATATACATTGGCCAGCACCAGGAACCACATCGGGATTAGCATGGCCAGTGGTGCCTCGGCGGCCTTGGCGGCCAATGAGTTTTCTGTCGTGGGGCGAAAAAACGCGACCTCAACGACCCTGCCGATATAGACCAGAGCCATCAATGAGGTCACCACGACCAGTACTGCCAGCAGGCTGTAACCACGCTCAGCCGCACCCATCAACAGATACCATTTACTGATAAATCCAGCGGTAAAAGGCGTCCCTGCAAGGCTGAGTCCGGCCAGAGCAAAGGCGCTGAACGTCCAGGGCATGCGCCGGCCAAGGCCGGCCAGAGATTCAATCCGGGTCGTACCGATTCTCAACACCACACAACCCGCCGCCATGAAGAGTGTGGATTTCATCAGGGCATGATTGAAGACATGCACCAGGCTTGCCGTCACCCCGGTCAAGGAACCCAGGCCTAAGCCCAGCAACATATAGCCGATTTGCGCAATGCTTGACCATGCCAGCATGAACTTCAGATCCCGCACCTGGATCGCCACCATCGAGGCGACGAAGATGCCCAGTGAGGCCAGCACCAGCAACAACGTACCCATGCCCATGACATCTAAAGTGAACTCCACCCCAAAAATACCCAGGGCAAACCGCAACAACATATACACTCCGACTTTCGTCGAGGTGGCAGCGATAAAAGCGGTAGCGGCACTTGGCGCATAACTGTAGGCCCGCGGCAACCAGGCATGGAGCGGAAACAAGGCGACCTTGATGCCAATCCCCACGGTAATAAAAGCAATTGCCGCACGCTTGGCATTGCTTGGCTCGAGCACCGCCAGACGCTGGGCCAGATCCGCCATATTCAACGTACCGGTGAGGGCATACATCAAGCCGATCCCGATAAGGACAAAGGTCCCGCCTAGTGTTCCCATCACCAGATAACGAAATGCGGCACTCAGCGCCGCCCGGTGGCGGCCGAAGCTGACCAATGCATAGCTCGATAATGAGGCAATTTCCAGGAACACGAAGACGTTGAACGCATCACCGGTAATGCTGATACCCAGTAATCCGGTCAGTGATAACAGCCAGGCGCAGTAGAACAGATAAATCTTTCCTGACGCCACTTCATGCTCGACACTGCGCCGGGCATAGAGCAGGCAGACCACACTGATGGCGCTGACCAGCACCAGCAGCAGGCCGTTTAACGGATCAATGCGGTACTCGATCCCCCAGGGTGCCGCCCATCCGCCAAGTTCGTAGCGGATAACGCCTTCGCTGACCGCCCTGCTGAGCAACAACCCGGCAATGGCGAGACTGACAACACTGCTGGTCAACGCCAGCCACCAGACCCGCCGCGCCCGGTATAGCAATATACAGGCAGGCGCACTCATCAAGGGAATGATCACCTGCAAAGCAGGCAGATGTTGACTGATACCTTGAGAGCTCATCTCAATGGGGATCCCGGGCATCCATCGCCGTGATTTCATCTTCTTCGAGGGTGCGATACTCGGCGTGGATCCGCACCGCCAGGGCCAGTGCGACGGCTGTGGTTGCGACACCGACCACGATGGCGGTAAGTATCAGGACATGCGGGAGGGGATTGGAGTAGCGCTCGATGTTCTCCGCGACAATGGGGGCGCTGCCCCCATCAATCTTCCCCAGGGAGATATACAACAAAAATACGCTACTTTGAAAAATACTCAGGCCGACGATTTTTTTAATAAGATTGGCATTGGCAATGACGGTATACAAGCCAGTCATGCACAAAGCGATGGCAATCCAATAGTTATACAGGCCGGCGAATTCACTGAGCATGGAACTCAATCCTCGCGGCTGGCAAACGCATAAAACAACAGGATCATGGTTGCTGCGACCGTAGTCCCGACGCCGAACTCGATCACCATAATCCCCAGTTCCTGTCCATGCACCGGATCGGTGGCAAGAACACTGTAATCAAGAAACTTCCCTCCCATGAGCAGACTCACTACACCGACACTGGCATAGATCAAAACACCGCTCGCGGCTAAATGACGCACGACCCCTGCAGGTATGGCGTGTTGTAACCGTTGCACGCCGAAAATAAGTCCGTAAAGAATATAGGCAACACTGAAAATGACGCCGGCCTGAAAGCCGCCGCCTGGACCATAGTCCCCGTGAAACTGTACATAGAGGGCAAACAGCATGATGGGCGGCATCAGAAATTTCGCCACCACTCGAAGTATTTTGTATTTTTCCATTACACCTGTCGTTCAGGATGAATTGATTCTATAAATGTCCGTATTCCCGTCAGTCCTCCCGATCCCTGATCCGGGCGACCCCGATAAGCGCCAGAACGGCTATTCCAGCGGTAAAAATGACCGTCACCTCACCTAATGTGTCATAGCCTCTGTAACTGGCCAGAACCGATGTCACCATGTTGGGAACCCCTACCTCGACAGGTGAATCCTGGATATAACGGGGTGCCACATGTTGATAAGCCGGTGAGTTGGGATCACCCATCAGTGGTAAATCAAAACTGGCAACAACGAGTAAGGCGCCACATAAAGTACAGACCGCCAGTGCCGGCAAATTTAACCTGGCCCGGGTACGCTGCCGACTGTCTGTGCGGGCCAGGCATGCCAACATTAAAATTGTTGCTATACCAGCGCCAACCGCGGCTTCGGTGAAGGCCACATCCACAGCATCCAGGATCACGAATACCGCTGCGGACAACAGGCTGAATATCCCGGTCAGCATCACTGCAGCAAACAGGTTGCTGAGCGTAGCGATGGTCACAGCGATGATGACGAGAAAGGCCAGCAGTACAATATCGGTCAGTAGTTCGATGAGTCCTTCTCCTGATCGGGTTCCAGCAGTGCGGGTAAACCGCTGTGCAAGGCGGCTTTGGCCAAAGCATGGGTTGCCGTAGGACTGCTGATGAGTACAAAGACAATGATCAACAGCAGTTTCAAGGTATTAAACAGATCCGCTGACTGCAATACCAAACCTAGAATCAACAGTCCTGCTCCCAGCGTATCAGTAATACTTGCAGCGTGATTACGGGTATAGAAATCTGGCATACGAATAAGGCCGAGACTCCCTACCAGGACAAAAAAGCTGCCCCCAAGCAACAGCAGCCATGACAACAGATTGATTAAAAGATCCAACCCTAATCCCTGCTCTGACGAGGCGACGAAGCACCTAAATCGCCATATTCGAAGAATTTCAATACCGCTATGGTGCCGACGAAATTGATCAGCGCGTACACCAGCGCGATATCAGCAAAATCAGGACGCCGGGTTAAAAATCCATAGACTGCGATCAGCAGCACCGTCTTGGTGCCAAAATTATTTACGGAAAGAATCCGATCATAGATAGTCGGACCCATTATGGCCCTGCTCAGAGCCAGCCCCATACTGATTAGAATTGCCAGAGTCGCCGCCATAAACATATCAGTTCTGCCGCTCCAAAGCGCTGACCCGGCGATCCATCTCACCTGTTGCAAGACCTTCGGCTGCCGCTCGCGTCAAGGCATGAACCTGCACCGTTTGATCGCCCAGATCAACAGCGATGGTGCCCGGGGTCAGGGTAATGGAATTCGCAAAAATCGTTCGCCCCATGTCCGATTGCTGGCTTACCGGCAATTGCACCAGAACAGGGCTGATCGGCAGTTTCGGATCAAGAATTCGGCGGCTGACATCCAGGCAGGCCAGGACAATTTCTTTCATCAGCCAGAAGCCATACAGCACCACGGCGTACAACTTGAACTGGCGGTGATGCATTTCCTCATCAACGATTCCCATGTGTACGGCTATCCATACACAGCTCATAACGGAAATCAATCCCAGGCTGAGTAATAACGGGGTGTAGTGCCCAGACAGCAATAACCACAATAGACCCAGAGTCGCGCCGAGCGCCAGAATTTGGTTAAGTGGCTTGCGACTGTTCATGGTATGTGGGTTCCGCCCAAACTGCATGCATCCGTGTGCGTCCGATTGTAACCGCAATTGACTCTGTTGTGTCTCCTGAATCATCAAGGTGTGACGAAGGGTTAATCTGGAACGCGTTGCGGCAACAATACCGATCTATCCCACGTGGTTTCGTTTAAGGGCCAACCGGTGTATCGGGCTTACATATGATTCTGGGGAAAAGCATTGGCTCGCATCTCTCCAAATGGGCTGATTAGGTTCTGTTTCAACAATATTAAAGTTCTTTACGACGCTGCAATTCCTTTTTAAATCTGTAAGTTATAAGATAATCTTAATGCACTACCCTATTTCTATGGGGTGCCTGCCTGGCGGTTGCAGATCATTACAGCCCCTAACGGAAATTGAATATGAGCACAGAATTGTTGATTAATGTCACCCCCCAGGAAACCCGGATAGCAGTGCTCGAAAACGGCGCCGTCCAGGAAATTCTGATCGAACGCAGCAATCATCGTGGTCTGGTTGGCAATATTTATAAAGGCCGGGTCAGTCGGGTACTGCCGGGTATGCAGGCTGCATTTGTGGATGTTGGATTGGAGCGCACCGCTTTTTTGCATGCCTCCGATATCTCCCCTGATCGTCTCGAAGATCAGCATGTGCAGACAGCAGGATCTCACCAGCCACACACGGCAGAAACTCAGTACAGGCTACCGGGTCAAAACCAGGAAATTACCCACCTGTTGCATGATGGCAAAGAAATTCTCGTTCAGGTCATCAAAGACCCCATCGGCAGCAAAGGCGCACGTCTGACGACGCATTTGTCAATTCCCGCCTGCTATCTGGTGTTTATACCAAATGAAGATACCATCGGGATCTCACAGAAAATTGAGGAGGAAGCAGAACGGCAACGACTACGTGAGTTATGTAAAAAATTAGCCCGGGAAATGCATGCCGATTCCATTACCCCAGGCATTACCCCAGAGGCAGATCCCAGTACACCGGCCACAGATGAAAAAAATCTGCATGACGGTTATATCGTTCGCACCGCAGCCGAGTCGGTGAGTGAAGAGATGTTGCGCAAAGATATGGCGTTTCTGGATCGACTCTGGATTAACCTCCAGGAGCGTGGATCGAGGGTCTCAGCACCCGGAATTGTTCATGAAGATCTGAGTTTGAGCCTGCGTACCCTGCGCGAATTGGGCGCGGTAGAGGTTGAGCGAATTCGCATCGACTCCCGCGAGACTTACCGGAAACTTGTTGAGTTCAGCCGCCGCTATATCCCGGAATTAACCATGCACATCGAGCACTACGGCGGTGAACGGCCAATTTTTGATTTATATGGCGTGGAAGATGAAATCCATAAAGCCCTGCAACGTAAGGTACAACTTAAATCCGGGGGACATCTGGTTTTCGATCAAACTGAAGCCATGACCACCGTCGATGTGAATACGGGGGCCTATGTCGGCCATCGCAACCTGGAAGAAACCATTTTCAAAACCAACCTGGAAGCGGCACAAGCGATCGCCAGGCAACTACGTTTACGCAATCTCGGTGGCATTATCATCATTGATTTCATCGACATGAAAAGTGAAGAACATCGCCATCAGGTTCTGCGGGCACTGGAAAAAAGCCTTGACCGGGATCCCACCCGCAGCCAAGTCAGTAGTGTCTCGCCACTGGGTTTGGTGCAAATGACCCGTAAACGCACCAGCGAAAGTTTGGAACAAGTCCTCAGTGAAACCTGTCCTACCTGTGAGGGGCGCGGCACTATCAAGAGTCCAGATACAGTGTGTTACGAAATTTTCCGTGAAATATTACGAGAAGCCCGCCAATATGATGCGGATCGTTTGCTCGTTCTCGCCTCACCGGAAGTCATCGACACGTTGATTGATGATGAGTCAACCAGCTTTGCTGAACTGGAAGCTTTCATTGGCAAACAGATCACGCTACAGGCTGAAACTTTGTATCCCCGAGAGCAATATGATGTGGTGATGATGTAGCACGCCGATGTCCAAGTCCGAGGTAGAACAAACAGCGAACGATCAACCGCAGCACAAACTTCATAAACTGTGCAGAACATGTATTTATACTGCCGCTGGAATTGTGCTATGTCTTGCACTGCTGACCGGCGTTGCCAAATTAGCACTTGATGCTCTTGAGCAACAACCACAATATGCCGCGGACTGGTTAAGTGAACAACTCGGGAGAAATATCAGCCTGAAAGCCATGATGCTGTCATGGAATGATGGTGCTCCACTGCTGCAATTGCGTGGGATTAAGGTTAAGACGATGGGCCTACAGGCTGACAGCCTGATGCTGGCTCAAGCTGAAATTCGCTTTGATGCCCTTGCCAGTCTTCGCCAGATAGCCCCGAAAATTTCCAACATCACCGTACGGGGAGCTCATGTACGTCTACGCCGGGGCAAAAATGGCCAGTGGCTGATCGCAGGAGTGGCCTCACAGGGGCGTTATGCTGCTGATGATGCCCTCAGTCAAGCACTTGCTGCCCTGCCCCAGGGCGTTGTGTTCAGCATTGAAAATGCCCACCTTGGCATCGAAGACGTGCTGGAAAACAGGCCTCATGGCGAGCGTCTCGAATTCACCCCGGTCAGCCTGAACTTACGCAAGCTTACAAATGTGTCTCGACTGGCCGGGACAATCGGACTGCCCGGGGGACAACAACACGCGCTGCGCTTCAGTTTACGCTGGGCCCACGACGCAGGCACACCTTTAAAAGCATCTAAGCTGGCATTGGTTACACAGGATGTGCCACTGGCAAAATTTCCCTGGTTGGCGGAACTGTTGGACCTTGACGCTGTAGACGGCAATCTTGGACTGACCTTGGATATCAATATCCATGATGGAACCGTTACAGATGCATCGGGTCAGATCAGCTTGAGTAACGCAGCGTTGCGTATTCGCAAAGCCTGGCCAAGCTTGCAATTCGAAACTTTACGTTCCTTGCTGGAGATCAAAAACATTCCCCAAGGTTGGCAGTTAAACTTTTTGAAATTGGCAATCCGCAGTCAACAGCATGACTGGCCGCAAACGGCGTTGTCGCTGACCCGGACAGAAAACAATCTCACCCACAGCGAACGACTGGCGGTCGAACAATTACCGCTTGGTGCAGTGACCTCGCTGCTACAAGAATCAGCAAATGTTGCCGGTTTTCAACAGCGCTTCCTGAGCGGTCTCGAAGCGGGGGGGATGCTTGAAAATATTGAGTTGACACATACCGAACAACGTCCACAACAGGATTCCACAACACTTAGTCTGGATTTCAGCAACCTGGGCTACCGAGACACGAACTCGGGGATTCGTATCGGCGCCATGAACGGTTCAATGGCACTGTTTGATCGCAGTGGGATCGTGCATCTCAAATCTTCTCAGCTATACCTGAACAAAGCTCGAGCCAAAACCAAGACAGCAAGTCTGCAAGCGAGCGCCGCCGTGCGCTGGCATCAACGCGACGATGAACTGGTGTTGAATCTGCAACGCTTGCGCCTCGAAGATCCAAACCTTCTCGTGGACACCCAGGGAACGGTACGCTGGCCTGGTTCGAGCAGTGCTCTTTCCGTTGATTTACATAGTCGTGCAAGCGACATGAAAACCAACGAACTGAAGTCCCTGTTGAACACCGGTATCGTACCACAAGGCGTGGCCCACTGGATTTCCAGCGCTCTGCGTGGTGGACGAATCACACAGTTAAAAGCCGATCTCAGTGGCATTGTTGCGAAGTTGGAAGATCTACAGAAACTCATAACATTCACTAGCAGGTTCGAAGGGATAAATCTTGACTATGCCAAAGGCTGGCCGCAACTGAACAGACTGAAAGGCAACGTAAAACTCGCTGCACAACGCCTTGAATTTAAACTATCCAAAGGCGATGTGGCCGGAGCACGTATACAAAAAGCCAATGGACAAATAAAAAACATCCAGGCCCCGGTGCCAGTCATCAAGGTAAGCGGTACCATCGAAGGGCGTAGTGAACAGGCCGCGACCTTTATCGCCGCGAGTCCATTAAAATCTCAATTTTCAGGATTGTTACGCAACCTGGAAATGTTGGGCCCCGCCGATTTGGGATTGACACTGAATATTCCATTGTCAACGAAACCCCTTGAGGTGCTCGGCACCTTGAACCTGCGCAATAACTTAATTCATGTACCGGCGCTGCGCTCAGGCCTGAGTCAGGTTAAGGGTCAAATTAAATTCAATACCGAAGGCCCCCAACAAGGCCGCTTCGAAGCCCAGTACCTGGCGCGACCTATCCACTTGAATGTGGACGGCGGAATCAACAATAGATCCATCACACGTCTGAGCATTAACGGGCGCACGGACAGGACAGGTTTAGCACGGCATTTATTTAATGTCGGGGCTGTCAACAGCAATCTTTTGCGGGACCTGCCATTACTCTCGCGGCTGTCGGGTGAGGCCAACTGGCGTGTTAATCTGGATATTCCAACGCGATGGAGCAAAGACCTCACGCTCGATCTGCGTGTTGAATCTGATTTACGCGGAATGGCGCTGACGTTACCGGCACCGCTGGGAAAATCCAAGACAGACAGCCGCAGGCTCTCCGTCAGCACCCAACTGTCGCAACGGCCAACACGTGTGTTCAGGATCGAGTTTGGCAAACAATTGAATGCCGTGTTGGAGGTTAGACCCGATGGACCTCACTACCGGCTTTCACGTGGTGAAATCAGCCTCGACAACACCAGGGCAAGGTTGCCTGATAAAAAGGGCTTGGTGGTTCACGGCCAACTGAATTTCCTGTCCGTGGATGACTGGGTCAATGTTATTGGCCAGTTCCGGCATTCAGTACCCTCGCCCAGTACTGCGCAACGGGCAAAACCCATGGCCGAAGTCAACCAGGTTAGCCTCGGAGTCAAAGCTCTGGATGCACTTGGATCGCGATTTAACAACGTCA
>CAZAWX010000072.1:12620-15739 GCA_964488985.1 uncultured Ectothiorhodospiraceae bacterium
GTTAGCCTCGGAGTCAAAGCTCTGGATGCACTTGGATCGCGATTTAACAACGTCAACATGAAGGTTAATCATGATGATCTCGCAGGTTGGAAAATCGATCTTCAGGGCCGTGAACTTGACGGCCAGATTGCCTTCAAAGACTTACAGTCTGCACAGGGAATACAAGCCCGGTTTAAACGCCTGAGCATTCAGCCCACTCCTGCCAACACTGCACCCGCGGACATTGATCCCCGTACCCTACCTGCGCTGAACCTGATTATCGACAAACTACAGTACCAAAAGTTGAACCTCGGACTGATCAAGCTGGTTTTACAACCCTACATACAAGGGACTCGGGTGAAACAGCTATTCGCCCTGTCTGATGGGTACGAAATACGCGGTCATGGAAATTGGCGGCGCATCAACGGTAAATCCGAATCGGCCCTGGAATTACAGGTAAATGGCAACGATTTCGGAAAATTGCTGGAGACCATAGGCTATCGCGAAACGGGTATCGACGGTGGCGCTGTTGATATGTTGATCAAAGGCAGCTGGCCCGGCTCGCCATTTGACTTCGATACCACCACATTGCTGGGCACGTTGCATTTCCGTGCCAGTAACGGTTTTTTACGTGATATAGAACCCGGTGTTACCGGCCGGGTGTTCGGTTTGTTTACCCTCACCACGCTCCCGCGCAGATTGTTACGTCTGGATTTCAGCGATCTGTTCACTGAAGGGCTTGGCTATAATTTGTTGGAGGGTAGCTTCAATCTGGAAGCCGGCAACGCCTACAGCAATAATCTGAAAATGGACACCGATACCTCACGGGTCGAAATGGAAGGCCGTGTGGGGTTGATTCTGCGCGACTATGATCAAGTCATGACAGTGACGCCAAAACTTTCCTCGAGCCTGCCTTTGGCACCGCTGTGGCTGGCTGAAAAATTTCTCGACAAAAAACTGATTAACGATGCCTTTTCTTACCGCTACACCATAACGGGAGACTGGGATGATCCGAAGGTCGAACGGGTCCAGGTTAAAGTTCCAAAAGTTGAACTTAAATAACGGTATCGCACCGACCAGCTGCGTTCAGGTTACCCCACCAGCATCAAAAGGCTCGAGCGCCTTCAACAGTGCTGCCCCGGACTGAAACCGGTCCCTCGGGCGTTTTGCCATGAGTCGATTCACCACGGGCTGAAAATGTGCCACCGATTCCGGCAATGGCGGGATCTTACCCAGAGTATGCTGCATAAACACCCGTGCCGCAGTATCACCTTCAAAGGGTCTGGCACCGGCCAGCATCTCAAAGAAGATGACACCGGCGCTATACAAGTCGCTACGTCCATCGACTTCCAGTCCATCACACTGCTCCGGACTCATATACGAAGGCGTACCGACAATCGTACCCGTCGTCGTCAGGCCTTGTTCGATATCGAGGCGTTTGGATATGCCAAAATCAGTCAAGGCCAGGCTGTCGTCATATCGAAACATGATATTAGCTGGTTTCAGATCCCGGTGTACAACACCACGTTTATGAATTGTTGACAAGCCACGGGCTATCGCCCGAATGTACTCCAACGCCTGAGTTGTATTTATTCGTTCCGCCAGGCGCTGGCGCAAATCACCATGCCCAAGATATTCCATACTCACATAGGCTTGTCCGCTTTCAACCCCATGGTCATGCACCCGCACAACCTCCGGGCTGTCCAGGTGTTCAAGTATATCAGCCTCAGTGAGAAACCTTGCGACTGCTCTTGGATCGCCAGCAAAGCCTTCCCGCAGTAATTTAATCACGGCGGTGATGTCATCGCGATCACGTTGCGCAAGGTAGACATCTGCGGTGGATCCACACCCCAATAACCGCCGCAGGCTATAACCGGGAATTTTACGTCCACCTCCTTCACCACCCACAGTTGTGGGCAAACTACGTGCGGTGGCACCGGTGACATGGGCTTCGCGCATGGACAACACACTGCCAACCAAGTCACCAAGATGACTGGCCGACAGATCACGTTTATTTAAATACTCGTCGGCACCAAATTTTATCGCCCGCACCGCCAGGTATTCGTTGCCTTCTCCGGTGCTGAAAATAACCGCCGGAAAGCCTGGCACTTGCGCATACCGGCGCAACCAGTCGAGCCCGTTTTGTTCCGCATTCAGTTCATAGTCCAATAGCGCAATATCATAATCGGCCCAGGGAAAATCTGCCTGGGGCAATCCCATCACTTCCGGATCGAAATCACTCACTGTGGCCCGGGGGAAACTGCGTTTCAAAAATACCCGTACCAGATCACGAAAATCCCGGTCGTCGTCAATAACAAGGATCCTCATACTAGCCTGCAATCAACATGTATTGATGCTGCAAACGGGTTCCGCCCGGCTCACTCGACATTCACCTGCAGTCGATTCAGGTAATCCACCAGTGCCTCCACCTGTTCACTGACAACAGTTTGCTCACCGGCCTTCGCTGCGCTTTCAATCGCGGCGCCAATCTCAGACAGACCATCGAAGCCATAACCACCCCCAGTACCCTTCATGCTGTGGCCGATGACCCGAAGCGTTTCCATGTCCATCGTTTCCATCGCCTGTTTTAATTTCTCAACATCTTCCCTGCGGCGCTGCAGAAAACCGGGGATCAGGGGTTCCAGATCCTTTTCCACGATTACATTAATCAACTCGTCTGCCATCTTCTGCTCCTGCCCTCTTGCACAGACTCACCTGCTCCAGTATTGCGATTAAACGACTGCGCCCCAGTGGTTTTTCCAGTACATCGTCACAACCCGCCTGTTTAAGGATTTGCGCCTGTTCTGGATCCTGGTGCGCTGTCAGGGCGATTATAATGCCCTGATAACCTCGGGCACGCAGGACTTGCGTTGCCTCGGCGCCATCCATGACAGGCATTTCCTTATCCATCAGCACCAGATCAAAGACTTTATCGGCAACGACATCAATGGCCTGTAGTCCGTTCTCCACCAACACAGCCTTGATACCACATTGTTGCAGATAAAGAGACAGCAATTGGCGAATATCCACCGTATCGTCAGCCACCAGCACTCGCAGGTCGTGGAAATCAGGTTTAGATTCGGTATTGGTTTTGCCCTTGGTTTTGCCCTTGGTTTTGCTATCGTTTTTCGCTTCCACCG
>CAZAWX010000073.1:0-15711 GCA_964488985.1 uncultured Ectothiorhodospiraceae bacterium
TGCTTTTAGCCTTCACGGCAGAAAATACCATCGGTGACACAATCAGCATCCCCGCGCCATCTTTAACATAAGGTCCCTTATAGGAACCCGCAATTTTTTTCCTTCGCCCCTGATGAGCCAGCACCGGCCCCGAAAATCATTATGTGGCCTCAAAATAGCCAATAGCTGCGATTATAGTTCAAAAATCCCCTATCAGCCCAAAACAGGCCGTTCCCAAGCAGGGAAACAGAAACGGGTCTGTTGGGATGTGTAATGAATGATAAAACCGCGGGCATTCGAGACCGGATCAAAAATTTGTCCCGCAACGATCATCTGGCAGCGTTACTGGGGATCCAATGCATCGATGCCGGGCCCGGGCAGGCGACTGCCCGTATGGTGGTGAGACAGGAACATCTCAATTTCCTCGGTGGCTGCCACGGGGCCGCCCTCTTCGCCCTGGCTGATCATGCCTTCGGACTGGCATCAAACTCCCACGGCACGGTAGCAGTAGGCATCGACACCCACATGGCCTTCGCCGCCGGTGCCGTGGAGTCAGACGTCCTGACAGCCACGGCCGAGGAGGTTTCCCAGGGTAATCGCACGGCGCTCTACCGCATCGTCGTGACCCACGAAGATGGCAGGACCCTGGCCACTTTCACCGGCACCGTCTACAGAACGGGAAAGCCACTAAGCAACTTTTCGTAATGGTCATGAATGGTTCTAAACGTGGTTAAAGATGAAAAAGCAATCCTTAAAGATTTCGAATTCTTAAGCGCAACCCAGTGGAATCGATGGATATTGGCCCCAGAAGACGCCGTGAATCCGTCCCTGGAGACTGTCCCTGGAGACTTGGATGTGGCATCCCTGCCACATACACTTCCTCCACCAACACCCATAGATTCCACACGGTTGCACTTAAGAACTGAATTTACCTTAGGGGAAAATTTTGACAGGATCCGCACCATAGGTAAGGCAGGCAGGCGTTTGGACTACCACGAACTTAAAGTATTACGTCAGAACCACCCCGGTTGGCGCCTGTTGGTGGCCGATAATGGCCCCTTGGTCATCAGTTTTCTCTATCGGGCGTTTCTTCTACCCAATGTCCGTGAGTTATCACAATCGGCGCTGGGTGTGCTGCTGGATGATTTTCTCTATCAACTTCACGAGACGCTCGGTGAAGTGCGTTATCCCCGTGCTGCTGTCGAATATCTTGGCAACTGGGCGGATGATGAACGGGGCTGGCTGCGTAAATTTTATCCCGCTGGCGGCGATGAGCCGCATTACGACCTGACCCCCGCCACGGAAAAAGCCATCCAGTGGTTAGTCGAATTACAACAGCGGCGTTTCGTCGGCACAGAGTCCCGGTTACGCGTAATTTTTGAATTATTACAGCAAATGGTTGCAGGGATGGAAACGGATCCACAGGCCCGCCTGGAAAAACTCTTGCGCCAGCGCGCGGATATTGATGCACAGATCGCCCGTGTTCAGGATGGGGATCTGGATTTTATGGATGCCACCCAACTGCGGGAACGCTTCTACCAGGTGGAACAAACCGCGCATGATCTGCTCGCGGATTTTCGCCAGGTGGAACAGAATTTTCGTGATCTTGACCGCACGGTGCGCGAACAGATCACACTGTGGGAAGGAGGTAAGGGTGAGTTGCTGGAAACCGTCTTTGGTGAAAGAGATAACATCGCTGACTCAGATCAGGGCCGCAGCTTTCATGCGTTCTGGGATTTTCTCATGTCACCGTCGCGCCAGGAAGAATTCACAACGCTGCTCGATCAGGTTCTGGGTATGGATTCTATCGCGCAACTGCATCCTGATCAGCGTCTGGCACGAGTCCATTATGATTGGCTGGATGCAGGGGAAAATACCCAACACACTGTTGCGGCTCTGTCAGGGCAATTGCGCAAGTACCTGGACGACCAGGTGTGGCTGGAGAACCGGCGTATCATGAATCTGATCAATGGGATTGAACGTCATGCCGTGGAGATCCGCGAGCAGATACCCCAGGGGGTGTTTGCTGAATTGGACGAAACTTCGCCGCGTGTGCAGTTAACGATGGATCGGCCTTTGTATAGCCCACCGTTCAAACCCAATATCTGCCAACAAGTGCTTGAGGAAAGTGGCGATTCGCTAGCGGCAGATGCACTGTATGAACAGGTCTACGTCGATAAAGCCCAGCTTTCGACTCAGATCCGCCAAGCGCTGCAAACTCGCGAACAAGTGGAGCTGACCACACTGCTCGAATTGCATCCATTACGCCAGGGATTGGCTGAACTGGTCGCTTATCTGAGCCTGGCGGCGGAAGATGGCAACGCCGTCATTCATGATTCAGACACGGATTGGGTCGAGTGGATCGATACCACTGGCATGACCCGCAAAGCCGCAATGCCCGTGGTTATTTTTTCCAGGTAATCGCACTATGGAACAACACGACCAACAACTCTCGCAACTGCTGATTGCGCTTTTCAAAGGTGTACTGCATCGGGAACAAAGCCCGGAACTGTGGCAGAGCCTGCTCGAACTTCAACCGCGAGTGCATGATTATGTCCGTGTCCTGGGCCTGGATCTCATGTTCGATGACGCCGAAGGTTATGCCTATTTTCGTCAAGGTACCGTTACTGAAGGCGAGCCCGAGCTCCCACGCTTGGTGGCACGCCGCCAGTTGAGCTACCCTGTCAGTTTGTTGCTGGCACTGTTGCGGAAAAAACTCGTTGAGCACGATGCTGCTGGTGGTGGAACCCGACTCATCCTGTCCCGCGAACAGATAACCGAAATGGTCCGGATCTTTGTACCGGACAGTGTCAACGAGGCCAGGCTTATGGATCGTATTGACCAGCACATCAACAAAGTCGTGGAACTGGGTTTTATGCGCAGGCTACGGGGCCAGGAAGGGCAGTTTGAAATCCAGCGATTGCTGAAAAGTTTCGTGGATGCCCAATGGCTGACCGACTTCGATGCCAGACTCGAAACCTACCGGCAACAACTCAAGGACGACTAATCAGCATGCAATCCCAGGCCCTTGATTTTGCCGAATCCAATGAACGTGCCGGATTCCGCCTGCGGCGTTTTGAGTTATACAACTGGGGCACCTTCCATGAAAACGTCTGGCGCCTGTTGCCGGAGGGAGATAATGCACTGCTGACCGGCGACATCGGCTCCGGGAAATCCACCCTCATCGATGCCGTCACCACCTTGCTGGTACCCGCGCAAAAGATTACCTACAACAAAGCGGCGGGAGCGGAGTCAAAAGAGCGCACGCTTAAATCCTATGTACTGGGTTATTACAAAACCGAGCGCAGTGACAGCGGTCTTGCGACGCGGGCCGTGGCGCTTCGCGATGGGAATAGTTATTCCGTGGTGTTGGGATATTTCTACAACGAAGGCTTCGACCGGCATGTGACTTTAGCCCAGGTATTTTGGATCAAGGATGCGCAGGGTCAACCCGCGCGATTTTATGTCGTCGCCGACAGCCCTCTGACCATCGCCGAGGATTTCGCCGACTTTGGCGCTGACATTCTGAGCCTTAAAAAGCGCCTCAGGCAATCACCGCACATCGAGATTTTCGACAGCTTCCCACGCTATGGCGCAGCTTTTCGCCGACGCTTCGGCATTGACAGCGAACAGGCATTGGAACTGTTCAATCAAACAGTATCAATGAAGTCCGTTGGCAATCTGACGGATTTTGTGCGTGAGCACATGCTGGAAGCCTTCCCGGTTGAGGCTCGGATCAGCGAGTTGGTGAGTCACTTTGACGATCTCAGCCGTGCCCATGAGGCCGTGCTCAAGGCCAAGGCCCAGATTGCCGCGTTACAACCCCTGGTCGATGATGCTGCGCGGCATGGCGAACTGGAACAAGGCGTGAATCGGCTACGCCACTGCCGGGAGGCATTACGGCCCTGGTTTGCACGGATCAAATGCGAACTTCTCGACAAACGCCTGGCGACGTTGAATCAGGATTTGGAACGCCTTGGGCACAAAATTGCTGAGTCCAGTACCCGCCAAAGTACCTTGCGGGCACGCAGAGATGAACTGAAACAGGCCATAGCCGAAAACGGCGGTGATCGCATCGAGCGAATCAAGGCCGAGATCCGCATGAAGCAGCAAGCAAAGCAGGAGCGTAAAACCCGGGCAGACCACTACAATGTGCTGGCGCGTTCATTGGAACTGCCTGAAGTGGTCGATGTAGACACCTTTATTGACAACCGCACAAGCCTGGAACCCCAGTGTCAGGCACTGACGGCTCGCCAGAGTGATTTACAGAATGCCCTGACTGAGGCGGAGGTCGAATTTCGTGCCTTGAAAGATACGCATGGCACACTGACGCGAGAGCTTGAATCCCTGCGCCAGCGCCGTTCCAATATTCCCGCCGCCATGCTGGATATCCGCACCCGCCTGTGCGAGTCGCTACAGCTTGCCGAAGATGACCTGCCCTTCGCCGGAGAATTGATTCAGGTACATGACACTGAGCGTGACTGGGAGGGCGCCATCGAGCGGTTGCTGCATAATTTTGGCATCTCGCTGCTGGTGCCCGATGGGCAGTATCCGAGGATCGCGGAATGGGTCAACCGCACCTCACTCAGAGGCCGTCTGGTGTACTTTCGCATTCGCCCCATGCAAGCGGTGAAACCTTCAACTGCGCATCCCGACGCATTGGCACGCAAGCTGGTCATCAAGCCCGATTCCGCTTTCTACCCGTGGCTGGAAGTTGAGA
The DNA here is from genome assembly GCA_964488985.1 of uncultured Ectothiorhodospiraceae bacterium. Classification (GTDB taxonomy): domain Bacteria; phylum Pseudomonadota; class Gammaproteobacteria; order HK1; family HK1; genus CAZAWX01. Next base: position 4,700 of record CAZAWX010000073.1, read on the forward strand.
TCAGGCGACGTTTCGATGTCGCCTGTTGCTCGGATCTCACCCAGTTTCGCAGAGAAAAGAAAGCCATCACCCAGGCTGGTCAAATCAAAGGGGCCGGTGGGCGGCATGAAAAAGATGATCGACACCGCATCGATGACCGCTCCCGTTACGTGCTGGGCTGGGACAATGCTGCCAAGATTGCCGCCTTGGCAACCCAGAGCACCGATCTCGAAGGGCGTATGCAGGCCATCGCCGCGCAGATTGCGTCACTTGAAACTGATAAAAAAACCTTAACCCAACGGCTGATGCGGCTGGAGCAATTAAGGGTTTTCAGTGATTTTCGCGAACTGGAGTGGAAACCTCTGTTACTTGAAATCGATGCGCTGGAAAAGGAACAGCGTCAGATCGAATCTGAGTCCGACATTCTTCACACCCTGGAACGCCAACTGCAAACCCTGGAAGAAGAACTCACTGCAACGGAAAGCACCCTCGACCAGCACAAAGCCGACCATGCCCGCTGCGAAGAAAAACACGATCACGCCAGCGCACAGTCAGGCGAAGCCCGTAAACTGGAAGCGGCCGCACCTGCACTGCTGCGCGATGACTATTTTCCACAACTGGAGGCGATGCGTGAAGACGCCCTGGGCAAACGCCTGTTGAGTGTGGAATCCTGTGACAATCGAGAAAGCGACATGCGCGAGTGGTTGCAAGTCAAGATCGATGCCGAGGACAGAAAGATCGCACGCCTTCGCGACCGAATCATCGATGCCATGCGCGCCTACCAGACAACCTACCCGCTTGAATCCAGGGAAACGGATGTCAGCATTGATGCGGCCCAGGAATATGCCAGTGCGCTCGATGGCTTGACGCGTGACGATCTGCCGCGTTTCGAAGCCCGCTTCAAGGAATTGCTCAATGAGAACACCATCCGTGAAGTGGCCGGTTTTCAGGCCAATCTGCACAAACAACGCCAGACTATTCGCGAACGCATCGCCGTCATCAATCAGTCTTTGCGCGAGATCGATTACAACCCTGGACGCTACATCACTTTGCTGGCGGAATCAGCCGTTGACATTGAGATCCGTGATTTTCGACAACACCTGCTTGCCTGTACCGAAGGGGCGCTCACAGGCTCGGAAGACGAACAGTATTCTGAAGCAAAATTTTTACAGGTGCAGCAAATCATACAACGCTTCCGGGGACGCCAGGACCTGAGCGAATCAGATCGCCGCTGGACACGGAAGGTGACTGATGTCCGCAACTGGTTCGGCTTTTCCGCCTCCGAGCGCTGGCGTGAGGATGACAAGGAATACGAACATTACTCGGACTCCAGCGGTAAATCCGGCGGGCAGAAGGAAAAACTGGCCTATACCGTGCTGGCCGCAAGTCTCGCCTATCAATTCGGTCTTGAGTGGGGAGAGATCCGTTCGCGCTCATTTCGTTTTGTCGTCATCGACGAAGCCTTCGGCCGCGGCTCAGATGAATCCGCGCGCTATGGCCTGGAATTGTTCCAGCGACTGAATTTGCAGTTACTTATCGTCACCCCCCTACAGAAAATTCACATCATCGAACCCTTCGTGTCCAGTGTCGGATTCGTTCACAACGAAGACGGCAGCCGTTCCCTGCTGCGCAATTTGACCATTGAGGAATACCGTCAGGAACGTGCCACGCATCAGCGTGCCGCACAGTGAACTGGACCACCTCTACCACGCTCAGACAGCAGCTGGAACGGCGCTGGGAACGGGGCCATATCCTTGCCGCGCGCCTCACTGGCGATGCGTTGTTCCCCCTGCGGCTGGTCTTGAAAAAACCCGATGCTGCGGCATTGCTCGACCGCTTCGATGACGTCCGGCGCTGGACACGCTCTTTGGTACGGGACAGTAAAGAACATCGTGACCATGGCTACGATATTGAATGGCGAAGGATTGAACATCGAGTCCACGGCCGTAATCAGATCCCGGCGGCAGCCGTGTTTCCAACCCAGGATGACGCTTTACACTGGTTGGGCAAACAGTCCGCCGCCAAGCGCTTTGATCGCCTTTGTACGATGACGCTGGAACGATTTCCTGAGCTGCTGGAATGGCTATCCATCAACCCCCTCCTGGTACTGCAACATGCTGATGATTGGGCGTCTGTTCTGGAGGTGCTGAATTACTTCCGTGAACATCCACGCCCCGACATGTACCTGCGCCAACTCGATATACCGAACGTTGATACCAAGTTCATCGAAACACGCCGCAAGTTATTTGGCGAACTGCTTGATGCGGTACTCCCCGACGGGGCCATTGACCGGCAAGCGACCGGTGCTAAAGGTTTTAACCATCGTTACGGTCTCAGGGAACCACCCGCATTGATACGTTTCCGGATCCTCGATCCAGCATTGTCCGTTGACGGGCTTACGGATCTGTCTGTGCCCTGCGCACAGTTTGCGCAACTGCGGTTGCCGTTGGATCGGGTATTCATTACCGAGAACCAGATTAATGGTCTGGCATTTCCAGGCCTGCCCAGGGCTCTGGTCATCTTTGGCCTCGGTTATGGAATAGATCGGTTAGCGGAAATAGACTGGCTTAAAGACACCCCCCTACATTATTGGGGTGATATCGACACCCACGGGTTTGCCATTTTGGATCAACTGCGCAAGATGTTTCCCCACACTCGTTCACTACTCATGGATCGAGCCAGTCTCGATGCGCACCGAGTTCAATGTGTTCAGGAACCTGTAAATAAACGCTTCGCCGGTCACCTGAAGCGATTGGATACGAGCGAACTCGCCCTGTTCGAAGATCTCAAACACGACCGTCTCGGCGAACGACTGCGCCTGGAACAGGAGCGAATTAAATTTGGCTGGCTGCGCGAATATTTACAGAAAATCGGATCCAACCAGGGTAATTCGTGGCAACTCCCAGAGTGAAACTTATCTTTTGAGCGTGTTTGGAAAAATTGCCTGCACCGGCAATACACAGATCACCAGACACGCAAATATATCAACGCACTGAACGTCGATCTTCTATGAACGCCCTATGCCAGGATCGACAAATCTGAACCTCTAAAGCACGGCCTGTCCAGTGATTGCAGTAGCTGTAATATTCACCAGCAGTGCCGCAATGTTCAAGGCAACACCTCGGTGCCCGGTCACCATGGCAATGGCAAGTGAATTCAGGGCATCAGCGGCCCTGCCAAGCGTCCCGTCCGGGCCGAAGGTCTCATTGTTGTAGGCGTACACCGACTCCCAACCGAGCGCACTTTCCAGATACTCGGCTGTGGTTTGCTGGACCAGAGTGTCTTCGGTGTAGTCGGAAAGTGACATGGGTATCAATCGAATGCCAGTTCCAACTTTCGTGCAACGTTCTGTTATCGCTTGTCGCGTGTCCAGACTGCGGCCGCATCCGACAAGACAGCAGATGCCAGCAGATGGGCATCGACAAAACCGATTCCCAACCCAAACAGATTCTTGCGCTCAATCAGATGTAACACTTCCTCCTGAAAAGCGACCACAGCCAGGGGAAGATCATTGAGTAGCCTTAACACCTCATTCCGCTTGCACAGATTTACGCAGGCCAATTCACCAATCACAAATGGATGTCAGCAATTGACTACGGGTGAGCAGGCCGCCAGTCGATCATCTCCGGTCCGCAGATGATCGATCCAGACCGAAGTATCAACCAGGATCATGCCGGATCGGATTGTCGGCGCGGTATGGGCTTCGATTGTGGCTCACTGCTCCCCAGCTTCGCCAATCGGCGGGCGCTCTCCCGTTCGACCTGGGCGCGCAAGCCCTCGCGTACCAAGACGACCTTCTCTTTCAGACCGGTTATGCGTTGGGCTTCGGCCAACAATTCATCATCGATGTTCAGTGTGGTTCTCATACTCAATAATATTTTCGATTTTTCTCCAGCCTTGGCTCGAAAGCATTATGGGAAATTTGATGTCAGGTGCACCGGACTCTTTGTGTTAGTTGAGTTCTCACGCTGCGTGCTGGATGCGCGTCACCTTGATCTCGTCGGCATGCTCCATGGCTCGGGCAAGGTCGTAGGCGGCCTGGAGCCGATGCCACGTTTCCGCGCCGCCGCCGAAGGCCTTGTCGAGACGGATTGCCATCTCGGGCGAGATGCCGGAATGGCCGTTGACAATGTCGGAGACCTGCTTGCGGCTGACACCGAGACTTTTTGCCGCCTCGGTCACGCTGAGGCCCAAGGGCTCAAGACAATCGTGGCGTACCGACAATCCCGGGTGGGGTGGGTTCTTCATCGCCATGTCTTCGTCCTCCTAATGGTAATCGACCAAATCCACATCGCAGGCATGAACGCCGTTAAAGCGGAAGATGATGCGCCAGTTGCCCGAGACGCTGGCCGACCAGAACCCCGCCAGATCGCCCTTCAAGGGATGCAACCGGTATCCGGGCAAGTCCATGTTGTCGGGCTCGGTTGCCTCGCCCAGACGGGCGAGGATGCGTTCCACCTTGTCGGCCTGCTCGGGTGGCACCCGACGCCGATCCCCCTTCTCGTAGAGGAGCTTCAGCCCCTTGTGCCGAAAGCCGACGATCATAGTACCGAGTGTAACCTGTCACTTATCATTATACAATGTTGGAGTTCTCTACACCTACATGCACGCTTTCCAGATGCCAGTACCCATATTTTAAACAAGGGCTGAGTGGAGAAAACTCGTGATCGAATTGCAGATACTCGGCTTTGGTTTGCGGGACCTGTACGTCTTCGGTGTACGGCATATCTATAGCGGCAAGGTGCTTTGCTGGGTGCTGATCCACTGGTAGCGGACCGGCCGGGTGAGTTTTTTCAGCTTCTCGTCGCGGGCGGCACGCTTGAGCCAGGTATTGAGTTGTGTCTTGTTCAGATTCAGCGCCTCAACCAGTTCGTCCGGCGTTTTGGGCGCATCACTGCAAAGTGATTCCGCCTTCAAAAGGAACAGGCCATAAAAATCCAGTTCCTCGGCCGGGAGGGAACTCACCTGTTCAGGCTGACCCACATCGGCGTCGGCAGTTTCGGTATCCGCGTCGTGTCCCGATCCACTTTCAACAGTCGTTTTTGGCGTCGCTGCAGATTCTTCGGGCTGTTCGTCCGAGTCGTCTGTACTGCCATCATTGACTTCATTCGCCGCCTGGCTGAATAAATCCTCGCCAGCCCCAGCAACGGCTGGCGTTGCTGATAACAACGAGCCGAAATCAATGCCCTTGACGTTTTCCGGCGCCCATTGACCACCTGCCTTAACAATTGCGCCATTACCGGCTTTTGAATCTGAGGTGCGTTTCACCCACAGCGGCACCCATTGTTTTTTCACATCTTCCATAGCGCCGCTCCAGGTACCACCTTTCACACCGGAATGGACCACCATCGCCGCATCCGAGAGGCAATAGATGTACTTGTTCCGTTGCATGGCATTGCCGGCATTGAAACCCGCTTGCGGATAGAAGGTCGAGATCAGCACGAGATTATTCGCCACCAGGTGCCTGCGATACCTAACCGAGGAACAAACGCGCAGCAGATTGTCAGCCAATACGCCAATCACCGTCCCTTCCGCCTCCAGTGCACCCAGCATGGCGCTCTCATCCACGCCGCGCGCCCCACCGGAAACAATCGAATAGCCATTGCCCGCCGCCAGCGCACCCAGATCCCGGCTATACGCCAGATCCTGCTCCGTTGCGTTCCGCGATCCTACGACGCCGAGGCCGCCGGTGTTTAGCAAGGCGCGGTTGCCACAACCAAACAGGATGGCCGGCGAATCGGTTTTCAGGCGTTTTTTCAGGCGTATCGGATAGTCCGGATCGGACCGCGTCATCACCCAAAGTCCGGCCCGAAGCCATTTTTCCATTGCCAGCGCCAACGCGGAACCGCGGTCCATCAGGCCCTCGATACGCTCCAGGGTAATCGTCTTGTCGGACCAGCCGTTCAGCAGTTCTCCCGGCCGACCGTTCACCAACTGTTCCGGCGTCAGCGATTTTTCTTTCAGCCACAGGGCAAACCGACCCCATTCCTTGGGCGTCAGTGGCTTGACCGCGTCTTTTCTGGCCTTGGCAAAATGCGCTGTCAGCAACAGAACAGCTTGTGTATTGGGGGATACCGACATTTAACTTCCCGTACTCGTTGATGCTAGGGCCACCGGCCAGACCGGTCCGCTGCCCGCTTGTCTCAGCAAAGCGGCAAGCACCGTGACCGTCCATCCGGAATCGATAACATCATCCACCAACAGCACAGGCGAATTCGGAATGCCCTCGCTTACCTCGAACACCCCGTCCAGATTGTGGCACTGATAAAAACGGTTCTGCTGGTTTTTCTGTGGTTCGTTATCGACAACCTTGTGAATCGCATCCACGAACGGCAATCCCAGTCGTGCTGACAGGCGTTGCGCGAAATCCGGCACCAGCGCCGGATGCTTCAACGACGGCACGCAGGTCACCCACTGCGGCATCGGATTCGGTTGCCAGCGTTGCTCAAGCATTTCGGCGACCGCACCGACCAGTTCGTCGCGGAAATGGCCGACATGCTTGTCATCGGCCACCAACCCGCCCCAGCCGGCATCACCCCAGCGCGACAGGATGCGTCCTTCCTGGGCTTGCAATCCGGCCGGAAGATTGCCCCGAAAACCGTACACCTCGAAGGCCCCGGCAGCCACCTGTTTCTTTGCTTTGAAGGACATCTCCGCATGCTTCAGGTACTGAGCCGCGGCGATGGCGAGTGTCCGGTCCACGCTAAGCCCCACCACCGGTTCGCCCAGACACACCGCGCACCGGCCGCAATCTTCGCTCTCGGGATCATCCAGCGCATGGCGCAAGTACGCCATCAGGCAGCTTTCGCTGTCGATATAGTCCTGCACCTCCTGCCATTCGATTTCCCGTTGCGTGGTCAGATGTTCGATACGTTCATGATCCATCCGGAACGGCACTGGCGTACGGCGCCATTTGCTGCCCTGTTTGATCACGGGCGCCGGATTTTCGACGCTGAGAATCTTCAGTACTTTGTCGATCTGCCCCTGCCTTAGGTTCAGATGCTGCTCAAGCTGGCGAACGGATAACTCATCATGATCATCCAGTGCCGCAAGGATGGCATTCACATCCCGCTCGTCAGGAAAGGCGCTGCGGCGAAAATAGTCATGGATCTCCTCATCCTCCTTGCCGGAGAGCAGCACGCCATAGGCGCTATCGATCGCCCTCCCGGCCCGGCCGACCTGCTGGTAATAGGCCACGACGGAACCGGCCGCCTGGTAATGAATGACGAAGCCGAGATCAGGCTTGTCATACCCCATGCCCAGCGCCGTGGTCGCCACCAGCACCTTGATCTCATTGTTCAGCAGCAGGTTCTCAAGTTGTTGTCGGTATTGGTTGCTGTTCACATAGTCGCCATGCTCGACACCGCTGTAATAGGCCCGCGCGACAATGCCCTGTTGGTTCAGCCAGGCCGCCACCTGTTCGGCATCACGCTTGGTCAGCACATAGACGATGCCCGTACCCGGCAATTCCGGGATAGACTGCGCCAGCCAGGCCAGCCGTGATGCCTGATCGGGCAATCGCAGGGTCTGCAGCGAAAGACTGTCGCGCACCAGCGGCCCACGCTGAATCTCGATATCGCCCAGTTGCGTTTGCACATCCTCGATGACCCGGTTGTTGGCGGTGGCGGTGGTCCCCAGAATTGGCATGTTGGGCGGCATCTGCCGCAGCACATTGACCAGCCGCCGGTAATCCGGCCGAAAATCGTGGCCCCAGTCCGAGATGCAATGCACCTCATCCACCACCAACAGGCCCACGCGATCCGCCACTGGCAGCAACACCTCACCGACGAATTCTTCATTTGACAGTCGCTCCGGCGAAATCAGAATGGCAGCCACCTCATCCGCCAGCATGGCCGCGCTGATCTGCGTCCAGTTATCCTGGTTGGTGGAGTTGATAGTCTCCGCGCGGATACCCAGCCGGTTGGCCGCCTCGATCTGGTTACGCATCAACGCCAGCAGCGGTGAAACGATGATCGTCAGCCCCGCCCCACGGTCCCTCAAGATACGTGTACTGATGAAATAGACCGAACTCTTGCCCCAGCCCGTACGCTGCACCACCATCAGCTTGCGGCGGTGGTTGACCAGCGAATCGATGGCCTCCCATTGACCGGGGCGGAAGTGGGCATTCGGGTCACCGACGGCGGTTTTTAATAGAGTTTCTGCGGCTTGCCTATCCATTTTCGGCGCCTGATTTCCTGCGATTGTTATCTCCCAATACAAAACGCGCCCGTTCGTGGCGCAACATCTCGAATGGCGTCATCACCTTGACACCCAGTCCTACACAGACATTCGGAATCTTGACCTTGAGGGGTGTGTTCGCGGGTTTCTCGTGCGTCACCACAACCTGGCCATGCGCCAATACATGGGATACCAGCCAGTAATCCGCAACCTGCATGAAGGTATTTACCGCTGCGGGCGTGTAGCCGTTTTCAGTGACCCACTGACTGACCCGACCCATACCGCTCAGAACTTCCGCATCGGGTTTGAGAAACCGCGGCGCACCTACAGCCTTCGCCCAATCCGCTAGCTCATCACCCCCGGCCTCGATTTCATCGCCGACCTTCTCGATACTGAACACCTTTTGCCGAGCATTTTCCCTGATCAGCCACTCCCAGAACGCGGGGCAGAAATCCAGCCCGTAATGCTGGTTGTTCGCCGCCATGAAAACGGCGACCGGGTTGCCGAAGTGTTCCCCTGTAGGGGCACGGCATGCCGTGCCCCTACCATATGTCGTGTCCCGGCCAGGGATCACAACAATCCCGTGTATATGGTTTGGCATCACAATGAATTCGTCCACATCAACGTGTGGGAAATGGGGTGGTATGGCATCCCAGCATTGCTGGACAATATTTCCGGCATCATTCCAACGCATGACACCATCAACAATATTCCCAAACAGGCATTTCCTGTTCTGTGTACAAATGGTGATGAAATAGGCGCCGTCCTGTGAATAATCGTAGCCTTGCAGGCGAATGGAATGCCGGTTTCGATTGAACACGCGTTTGGGCACGCGTTGGGGCACGGCATGCCGTGCCCGTACGGGGTTGGCCTCGATGGCGTCCTTGGCGCGCAGGGTGTCGGCCGCAGTCCACAGGCGTTTTTCGATGGCTTCAATGTGTTCGAGTTGCGGCATGTTTATCGCTCTTGTTTTTTATATGTGATGCATCATTACTTTACGCCACACTTTTTTCCAAAAGCATATGCGCCATTTCCGTCACCCCGATGGCCTCCACACCTTCTGCAACAGGATATCGGTCCTCGCCCGCATAGACGACAAAGGATTTATCCGGTTGAATATCTTCTACCGCGTTATAAAAACCTTTTTTTGGGCGCACCGAAAGGCCGCGCTTGATCTCAATGGCCCACTTCTCCGTCAGCCCGGGAAATTCCAGTACCAGGTCAATCTCCGCCCCGGCGGACGTGCGGTAAAAACTCGCCAGGGTTCTGAACGGAATGACGCAGAGCAGGTTTTCAATCACAAACCCCTCCCAGCTCGACCCTACCACCGGATGCCCTGCCAGTGCGTTGTAATCACTGATCCCAAGCAGGGCATGTAACAACCCACTATCCCGAACATAGACTTTGGGTGCTTTCACCAGGCGTTTGCCGATATTCACATGCAGCGGGCGCAACCTTCTTGCCAACAGTAAATCAACCAGTAGATCAATGTACCGGGTCACGGTCGGTGCGGTCAGCGACAATCCGGATGCAAGACGTGACGCATTGAGCATCGTGCCCTGGCTGTTTGCCAGCATGGTCCACAAACGCTCCAGGGTTTCGGCCGGTATCCTTGGCCCGAATTGGGGTACATCCCTTTCCAGATAGGTCCGTATAAAGTCTTTGCGCACCTTGAAACTGTCTGTTTCATTCCTGGCCAGAAAACTGTCCGGGAATCCGCCCTGTATCCACAACCGGTTCAAATCACCTGCCTGGGTTCCAACCTCGGTAACATCGAGAGGCTGCATATCGACATATTCGATACGTCCGGCCAGGCTCTCTCCAGATTGCCGCAGCAAATCCATTGAGGCCGAACCCAGCAAAAGGAAACGCCCCGTCCTGTGACCCCGGCGCCGGCCTTTATCAATCAGGCCACGCAGCGTCTGGAACAACTCCGGCGCTCGATGAATCTCGTCGAGCACCACCAGCCGATCTTCATACTGTTGCAGAAACAGTTTCGCGTCCGCTAACTTCCCGCGATCTTCGCTGTCTTCCAGATCAAGGTATAGCGCCCCCCTCTCCTCGCCAATCTCATGAGCCAGTGTGGTCTTGCCAACCTGGCGTGGGCCGATCAGCGCCACAGCCGCCTGGCGGTCGAGGGCATCCGTCACCTGCTGTCTGATCCTTCGCTTTATCATGCTTGCATATTGAAATAGTTATTTTCAATTTGCAAGGACTTTGACCTTGGTTGTATGTGCCGACGTAATAGTTCTTAAGCGCACCCCCCCAACATCAAACTGGCCTGTCCCCTGCCAGTGTCACCCGGTGTAGCACTCGTTTATAGCCGTGGTAATCATTGATTGGATTGTGCTGTGTTGCTCTGTTGTCATAAAACACCACGGTGCCGGGCCGCCATTGGCAACGGCAGGTGAATTCGGGGCGAGTCTGATGGCGGTAGAGGTAATTGAGCAGCGGTGTGCTTTCTGCTTCGCTCATGTCCTTGAAGTGGAGGGTGTGGCCGTAGTTGATGTAGAGGAGTTTGCGCCAGGTTTCAGGATGGGTGCGAATCACCGGATGTTCGGCGCCCAGGGGTGTGCGGAGGGGGTCGCCCTGTTCTTTTATACGGTCTTCTCGGCTTTGGCTGACGGCGGCCTTGCCTGAGGTGTTGATTGCGATCACGCCATCGAGCATGGCTTTGAGTCCGGGTGACAGGGTCTCGTAGGCCAGGTACATATTGGCGAACAAGGTATCACCGCCCTGGGGCGGGAGTTCACGGGCAACCAGGATGGCGCCCATGGCTGGTAATTCAAGATACGTCGTATCGGAATGCCAGAGGCCGCCGAAGTTGTGGCGTTCATGTTCCAGTTTGACGACCG
>CAZAWX010000074.1:0-15573 GCA_964488985.1 uncultured Ectothiorhodospiraceae bacterium
ACACCATGCTTCTTGCTCAATCTTGGTAAACCCATCACCCAGACCAGGACACTGCAAACAGAATCGGGCACAGATTACCTATGGCCCGGAGGGGTCGGTAAAAATCGTTCAATCGTCGCATTTTCAGCCATTTGCGCACACAAGATGAGTCACCCTGCCAAGGCTGTAAGTTTCATAAACTACCGTACTGACACTGTCAGTTTTCGGAATAATAGCCAACAGATTATCAAGCGGGATGACGTCATTTTCTGCTGCTCAGAAAAGAGTGTGTATGATCCGGCACATGGCGCTGAGGTTTTAGGCGGCCCGGCGAAACAACCATTGTGTACGATTCTTATAGAATTTGATGCCACTGAAAACGCGTTGTACGCTGTGGGTAGTTATGGTGGCGAGATGTTTAAAAAGTTTTTTAAAAAATTCTCCCCCCGATTACAGCTTGAATATGGACACAACGATTTTAAATCGCGCGTCAAGCACAAATCCAGAGTCAGGCCTATCGCAGAATATTCAAGAACACAGATTCTATGTGGTGCATAAACCCTGCTGAGACCTGAATTTGATGCCACCGGCGCCTGCTGGCTGCACGAACAATTCTTATGTTTGATTGACAAATAGTAGATGTGGTCAGGATCAGCGATACTGCCTACTGCTAACAAACGCTTATCCACGTCGTTCGTGCAATATTTTTACCAGTTTTGAAAATTCCCTGAGGCGGGCGCGTTCCTCGGCAGTTCGGTCATGATTATCACGCACATCTGGATCGGCACCGGCAGCAAGTAACAGCTTGACGATACGAAAATCATTTACTTCAGCGGCATGATGCAGCGCCGTTGCGCCTGCATCGTCTTGCTGGTTGAGTCGAATTTTGTCTGATCTTAACAATGCTCTCACTGCTTCACTTCGGTTCAGATCCGCCGCCCGCATCAATGCCGTCCAACCGTAAATATCCTTGTGATTGGGATCTGCGCCATATTTCAACAACAGCGCCACTACAGGGCGATGGTTTTTGGCTGCCGCCAACATTAATGCGGTCCACCCATTGGTGCCGGCCAAATCAACCCCGGCAGCAGATTTCAATAACAGTTGCAAGGTTACGATATCGCCCTTGATGGCGGCATACATCAGAGCGGTTCCACCTTTGTTGGTGCGGGCATTTATTTCCGCTCCTGCCTGAATAAACAGCGTCACAAAACGGCTTGCCCCCTGGCTGCTCGCCAGCATCAGCGGGGTCTTGCCGTCGGGCAGTGCCTGATTTACATCGGCCCCATGCTCCACGAGCATCACCAATTGTTCCAGATTCCGCGCCTTGAGCGCTTGCAAAAATGGGCTTGTCGTCTGGCCTGGCAGCGCTGCACTCAAGGCCAACAATTGCAGGCCTATAAAGAACTTCATTACACCCTGCAATGGCAAGGCACAGCACATGGATTGATGTGTGCGAATTGTGTTCAACGGATTTATGGCTTTCCTGGGACGCCTCAATGCCGCCTCAGGGCACGCCTGTCAGCAACGCGCAGGGCGTAATTTTTAGCGACCTCACCAAGTGCAGCCTGCGCATCGTAATGACTGCTCATACGAATGAGTGCATCGTGGCGTACGGCCTGATTTAACAAATCTTTAAAGCCTTGTCTTAATTGCTGATCAAGTGGCTGTGACTGGGCATAAATCAATGCAAATTCCCGATCGCCGAAAAACCAGTTTAGGTGCAGTTGACTGCATAACAATTTCAACGCCTCATGATGTACCCCACCTTCGCCTGGGGTCAAAAGAACCTCCATGATCAGGGGATCATCATCACGAACGTAAATTTCGCCACGAAGGATCACGACTGCGGCGGCTTGCGTTTCAATTACATCGGCTTCGAGTCCGACACTGAATGTCTTGCCCGGGGCACGTAAACTGCGCCGGTCAAGCTTGGATTCCGGGCCTGCAAGCTGCATGAAAAAAGCAGTTTCCCAGCCACTGTCCGCGCCATCAATCTGCACGGGCAAACAAGTCGCCATTGCCCCGCTGGAACGCATGGCGTTACAAACTGCCACTGGGAATCGTTTCAGGCAGGTTGCTCCTTGACGACCGTGGCATCTTCCTCATCGTTGGTTGTCGCCTGGGGAGTCCTTGCAAGCTCTTCCACCCACAGGTTGTGATGTTGCTTTGCCCAGTTTTCATCGACATAGCCTGTCGTCATCGCTTCCAGCGAGCCTTCCGATCCAATCGATCCCATGTAGGTATGACCCATCCAGAAGGAAATCCAGGCGATACCGCTGACAGAATGGATGATATTGGCAATTTGCATATTCCCGCGCTCAAGTCCCCAGTTTGGAAAATCCAGAAGATAACCGGTCGCAATCGACAGCACGCCCACGGTACAGATCACCCAGAACCAAAGTTTTTCGCCACCGTTGACAAATCCCCCATCCGGGTGCCCGTTTTTTCCGAACAGTCCAGCTCCACTGGTAAACCATTTAATATCCGTTGCAGTTGGAATATTCTTGCGCATCCACATCAATAACATGATCGCAACAGTGATTGAGAACACTGGCCCGAGGTTATTGTGGAGTCCTTTAGCAATCCCGGCCCAGGCTGAAAACCCGTGCAGTCCCATTAACGGGATCAATACGGCCCTGCCGAACAACGTACTCAACCCCGAAATCGCAAGTATGATGAACATGATGGCAGCCAACCAATGGTTGATCCTTTCAAAGTTACTCCAGCGTTTTATCATCTTGCCGGACCGGCCCTCGTGAATTGGGATTGAGCCTTTACCTGCAAAAAACACCAGTAATGCCACAAAGGTGGCAAACAGAAACCAGCCGCCATAATTTGCCACTAATCCGTTTCTGATCTGCCGCCAGTTTTGCCCATTCTGGATTAAAACACCGGTTTCCTGCCCCTTGACTGCGGTATAACCGGAATTACTTTCACGAATGGCACGCCAATAATTTGCCCTGGGATTATTGTCCGCCTTGGCATTTTGTGCCTGGGCATCCTGTATGCCGACATACAGATAACTGGCCAGTGGCAAGATCATGGACAGTGAAACAATCAGTAAAAAACTCCACAGGCTTATGCGGCGATAACGCCGTTTACGGCTCGAGAGACTTTTTTTATCTAACGTTGTCATCACTCGATATCCTCCATTTTCAAAATCAGTTTATCCTGATCACTGTTAACGATCCGTCTGTACCAGTTGGAAACGTTTGTTCAGGGATTCTACTCGTGAGGCTGTGTTCTGGCTCAGCAGAGGATCCCTGCTACCCTTGTACTGATGCGCCTTGTAGATTGTTACATCAGATGACTCCCAGCAGCCTGACAGCCCCAGACCAGCAGTAAGTACCACTGTGATAAAAAGCATCTTTTTCATGACTGCACTCCAAAAGTTGCAAACATGTGAAATCGGCCCCGGACATCGGCAATCAACCGATGTTCGGGGGACTCATCAGGATATGCCCGACTGATAAGCGGTTTCCCAGCCCCAAGTAGACGGTCGTCCACCACGCCTGAGCACCCGTTTGCGGTAAATGTCCGCAACCTGATCCCCATCACCACCCAACAGGGCTTTTGTCGAACACATTTCCGCACAGATGGGCAACTTGCCCTCGGCAATTCTATTACGCCCGTAACGCTCAAACTCGGCGGCGGAATTATCTGCCTCTGGCCCACCCGCGCAGAAGGTGCACTTGTCCATTTTGCCGCGGACACCGAAGGCTTCTTTCTGCGGATACTGCGGAGCACCAAAAGGACATGCATAAAAACAATACCCACAACCGATACACAAATCTTTATCGTGCAGCACGATGCCGTCAGCGGTGGTGTAGAAACAATCCACGGGACAGACCGCCTTGCACGGTGCATCGGTACAATGCATGCAGGCAACCGAGATGGATTTCTCTCCCGGCTTGCCGTCATCAAGTACCACTACCCGGCGACGATTAACCCCCCAGGGAACCCCATTTTCATTTTTACATGCGACCACGCAACTATTGCACTCAATGCAGCGTTCAGCATCGCAAAGGAATTTCATTTTAGCCATTTTCGCTCTCCTTTACCGGCTTACGCGGACTTGATTTGGCACAGGGAAACTTTGGTTTCCTGCATCTGGGTGACAGTGTCATAACCATAGGTCAACGCCGTGTTGGCAGCCTCACCGACGACAAAGGGTGCGGTTCCCGGTGGATACTTGTCAGTCAAATCCTTGCCCTGGAACATGCCGCCAAAATGGAACGGCGCCCACACCACTCCTGGTGCAACCCTGCGGGTCTCCATAACCTTGACCTTGATCTTCGCCACCGGAGAATGCAGCCAGACCATCTGCCCATCTTCCAGCGAACGGTCATTGACATCCTTGGGATGCATCTCTACAAACATGTCCTGTTGCAATTCCGCAAGCCACGGATTAGCACGCTGCTCCTCGCCGCCACCTTCATATTCAACCAATCTGCCACTGGTAAAGATCAGTGGAAAATCCTTTGAATAATCTTTTGACTGGATCGATTTGTAGCGGGTCGGCAAGCGGTAAAAGCGTTTGCGATCTTCGACCGTTGCATATTTATCCAACAAATCCCTGCGTGGGGTATACAACGGCTCACGATGGACCGGAATTTTATCCGGGAAGGTCCACACCATCACCCGGGCTTTGGCGTTGCCAAAAGGGGCACAACCATGCTTGATCGCAACCCGCTGGATGCCACCGGATAGGTCCGTTTTCCAGTTCTTGCCCTCGGCCTGAGTCTTCTCGGCAGTGGTCAGGTCGTCCCACCAGCCAAGTTGCTTCAACACTTTATGACTGAACTCCGGATAACCATCACGAATTTCCGAACCCTTGCTGTAGACACCCTCGGCAAGCAGGTTGGTGCCATCGTGCTCGACACCAAAGCGGGCCCGGAAAGTCAGGCCACCATCAGCAACCGCCTTGCTCGGGTCATACAGTACTGGAGTACCGGGATGTTTCATCTCGGCAGTGCCCCAGCAAGGCCATGGCAGGCCATAATACTCACCGTCCAACGGCCCACCTTCTGCTTTCAGTGTGGTGGTATTGAAAGTGTGGCGGTATTTTGCATGATCCTTAAGGCGGTCCGGACTCTGCCCGGTATAGCCAATGGTCCACATTCCCTTGTTGAACTCCAGGGTAATGTCTTCGACCTTTGGCTCCTGGTTGACGACCTTTATGTTCTTGAACATCTCCTTGTCAAAACCAAGCTTCTTCGCAAACTTGTACATGATGGTTTGATCAGGCAGAGACTCGAACAAGGGTTCGATGACCTTGTCACGCCACTGCAGGGAACGATTCGATGCCGTCACCGAACCATACGTTTCAAATTGAGTACAAGCAGGTAGCAGATAGGTCCCTTCTTTGCGATCGCTCATAACGGCCGCATGGGTTGGATGGGGGTCAATAATCACCACCATATCGAGCTTTTCCAGTGCCTTTTTCATCTCCGGTCCACGGGTCTGAGAGTTGACCGCGTGGCCCCACAGGACCATGGCACGAACATTGTCACGTTGGCCGATGTTGTTCTTGTCTTCAAGCACACCATCAATCCAACGCGATACCGGGATCCCCTTGTAGTTCATCGGCGAAATTTCTTTGCCCTTGTCGCCGACCACTTTGGTCTGGTCAAAACGGTTTTTAAGCCAGTCCAGATCAACATCCCAGACCTTTGCCCAATGCTTCCAGGCGCCTGCAGACAGTCCGTAATAGCCCGGTAATGAGTGCGACAGCACGCAAAAATCCGTTGCCCCCTGGACATTGTCGTGACCGCGGAAAATATTCGCGCCACCGCCCTGGGTACCGATGTTACCCAAGGCCAACTGGAATGCGCAGTAGGCACGGGTGTTGTTGTTGCCAATGGTGTGCTGGGTTCCCCCCATACACCAAATCAAGGTTCCGGGTCTGTTTTCAGCCATTAACTGCGCGGCTTTCTTGACCACTGCCTCCGGTGCGCCAGTGACCCGCTCCGTTTCTTCAGGGGTCCATTTCTTGACTTCTTCACGGACCAGATCCATGCCGTAGACTTTCTGGCTGATGTATTTCTGGTCTTCCCAGCCATTTTCAAAAATATGCCAGAGCATGCCCCAGACAATGGCCACATCCGTCCCTGGGCGAATACGGACGAAATGGTCAGCATGGGCCGCGGTGCGGGTAAAACGGGGTTCCACCACAATCATCTTGCCGCCACTTTCCTTGGCGCGCAGCAGATGCTGCATGGCCACCGGGTGCGCCTCTGCCGGGTTGGAGCCGATCAGAATCATCGCCTTGGAGTTGTGGATATCGTTAAAGGAGTTGGTCATGGCACCGTAGCCCCAGGTGTTGGCAACTCCGGCGACGGTAGTGGAATGACAGATTCGCGCCTGGTGATCCGTATTGTTGGTACCCCAGAATGCAGCGAGTTTACGAAACAAAAAGGCCTGCTCATTACTGTGTTTGGCCGACCCCAGCCAGTACACGGAATCGGGTCCAGACTGCTTGCGGATTTCCAGCATCTGATCGCCAATTTCGTCGATGGCCTGGTCCCAGCTGACACGTTTCCATTTTCCAGCCGTCAATTTCATCGGGTATTTGACCCGCCTTTCTCCCAGGCCATGATCGCGAACTGTAGCGCCTTTGGCGCAATGCGAACCGAGATTGAACGGTGATTTAAAGTCCGGTTCCTGGCCGATCCAAACCCCGTTCTGAACTTCGGCGATGACCCCGCAGCCCACCGAACAGTGTGTGCAAACACTGTATATTCGATCAATTTTTGCCGCTGCGGCCGTAGCAGCACTGGCTTTGCGCATCATTGCCGGAGGCAACATACTGGCAACTGCTCCACCGCCAAGGGTCAATCCGGAACGGCTTAAAAATGTACGCCTACCGATGGCTTCGCCAGTCGCTGAGGGTACCTTTGCAGTGGGCCGGCTATGGCTGTTTTTTCTAATTAATTTCATGGACTCGTCTCCTGAAATGAATACAACACCAGAACCTGCGGCTAGTCGCGGGCCAGACGGTAGTAGTTTTCGATATGGGGGGTAACATGATAGCCCTTGGCGGTACCGGCCTCAGCTTGTGATGCGGCCTCGCCGGATGGGGTTTGTCGCGCATCTACACCGAGTACGACAGTCGCCGCACTGCCGGCGATTGCTGCATTTTTCAAAAATGTCCTGCGCCCACCTTGTGTCTTGTTTCGCATCCGTTTCTCCCTCCAGTCAATCAATATATTCGTCGTAGTTACGCTATTTTTCCCAGGCTGCAGTCGTGGGACTTATGCCGTCATGGCAAGATACCTGGATTCAAATTCAATAAATTGTTCGCCAAATTCCGCCACCGCCTTATAGAACTGCGCAGACGGGGCATTGCCAAGGTCAGTAAAAAAACCCTTCATCCATGGCTCAATGTGGTTGTGAAAAAATGTCTGTTCAATACCGGCTTGCGCATCACCAGGAATCAACATGGCCATGCATTCACACAACGCGGCGGCATGATCTTCCGGTTCCTGTACGTTTTCCTGGCGCTCAAGGCCCAAGGCCTGCAAGTCGCCACGTAAAATTGCCAATGGCTTGTCCATCAGAAAACCTGTCATGTACCAGGAACTATAGGGCATGACCTCCCCACGTCCCAGACCAATAAACAGGGTGTGATATTCATCATTGACCATTTCTTCACGGGATCGGGTTGCGGCCAGTTTCAGTACCCGCCAGGCATCTGTGAAATTGTCGCCTGTAGTCGAGGAAAGATTCTGCGGTAACTCGATCGCGGCCAGCGCACGCAACAGATCACCTCCGGCCGGTGCCCTTAACAGCGCGGCCAGCAGGCCATAGACATGGGCGCGCACCTGATCTTCAGGTACGCAACTCACTTCCTCCTCCTTCAGCGCAGTTGTGTCGACGGCAGTCGCAGCCAGCATGTCACTATTCTTTTGATTGGCAGTCACAATTTATTATTTATCCTGTAAGTGATGCAAATTTCGCACCAGAAGCTTCCGGAATGGAAGGGGAAATAACCCCCAATTGGGATAAGCTACTGGCATTAAAAATCGGTCTTGGCATCCCGGATGGGACATTCTGTCTTTTTGTGCACTGAATCATGGAACAGTCTGACTTAGGCGTCAGATCAGGCAGGATAAGCGTCCCGCCCGATCTGAAGACTCAATCTTTATGCACATCCAGCAGTTGCGTATCCTGTTCAAACATATCCCTGACCTTACAGTCATCACACATCTTCAGGCGCTGAACCTGCGCCGGGTTGTCTGCGTACATCCAGTGTGCTGCAAGTTTCTTAATGATGATCTCGATCGAGCGTGTACTGGAAAAGGGTTTGTTGCAGCGCACACATAGAAAGGGAGCATCTTCATTGATGACACGTCGCTGTGTGCGCTCTTGAAATGGGTACAAAATACGCGGGTGCAGCTTGATGGCATCTTCCGGGCAGCCAGTGGCACAGACACCACACTGCAGGCAGTTTTGTTCAATAAAATTCAGTTGCGGTAAACTGTCACCAGCCAATACCGCCCCTGCCGGGCACACGGTGACACAGGCGGTACAGAGCGTACATTTATCTTTGTCGATTTGAATTTCGCCAAACGGCGCTCCGGCGGGCAAATCCCAAACAACCGCAGGCGCTGGTGCCTGGGCATACAAATGATCCAGCGCCTGTCGGATTGTGGTGCGTTTTTCATCCACGATCTGGTAACGCGCACGTTCGGCAATCATGGCCGTAGAAAAAGCGCCCAGTAGCGCGATAGATGACGTTCCACCATCCAGCACAACAAATCGCTTTTCACAAAATCCCATGCCATCCAACATTGCCTGGGCAATCCCCATTTGTTCATGGACAACAGCTTTGAGGGCCGGTGGCGTTTGCTCTGGACATAAAACGCCGATCCCGCAAACACCGAATGCCAACAGCGACAACCAGCTCTCCAGGCCAACGCTGGCCACTTCCTCAAGGGCGAACGGCAAGCAGTTTTCAGGTAACTCTGGTGCATGCTCAAGTAACCAGTCGCTGCCAGCATCCCCTGCATATAAAAGCACACTGGGCGCCACACCACCGGCATCCAGATACACATCAACGCGTGTACGTATCCGCGACAACAAATCGGGCAAGGCCGGATACGCATAGCGCAACGCACCACTGGGACAACTACTGGCACAAGCGCCGCCGCCCTGGCACAGGTATGGATCCACCTCAATTCGCTCACCGATAGATTTGACAGCATCTGTCGGACAAGTGTCCAGACAACGGCGGCAACCGCTGAGACCACTGGCGCCATGGGCGCAGATATCGGTGTTGTAATTTAAGTAGTTTGGCTTTTCGAAATCACCCACCAGTGCCGCCAAATTATCGAGTGCCTGCTGAATACGTTCACCATCACGGCCTGGAGCGAAATAGCCCGTAGGAGGAACTTCGGTACGGATATACGCCTCTTTGCTCAGATCCAGCACCAGATCATAGGGCTGATTCGCCGTCAACACGGAAGGCGCCAGGGGTCGAACGTCCCCCTCACTATGAATATCGATTTGAAAATTACCCAGATAGCCCCTGATTTCCGCTACCTCAGCCTGAATGCTACGGGCCTTAACCGCATTTCCCGAAGTCGAAGATGTGACAGATGTGGAACTGTTTTCGGCATCTGTAATCAACAATGTGACGGTCAATCCCGTACTGACGCTTTCTGCAGCAAGACGCACCGTTGTACCCGGGCCGACGATAAGCAAACGCCCCTGAGACTGGTAACCAACCAAAGAAGCCGGCGATTTGATTTGCGGTAACACTGCCGCAAGTGCCCCCTGTCGGGCTGTGCCATTCACGTCATCACACTTGAGTCGATCCGATAGGGTTGAAGATTCGGACAGCGCTGACATTGTCATGTTAAAGGATCCGCCTGCTGATCGGTTTGCTCAATGACCGCTGCATCCTGGGAATTATCGGCGAGCCGTTTTTGAGTTGATTCCCGGGTATGGTGGGTATTATGTGTTGCCTGTTCGCAGGCCACTGTCTGTTCCTCGACGGTATCGGTATCGGTATCTATAACAGCATCGGCCTGCGCGCTTTCGCCAATTTTGGCGTCTGCATGCGCTTCAACAGACTCAGCGTCCTGCTGCTCGCGCTCGGCTAACCGTTGCGCTTCCAGTTCGCGCTCATAGTGCATGTCCGAGGTCACAATATCGCCCAGCACGTCAAAGTTTGTAAAATCCTCGGCGTAATCATCGAGGCCGTCGACCCTGTTGAACTGTGCACTGTGGAACAATTTACGCAGTGCCTTGTTACGTAGCTGATCACTCACCCCAGTGGATAAAAAGCCACTATAGTCACTGTCTGCATGCAAACTTTCAAGGGATGGCATGTCCGCATCCGTCAGCGCCGGTGGCTGTGGTGTCGCAGTTACATTGTCATTGGGCCCTGCATCATCGACAGATACATTGACGTTATCCCGTGGCGTTTGTTCTTCGCGCGAGCGCTGCTTACGGCGCGACCAGCGGCCATAAATGCTTTGCCCTTCGGCCGTATCAGTGCAGCTGTCGGTCTGAGTGTCGTTGTTTCGCACTTTGCTCACTCTCCTTCGCCCAATCACGTCTTTTACGTTTTTTCTTGATCACAGGATCATAATGGTCCATCACATAGGCCTCGACCCACTCGACGATGTGATCGGGCATGGGGATGGAAAACACCTGGTCCTCAGATTCCATGTGTGCGTTGGCCTCATCCTGGTTCGGTGTCACCAGTACAGGTTGCAACGCCCTGGGATCGTCGTCGTCGTTCATATCATCGTGAAAACAGATGACAAAAAGATAAGGTATCTCGCTGAGCAGATTGTACCAATAACTCTCGCAGCCATCTTTAAACAGCTCAATATTGAGCCCTGACCAGATATAGCGGCTCGTTGCGGTTTCCGGATCCTCATTGACCAGCGTACAGCCCCCTTGCTCTGCAGCCATCTCACGGCAGGCGAGTACACTGACGCATTGCCATTGATACTGACTCCAACGTCCATTACTCGACAGGCGCCGTTCTACCAGAACTGAAACAGCTTGCTGCGCAGATCCGGGAACAGGTTTTCCAGGCATTTTTTGCATAAGACGCGTTACCGTATCGGCTCCAGATTGCTTTACCCATGGGTAAAGTCAGACTTAGGGACACCTGGCAGGCTAAGGTCAGAACCCCAGTCAGGCAAGAGCCAATAGCTTACAACGGTATTTTCGAAAGCCTCGAATGTAAAAATAGGGACAAATTGTCTCAATTGAGCATCAATATCGTAATTCCTCAGAAATATACCCGTAAAACACCCGTACTTGCCTAAGTAAATCGCGGTTACAATTGCAAAACAGATAAAATATCAGGCCGCACATTTAGCATGGACCGCCCATGAAACAGCAAAACCAACTCATCGACCGCTTCGATCGTACGGTTAACTACGTACGCCTGTCGGTTACTGATCGCTGCGATTTTCGCTGTGTTTACTGCATGAGCGAAGACATGAAATTTCTACCCCGGGCCAAGGTACTGAGCCTCGAGGAATTGCTGGCGCTAGGGCAGGCGTTTACCAGGCTCGGTGTGACGAAAATACGCCTCACCGGGGGCGAACCACTGGTGCGCAGGAACATTGTCTGGTTGGTGGAACAACTTGCGGCCTTGCCTGGTCTTGATGAACTGACTCTGACCAGTAATGGCTCCCAATTGGCAAAACTGGCAGCGGAACTGAGTCAGGCCGGCCTCGCACGAATTAATATCAGCCTCGACAGTCTGCGTGCGGATCGTTTCAAACGAATTACCCGCACGGGCGATCTTGATGTGGTGTTGCGGGGCATCGATGCCGCAGGCAGGGCTGGTTTTAAACGCCTGAAACTTAACAGCGTTATCATGCGCGGTCAGAACGATGATGAAATTCTCGATTTGGTGCAGTTTATTATTGATCGGGATATGGACATCTCATTCATTGAAGAAATGCCCCTAGGGATAATTGACGATCACAACCGCGCCGACACGTACATGTCCAGCGATGCGTTACGCAAGATCATTAACGACAAATACGAGTTGCTTCCCAGCACCGAAACCACTGGTGGCCCATCTCGTTACTGGGCTGTAACCGGCACCACCAGCAAGGTGGGCTTTATCTCTCCACACTCACATAATTTTTGTGAAAGCTGCAACCGCGTCCGGGTCACAGTCCAAGGCCTTTTACTGCTATGCCTTGGACAGGAGCATTCAATGGATTTACTCCAGATTCTGCGCAAGCATCCCGGCGATCAGAACATATTGCGCCAGGCTTTGCTCGATTCCATGGCCATTAAACCCAAAGGCCACGATTTTGATATTAATCGAAAAGCGGTCATCTTCAGACACATGAGCGTTACCGGTGGCTGAAATGTACCGTCCGCAAATGACCGAGGCAGGACTCGCGCCAACCCACGCCGTTACAGCAACGAATGAATATGGTGAACAACGTGAACTGCATGTGGCCGGGGAATTCCCTTTAACATTGAAAGTTGATGATCGCGAGATTGTCACGCTCATGACCCTGGGTTGCCATCCCGAAGCCCTGTCTCTGGGATACTTACGCAATCAACGCATGCTGGAAAATCTCCAGGACGTCGTTTCGGTACAGGTAGACTGGGAGCGTGAGCAGGTCAATGTCAGAACCAAAAACGGCTGCGGGATCACTGACTTGGAAGCTCGTTTGAAAAAAAGAACAGTGACCACGGGTTGCGGCCAAGGCACCGTATTTTCCTGCACATTAAACGATCTTTATGATCTTAAAGTGCCGCAAATCGAACTGCGCCAGTCGCTGATTTACGACTTGTTGCAGCATATCTCCGGTTACAACGAAATTTATAAACGCGCCGGTGCCGTGCACGGCTGTGCCTTGTGTCATGGTGATCGCATCCTTAATTTCATAGAAGATGTCGGCCGTCATAATGCCGCAGATGCCATATCCGGTTATATGTGGCTCGACGGGATCGAGGGCGGTGACAAGATTTTCTACACCACCGGGCGCCTGACCTCGGAAATCGTCATGAAAGCTGCGCTGATGGGGATCCCCGCGCTTTTGTCACGCTCAGGCGTCACCCACATGGGTTTGGAACTGGCCCAGGATCTGGGACTCATCATGGTCGCCCGGGCCAAAGGCAAACACTTTCTTGTCTACAGTGGCATTGAACGCCTCGAATACGATCGCAAACCGCCACTAAAACCTCACCTGGAACGGTCACGGACAGGGGCTGACTCCCGACACCAGTAAACAAGGTTGTATTGATGGAGTACTAGCCTATGCCCAAGTCAAGCGAACGGGATCTCAAGCCTTCGGCCACGTCGCCGGAAACTGATCATGGCGTGCGGTTTATGAGTGTCCATGATGTCGCAGCTTACCTGCAAATCAATGAGAAAAAGGTCTACGCATTAGCCGCCGAGGGCCGTATCCCCGGCACCAAAATAACCGGCAAATGGCTGTTTCCAAAAGATCTGGTGGATCAATGGCTGACCGAATCAAGCCATGGTGGTGTATTGACGGATCGACTGGTCATTGCCGGTGCGGATGATGCGCTACTGTTGCGCTTGAGTACTTTGTTGTGTACTGAACTCGACACTCGTGCCCTGCTAGCGTACACCGCTACGGGCAGTCTACTCGGTCTCGGCCTGTTGGCCGCCGGACGTTGCGATGCCTGTCTCATACACTGGGGCCCAACAGCCGAGAGCTACCTGCGCCACCCCGCCCTGATTCGACGCTTTCCTGAGCATAACCAATGGGTATTGGTACGCCTGTACAGTCGCGAACAGGGACTGATTGTGAATCCAGCATACACGCCAGAACACGGCCCGGTCGATCTTGGTGCGATACTTTCAAACCGACCCCGAATCGTCGGCCGCAAACACGGTTCCGGAACCTGGCGATATTTTGCAGAAACACTTGCTAAAACTCAGATTGAGGTTCAACAACTCGACATCATTGATCCCGTCCACACTGGCCGCGAAGCTGCTGCCCTGTTACGCGACGATTTGGCGGATTTTGCGCCCGGCACCCGTGCCACAGCCAGTGAAGCTGGCCTGGACTTTATATCCACCGGCTGGGAATCCCTCGATCTGGTCTGTGATCGCGGCCTGTATTTCCGGACGCTTTTGCAACGTCTTCTCGATGAAATCAAATCCGATGATACCTTCCTTCTCGCCGAACGCCTTGGCGGTTATGACTTGCGTGAAAGCGGCCGCCTGATCTGGGCTGCACAAAACTGAAATCTATTTATAGCACCGACTCAGGTTGCCCATTGGACTGCACTGCAAAGATGCGCCGCGGCGTCCGCTGAGCGTAATGTTCAGGTGTTTGTGCTACCCGCCCCTGGCATTTTTTTGCTGCTGGAACGCTCGCCCGAATATTGCTCTTTCCACGACCTGATAAATGACAATGTCCGGATGTAATTTGTCGATGACCGAGTGCCAATCAACTTTCACAAAATTGTTGTAATGCATTTCCCATACCGTCGAAAAGGTTTGTTGCAACAACATGCTATTGTTATTGCCGTATGAGTCACGTAGCCAAAGTACTTTCAAGTTGTTTAATGCATGTTGGTTAAAGCTGGCTCGGGAATGGGAATTTACCTCGGCACTATGATTTTTTGATTTCTTACAATCTTCTACAAGCGCAACAGATTGGATATCCAGGTTCTGAATACACAACAGCGCATCGGACCCCTTGTAAGAGATCTCGAAATCCATGTCTACATTGCCGTCCAGTAAGGTATCGAATTTAAGTAATCGAGAGAGATCTCCACCACCACGAGTGGTCCAATGCCGGTCGGTTAATTTAACCGATTTCAGTTTAGTGCCATAAATACGATCAATGCCCGACAGTAAATATCGATAGCCCAGAAATGCACCATAACGGTTCCAATGGCTGTCCGTCTTATAGTAAAGCCACCTGGGTGCAGATTTGGCTTTGGCCTCGAGCAATTCAGATCGCAGATCCACCACATTCAACTTTACAGCACGGGCGCGCGCCAGGAATGCATCAGTGGGGTTACGTACAGCATGTTGGTTCTTTGCAGGCAGGTATTCGTGGTAGATCGTGTGCTTGTTCGGTGCAATGGCAAATACAGTCTTGATCCCTCTGGCAGCCAACCATTCCTGGCGCTTTTTTAGTTCTAGAATACTCTTGCTGATATTCGCTGGGGATGTTTCTGCTATGGCTCTACCCCGTGCCTTATCCATCACTTTGTCATAATGGTTACCCAAAAACATCCATCCTTTTTGGCCTACGACCACGCGCTTAAAATTCCCGGAAATACCCTGGCGATAAAGAAATCGATTGATATAACCATGCGCCAAATCGAGATTGAACAGCCGATGTGTATCTGTCAAAGGAATCGATGCGCCAGAAAATATCCAATTCACAGAGGGAAGTATGCTGAACAACACTAAAGACAACATGCACCAGACCATAAATCCGTTCCGGTATCTGCGTGTACTGCCTGCATGATTATTGTCCATTCAACGATACCGCTTAAATAGCTGTGCGAAAATCCTGTTCACTCATTGCAAGGCCTGGTTTGCGCATTGCGTAGGGTAAGGACTGACTCACAAGACACGCCGCAAGTACGTCCATGTAGGCTCGG